>NZ_BSNG01000011.1 GCF_030159855.1 Devosia yakushimensis | reverse complement strand
TCCCGATCGCCCTGCCGGACTCCTCGCCCGCGACCGCCGCAGCGCCGCGCACCGTCCGCGGCTATGTCGCCAGGGCCGCGCGCGCATCGTCGGCGCCGCTCGCCGAGCCCGAGGGAGTCGACCTCGCCTACGACACGATCGCGGTGCCTCAGGCCGACACTGCCGGCATCAGCGACGCCATCTATGAGGCATACGGACTTCAGGCCATCCGTATTCCCGGCTCTCAGGCGCACCCCACCCAGCTCGTGCAGTCGGCCGCCATGGCGAGCGTCACGCCGCCCCGGCCGAGCTACCGGCCGCGCCTGCCGCACAACATCCTCGACCTTCTGTCCGACGCTCAGCTCGAGACGGTGATCTATGCCGGCGAGGCGCATGCGGAATTTCTCGCGGGCGCCTGGACGGTGGACGACACCTTCGATGTCGTCAGCGCCGCGCCGGACGATGCCACGGGTGCCGTCCGCTTCCGGCAAGGCTTCATGATCGGCGACGGCACCGGCGTCGGCAAGGGCCGGGAGTCTGCGGCGATCATTCTCGATCATTGGATGCAAGGGCGCCGCAAGGCAGTCTGGATCTCGAAGTCCGACAAGCTGATCGAGGACGCGCAGCGCGACTGGTCGGCGCTCGGCATGGAACGGCTGCTGGTCTCGCCGCTCTCCCGCTTCCCGCAGGGCAAGCCGATCACGCTGCCTGAAGGCATCCTATTCACCACCTATGCCACGCTGCGCTCCGACAACCGCGGCGACAAGGTTTCGCGCGTCCGGAAGATCGTCGAATGGTTGGGCGCCGATTTCGACGGCGTGATCGTGTTCGACGAGAGCCATGCCATGCAGAATGCCGCCGGGGCGAAGGGCGAGCGCGGCGATGTCGCCGCCTCCCAGCAGGGCCGTGCGGGGCTGCGACTCCAGCACGCCCTGCCGAACGCGCGCATCCTCTACGTGTCGGCGACCGGCGCCACCACCGTCCACAATCTCGCCTATGCCCAGCGGCTCGGCCTCTGGGGCAGCGAGCATTTTCCGTTTTCGACCCGCGCCGAATTCGTCGAAGCGATCGAATCCGGCGGCGTCGCGGCGATGGAGGTGCTGGCCCGCGACCTCAGAGCGCTGGGCCTCTACACCGCCCGCTCGCTGTCCTTCGCCGGCGTCGAATACGAGCTGGTCGAGCACGAACTGACGCCCGAGCAGGTCCGCATCTACGATGCCTATGCAGGCGCCTTCGCCATCATTCACAACAACCTGGATGCGGCGATGCAGGCGGCCAACATCACCGGCAGCTCCGGCACGCTGAACGCCCAGGCCAAGTCGGCCGCCCGCTCGGCCTTCGAGTCCGCCAAGCAGCGCTTCTTCGGGCACCTGCTGACCTCGATGAAGACACCGACATTGATCGGCTCGATCACGCGCGATCTGGCCGACGGACATTCGGCCGTCATCCAGATCGTCTCGACCGGCGAGGCGCTGATGGAGCGCCGCCTCAGCGAACTTCCCACCGAGGAATGGAATGACGTTCGCGTCGACATCACGCCGCGCGAATATGTCCTCGACTACCTCGCCCATTCCTTCCCGGTCCAGCTCTACGAGCCGTTCACCGATTCGGAGGGCAATCTGTCGTCACGTCCGGTCTATCGGGACGGCCAGCCCGTCGAGAGCCGCGAGGCGGTGGCCCGCCGGGACGAACTGATCGCGCAACTCGCCAGCCTGCCGCCCGTGCCGGGCGCGCTCGACCAGATCGTCCAGCATTTCGGGGTGGACGTCGTCGCCGAAGTCACCGGCCGGTCGCGGCGCATCGTGCGCAAGCCAGGCTCTGCCCCGGGCAGTGATCGCCTCGTGGTCGAGACGCGTGCCGGTTCGGCCAACCTCGCCGAGACGCAGGCATTCATGGACGACCAGAAGCGTGTTCTGGTGTTTTCGGACGCCGGCGGGACCGGGCGGAGCTACCACGCCGAGCTTTCGGCCCGGAACCGGCGGCTGCGCGTACACTATCTGCTCGAGGCCGGCTGGAAGGCGGACACCGCCATCCAAGGCCTTGGCCGTACCCACCGGACCAACCAGGCGCAGCCGCCGCTGTTCCGTCCCATCTCCACCAATGTGAAGGCCGAGAAGCGTTTCCTCTCGACCATCGCCCGCCGTCTCGACACGCTGGGCGCCATCACCCGGGGCCAGCGGCAGACCGGCGGCCAGGGCCTGTTCCGGCCGGAGGACAATCTCGAAAGCCACTATGCCCGCGACGCGCTGCGCCAGCTCTACATGGTCATCGTGCGCGGCAAGGTCGAGGGATGCTCGCTCGAACGCTTCGAGTCCGCTACCGGCCTCAAGCTGATGAATGACACCGGGATCAAGGACGATCTGCCGCCCATCACCACCTTCCTCAACCGCATGCTGGCGCTCACCATTGATTTGCAGGGCGTACTGTTCGAGGCCTTCGAGCAATTGCACGCTGCGCGCATCGAGGGCGCTATCGCGTCGGGCACCTATGACGCCGGGCTGGAGACGCTACGGGCGGAGAGCTTCGTCGTCACCGGCCGGGAGGTGATCCACACCCATCCGCGCACCGGCGCCGAAACCCGCCTGCTCACCATCACCGAGCGCCAGCGCAACCGGCCGGTCACGCTCGATGCCGCGTTCGGCCACCTCCGCGATCCGCGCGCCATGCTGCTGGTCAACCAGCAGTCCGGCCGGGCCGCGGTGCAGATCCCGACCACCAGCGTCATGCTCGATGATGGCGAGGTCGAGCGGCGTGTCCGCCTGATCCGGCCGATGGAGGCCCAGAACCTGCCCCTCAAGGCAATGGCTGAAACCCGCTGGGTCGAGGCCGATCGCGACGCCTTCTCGTCGGCCTGGCAGGCCGAAATCGCCGACGTGCCGGAATTTTCCGACAGTGTCCTCCACATGGTGACCGGGCTGCTGCTCCCCATCTGGCGGCGCCTGCCCAACGAGTCGACGCGGGTCTATCGCCTGCAGACCGATGCCGGCGAGCGCATCATCGGCCGCCGCGTCTCGCCGGCCTGGGCGGCCAATGCGACGGCGACGGGCGTCCCTTCGCTCACGCCCGAGCAGGCCTTCGCGGCATTGCTGGACGGGCGCACCATCCTCGACCTCGCCGAGGGGCTGCAACTGCGCCGCGTCCGCGTCATGGGGGCATGGCGCATCGAGTTGACCGGCTTCACCGACACGATGCGCGAGCGGCTCACCGCCTACGGCCTCTTCCACGAGATCATTTCGTGGAAGCTCAGGATGTTCGTGCCGGTCGACGCCGCCGGCATCGCGGTGCTCGATCGCGTGCTCGGACGCTGGCCGGTCGAGCGCGTCAGCGAGCGGGAGAGTGCATGATGTCCCGCCACGACGCGGCCGAACTCGCGCATCGTCTCGGCGAACATGCCGAGGCAGTGTGCCGGCACTATCTTTCCAACGGACGTCGCTCGGGCAATTACTGGCAGGTTGGCGACGTCCGCAATGCGCCGGGCCGGTCGATGTTCGTCCGGCTCAGGGACTCGCCGAATGGACCGGCAGGCAAATGGACCGACGCCGCCACCGGCGAGCATGGCGATCTGCTCGACGTCATTCGTGACGCGCTTGGCCTCATCGGCTTCGGGGCGGTTGCCGACGAGGCGAGAACCTTTCTGGCCATGCCCCAAACCGAGCCGGAACGGCGTTCTTCGCGTGCCACCGCCACGCCGATTCCGGCGGGATCGCCGGAAGCCTCGCGACGGCTCTTCGGCATGTCACGACCGATCCCCGGCACGCTCGTCGAGACCTATCTGCTGGGACGCGGCATTACGGCTTTGCGCGGAACCGGATCGCTCCGTTTCCACCCGCGCTGCTACTACCGGCCCGAGGACCATGGGCCGACCGAGGCCTGGCCGGCCATGATCGCGTCGGTCACCGATCTGGGCGGACATCAGACCGGCGCGCACCGCACCTGGCTCGATCCGGACGGCAACGGCAAGGCGCCGATCGACACGCCGCGACGTGCCATGGGCGATCTCCTCGGTCACGCCGTCCGCTTTGGCGTACCGACCAGCGTCATGGCGGCGGGCGAAGGCATCGAGACGACGCTGTCGCTCCGATGCGCCTTGCCCGACATGGCCATGGCGGCGGCGCTCTCGGCGGCCCATCTCGGGGCTATCCTGTTCCCGCCGACCTTGCGCCGGCTCTATGTCATCCGCGACAACGATCCGGCCGGTGACACTGCCCGTGACGCTCTGGCCGAACGCGCAGGCGAGGCCGGAATCGAGGCGATCGTGCTGTCGCCTGAACTCGAGGACTTCAACGACGATCTCCGCCACTTCGGCCTTCAAGCCCTGCGCGCGGCGATCGCGAACCAGCTCATGCGCCAGGATCGGCTGCGCTATCTGAAGCGGGCGGCATGAACCGGTAAGGGATGTGGCGAGGTCTGGCGTTGCCGGGATCGCTGGTGAACCGCTCGCCGGATGAGAGCCGCGACCCGGCCTTCGAGAGGGCGATCGGGCCCACAAACGGGCCGGCCAGGCAATGGCGGCGGCCGACTATTTTCCGGCGGCGCGCGATTGGTGACAAAGACCAGCGACTGCCGGCACGCCTTTCCATCGCGAGGCAAAATAGCCGGCCTCTGCCATCCTCCGCTGTCGCTCCGGCCCTGCGCTTCGCTCCGGGTGCCCGGCCGTCCCGCCCGTGGGCTTTCGTCGCCATGAAGGCCGCGAGGGTCGCGGTCCAGCCGACGGGAGATCCCCATGAGCGAGCACGACGACACCGCACCGCACCACGCCGCATCCCCGACCGATCACGTCCTTACCGAACTCCAGCTCTATGGCTGGCGCCCCTATAGTGACGAGCCCGATCCGCGAGCGCTGCCCGACGGCGAGCAGGTGGCCGGAGCAGTGGCCGACATCTTCGACGCACTTATCGCCACCCTGGCCGATACGCGCCTCGAACCCGATCTCGACGACCTGCTCTGGTCGGTCAGCAACGTGTTCCATCGTGCTGTGCTGCGGATCGAGCGGCAACTCGACGACAACGAGCAGGCCCAGCGCCGCCTGCAGCGCGAACAGGACGGCACCGAGATCAAGGCGGTCGAACTCGAAACCCTCACCGCCCAGGGCCAGACAATGCTCGAACGGCGCGACGCCTTCGAACTCATGCGCGACCAGTCCGCCGAGCGCTACGAGCAGCACACCGGCTCGGCCTGGCGGCCACGCTCCGGGTCGATGGTCAACCACCGTCACCTGACGTCGGCGATGATCGACAGCCGCGATTTCCTCGCCGCAAGGCGTAAGGCCGAGACCGAGGTGATGCTTCCGACCGGTCCGAAGATCGCCCTGACCGGCGGCCTCGACTTCAACGATCACCACCTCGTCTGGGACACGCTCGACAAGGTCCACGCCAAGCACCCCGACATGGTGCTGATCCACGGCAAGTCGCCCAAGGGCGCAGAACTGATCGCGGCCAAATGGGCCGACAGCCGCAAGGTGCCGCAGGTCGGCTTTGCGCCCGATTGGGAGAAGCACGGCCGTTCCGCACCGTTCAAGCGCAACGACGCGATGCTCGACATCCTGCCGATCGGGGTCATCGTCTTCCCGGGCACCGGCATCCAGGACAATTTCGCCGACAAGGCGAAAAAGCTCGGCATCAATGCCTACGACTTCCGCAAGAAGGACGGCGCGTGAGCGCCGTCCACGACCATCACCGATGCGACGAGCGTGATTTGCGCCACACGCTCGCTGCGCTATACTTCACCTCGCGCCGCGGTGGTGGTGGAGGCGCAACCGTTCGACATCGTCCACGGAGACCACCACCATGATCATCATCGGCATTCTCGTATCGCTGGCGGGCGTCATCGCGCTCTGCTGGCTGCTCTTCAATCTCGCCGTCTTCGCGCTCCCCCTGTTCGCCGGCATCTGCATCGGCCTCTGGGCGAACAGCACCGGAGCTGGCGGTCTCGGCGGCGTTATCGTCGGCGCGCTTGCCGCGGCGGCAACTTTCGGCCTGTTCCAGCTTCTGTTGCTCGTGCTGCGGCCCGCCTGGCTGAAGCTCCTCGTGCTGCTGGTCTTCGTCGCGCCGGCAGTCATCGCCGGCTACCACGCCACCTTCGGCATCGTGAAACTGACCATGCCGTCCGAGACCTGGCAGGTGGTCTTTGCCATTGCCGGCGCTATTGCCGTCGGCATCACGGCCCTCCTGCGTCTCACCATGATGGCCCCGCCCGGACCAGCCGGACAGGATGTCGCGCGAGCCTCGTGACCGAAGCGACCGGCCGGGACAGAGCAGCCCGACAGTGAGCCCCCACTTTCGTCACTCGAAGGTGGGGAGGCGCGGGCGTGAACGAGCGACGCGTCAAACGCGAGAAGCCCGCATAATGGGCCGGCATTGCCGTCATCGCCCGCTCCAGCGTGGATATCAGCACGATGCCGGGAATGCGTGGTCCGGGGCGGCGTGCCACTGCTCAGGCGATGGCGGAGGCGGGACAGGGGTTCTTTGGATCGCCGCGAGACAATCCCCAAGGTGAAGCCGTCAGACGGTCCCAGCCACGCGCAGTCGCCAGAGCACTTCTCCCCGGTTCCTTTCAAATCTCAAGACCGCTCCAGTACGGCCTCTCTATCTGGCTTGATCTGTCCGAAGGCCGGCTTCGCCTCGATCGCCTAAGGCGCAACAGCGCCGTCAAAACTATCTTCCCCTCCCGGCCAGGAGGCCGGGTTCCTCGCGAGACAAGATAGTTCCTCCTTTGCCGTCAGGCCCCTTCAGGGTGCGCCGTCGATCGCCTTCGGCCGGACGATCGCCATCGAGGCCGCATGGTGCGGGCTCGAGCCAGAAACCAAGGAGAACTACCATGGCCACCATCGGCACCTTCAAGAAGACCGCCAACAACGAATTCACCGGCGAAATCGTCACTCTCTCGGTCCAGGCCAAGAACGTCCGCGTCACCCCCGACACCCGCGCCAGCGGCGAGAACGCTCCCAGCCACCGGATCTTCGTCGGCCGAGCCGAGATCGGCGCCGCCTGGAGCAAGCAGTCCAACGAGGGCCGTCCCTACCTGGGCTTCAAGCTCGATGACCCCAGCTTCACCGCCCCGATCTACGCCAACCTGGTCGAGGACGAAGATGGCGAGAGCTACAGCCTGATCTGGTCCCGCCCCAGCCGCCGCAACGGCGAATGAGGTTCCACAATCACCCCGCCCGGCTGGTCCGGGCGGGACCTTCTAGCTTAATGAGGCATCGGGCGGGCGGAATCAATCACTCTGATCGTCCAACACAAGATTGACATGGCTGGTACCAAGCGCCTGAGCAAGCTCATAGAGTGTTACGACGGTCGGATTCCTCTTCCCGCGTTCGAGATCGCTGAGATACTGCTGGCTGAAACCAGAGCGTGCCTCAACATCCTCCTGCGTCAGGCCCTTCTCCCGACGCAGTCGGGCGAAATTCCGACCGACCAGCTTGCGCATATCCATGCACAGACTGGTTCCAGTTTACACACTATAAGTTTATCAACTATAATATGTAACGCACTTTTCCCGGCTAATCACCGGTGGTCCACGCCGACCGAGGTTCCTAAGAACAAGCTTCAACCGGTAGGTGGACGCCTTCACTGACAACCTGCCTAGGCATGATATAGACTCGCCGGTTGGGGGTAGACTGTGACACGAACGACATTTCTAGACGCACCACCAGAGAGTCCCGAACTCACGGAATACGATCGCGCGCATATGAAAGCGTATATGAGGGTGCTGGACGCTGCTACCGAGGGAGCGGACTGGCGTGAAGCCGTGGCGGTGATCTTCGAGATCGATCCCGAGGTCGAGCCCGAGCGGGCACGGCGTGTGCACGACAGCCATCTCGCGCGCGCTCGCTGGATGACCGAGCATGGCTACCGCAAGCTGCTTCACGGGAAACCGCTATAGCGCGCCGCGGTGCGCCGCAGGCATCGCCCGGTGCTCTCTTAAACTCTTCCCAAACTCTCAAGTTTCCGGGACGCTGCCCGCCCCACGTTGCGGCAACGAGGAACAACGATGACGCCCGACATCTCCCACTGGCGCTCCTCGGAGACATACCACTATCTGGACGAATTGAATTCGACCGACCTCGCCTGGGAATGGCTCAGGCGCAATAAAGACTATCAACAGGACTATGCCCGCGCCGAGGACGCCTCCGCACGGGTGGAACTCCGCAGGAAGTGGGGATTGCAGTTTTTTCGTCCCGCCGTCGCTGAGTGCTGGAGAGGGTCCCGTGTTCTGGTCCGTCGAGGCGGACACGAGCGCTGTGCTGCTCACGCAGTCGCCCATCGTGCTGCCGACGGCCGGCAACCTTTCCTCTGAACTGCGCGATCCAGCCGCGCAGCCGGACGACCAGGGCGAACACATGGTGTTCACTGTCGGCAAGCAGGCCATTCGCTTGCTGCGGCTGCCCGGCGCACCGGCTGGAACGGCGCTCGCCGCGCTCGTGCCGCTTGATGCCGACGGCTTCGACAGGATCGACGCCATCGACCGCCTGCTCCGCGCCCTGCAGGGGCGCACCGTTCCCGACGACCGGCGACTGACGCCCCAACAGCGGCGTCGGCATCGGCAGATGCTGCAGGCGACCGATGGACGCTTGAACGGCGCCAGCTATCGCGATGTGGCCATCGCCATGTTCGGGCCCCGACGCGTTGCGGCCGAGCCTTGGAAGACCTCTCCCTTGCGCGCCACCATCATCGGTCTCGTCCATGGCGGCCGCGTCATGATTGCCGGCGGCTATCGTCAGCTTCTGCGTCATCGCCGCAAGGAATAGGCCGGAATCGCCAACGGCGGGGGTGAGGATTTTCGGCATCGAAAGTTCCTCATCCCCCTTCGCGCCCCGTCTTCGCCACCATGGTCCGTGCCCGCCGTTCGACACCGGCGGTCTGATCGCACTCGCGGAGACCCGCTCATGACTTCCAATGCCCCCGGCATGCCGCCGCGCTACCTCAGAACCCCCGAGGCCGCCCGCTTCCTCGGTCTCTCGGACCGCACGCTCGAAAAGCACCGTACCTACGGCACCGGGCCGGCCTACCGGAAACTCGGCGGCCGCGTCGTCTATGCGCTCGAGGATCTGCAGGCCTGGGCAGATCGCGGCACCAAGACCTCGACCTCCGATCCCGGCCACGGCACGGTCCATCCGGCCCGCCGCCTCGACGCCCGCTGAGCGGTGATCCCGATGAAAACTTCATCGCGTCCACGCGGCGAGCGCGCGAAACTCGATCCCTTCGAGGCGCTAAGCGGCGACGTCCCGCCGCGCGACCAGCGCGATCTGATGGCGCATCCCTTCTTCTCGCTGTCGAAGTCGCGCCGCGTCGCGCCCATCCACTACAAGGCCGGCGACGTCGAACTGCAGGTCTATGCCGTCGCCGAGCACGGCATGGCGACGATCTGGGATGCCGACGTGCTGATCTGGGCCGCGAGCCAGATTCTCGCCGCGCAGGATCGCGGGCTGCCGACCTCGCGCTTCTTCCGTTTCACGCCCTATCAACTCCTCACCGGCATCGGCCGCACCACGGGCGCGCGCAGCTACTTCCTCATCAAGAGCGCGCTCACCCGCCTGCAATCGACCGTCATCCGCACCACCATCCGCCAGGGCGAACACTGGCGGCGCCAGCAGTTTTCCTGGATCAACGAATGGGAGGAACTGGCGACGCGCAGCGGCCGCGTCGAGGGCATGGAGTTCGTCCTGCCCGAATGGCTCTATCAGGGCATCGTCGACCGCCGCCTGGTCCTCGCCATCGACTCCGACTATTTCGAACTCACCGGCGGCATCGAGCGCTGGCTCTATCGCATCGCGCGCAAGCATGCCGGCCGTCAGCTCGGTGGCTGGCGCTTCGAACTGCGGCATCTCCATGCCAAGAGCGGCTCGCTCGCGCGCTATTCCGACTTCGCCATCGACATCCGCGCCATTGCGCGCCGCCAACCGCTCCCGGGCTATTCGCTCGCCCTCGACCGCACCGCGGACGGGCAGGAGCTTGTCCACATCCGCCCTGTGGAAAAGCTGTGCGCAACTTCGCCAGATATCCGTACATCAGGCGCAAGCGGTATCCGTACAACAGGCGCAAACCTATCTGTACATCAGGCGCACGAGCCTCAGTTAAGCCTTTGGCCTGGCGAGCGGAATCGCGCCCGTAAAGACTCTAATGAAGAGTCTAAATCTTATTATTTGGAAACGCGTTCCGGGGATAACTTCCCTCCCTCTGGCACCATTCGCCGGAGGAGCGACCGATGATCATCGCGCTCCTCAACCAGAAGGGCGGCGTCGGCAAGACCACGCTCGCCCTGCATCTCGCCGGTGAATGGGCACGGCGCGGCAAGCGCGTCACCCTGGTCGATGCCGACCCGCAAGGCTCGGCGCTCGACTGGTCGCAGCAGCGCAGCCGCGCTGGCGCGCCGCGCCTGTTCGGCGTTGTCGGGCTGGCGCGCGACACGCTGCACCGCGAAGCGCCGGAGCTCTCCCGCGACGCCGACCATGTCGTCATCGACGGACCGCCTCGCGTCGCCGGCCTCATGCGCTCTGCACTGCTCGCCGCCGACCTCGTGCTGATCCCGGTGCAGCCGTCGCCGCTCGACGGCTGGGCTTCGGCCGAGATGCTGGCACTCCTCGCCGAGGCGCGCATCTACCGGCCGCAACTCGCCGCCCGCTTCGTGCTCAACCGATGCGGGGCGCGCACGATCATCGCGCGCGACACCGCCGAGACGCTCGCCGATCACGATCCGCCCGGCCTCGCCGCGCGTGAGATCGCCGCGCTCGCCTCCGAGATCGAGCGGCTCCGCATCGGGGCGGGGACATCGTGACCGGCGCTTCCTCCCATCGCCGCTTCACTGCGCGTCCGGGCGACCCCGATCGCTGGATCAAGTCCGCCGAGGCGTCGCCGCGCGCCAGTGCGGCCGCCGGATACACCGCGCGCCTCACCATCGATGTCACGCCCGAACTGCGCGGCCGCATCAAGGTGGCAGCCTTCGAGCGCGGCATCACCGTCGCCGACATGTTGCGGGAGCTATTCGCCCGCGAGTTTCCCGCCGACGAAAGGGGCGGCAAATGACCCAGCGCGCCTCGCTGCCGCTCAGCATGCGGCCGACGGTCGACGGGCCGCCGCCGTCAACCACACTGGTCGAACTCACCTGGCGCGAGAAGCGGATCGAATACTGGATCCGCTTCGGCCGCCAGACCTACGAACAGATCCTCGACCGGCATCGCCGTATCGTCGGCTTCGCACCGGAGACGCTTTTCGCCTTCGTGCGCTGGGCCGCTAACGACTACGGCACCGTGTTGTCGCGCATCGATATCGTGCGCGCCATCGCGCCTGGAGAGCCATTCCAGACACTGCCCTTCGTACGGCCCGGCGGCGAGATTCTGCTCCGCGCCGAGGGCTGGCCCAAGGTCGCCCGTGTGCTCGAGCATATCGACACCATCGACGCGCTCGACATCGATCCCGGTGCCGTGCCGGCCGATCACTGGCGTCACGTCCATCATTCTTCCGCCACCGGTGCCGAGCCCCGCGCATACACCATCGAGCGCCACGCCGCATGGCTCAAGCGCCGGAGCGTCGCGACATGAGCCGCGCGGCTGTCACTCTTGCCATGCTGATGTCCTGCGCGCTCGTCGCCGAGCCAGCGTGGCGCGAGCGCGACGCGACGTTCATCTGGAACGCCTCGCCCAGCGTACCGATCGGGCTCTACGGCCTCACGGCGGTGCGCCGCGTCGAAGCGCCTGATCTCGTCGTCGTCGAACCGCCTGAGCCACTCGCCGGCTTCCTCGCCGGGCGCGGCTACCTGCCGCGCGGCGTGCCGCTGCTCAAGCGGGTGCTGGCGGTCGCCGGCGACACGGTCTGCCGCCACGGGCGCACCATCGTCGCCTTCGACCACGCCTATGGCGAGGCCCGCGACCGCGACAGCCAGGACCGCCCGCTGCCGGTCTGGCAGGGCTGCCGGACGCTCGCCGACGGGGAGATCTTCCTCATGAACTGGGACGCGGCCGACAGTCTTGACGGCCGGTATTTCGGGCCGCTCCCCGTCACTTCCGTCACTGCCCACGCGCTCCCGATCTGGACCGACGCGGACGGCGACGGCCGCTTCCACTGGCACGTCGGCGACCCGCCCGACGCGCCCTGACGCCATTCCCAACCGCCAGACAGAGGAGTTTCCCATGGCACAGATCGGTCAGTTCACCCGCACACAGGCAGGCTATTCCGGGCGCGTTCGCACGCTCTCGCTCGACCTCGCGATCGTCTTCGTTCCGACCGACAATGCCGATGTCGAGAATGCGCCGGACTACCGCATTCGCCTCGGCGACGAGGATGGCATCGAGATCGGGGCGGGCTGGCTGCAGACCGGCGACCGCGTCGGCGCCTACATTTCGGTCGTCCTCGACGATCCCTCGCTCGCACAGCCGATCCGCGCCCGGCTCTTCCAGTCCGACGAGAACGGCCGCGACTGGGGTCTGCACTGGACGCGCCAGAAGAAGCGCGACGATCAGGACAAGCCCCAGGACTGATCGATGCATCCCCTCGACCCGAGGTCTGTCCTTCGGTGGCACGTCCGCTGCGGTCGTGTCGCCGTCCTTCTCCTTTCCGGCCTCTCGATCCTGGCGCCTGTGCACTGCGTGCAGGCGCAGGACGAGCCGGTCGGCGAGCAGGCCAGTGACGCGCGGTTCGATCCCTTCATCGCCGAGGCATCGGCGCGTTTCCGCATTCCCGTGGCGTGGATACGCGCCGTGCTGGCGGCCGAAAGCGCGCACGATGTTCGCGCGGTGTCTTCTGCCGGCGCGAGGGGTCTGATGCAGATCATGCCAGAGACCTGGGAGGAACTGCGCAACCGATATCGGCTTGGTGACGATCCGTTCGATCCGCGCGACAACATCCTCGCCGGCGCAGCGTATCTCCGCGAAATGCTCGATCGCTTCGGGACGATCGGCGGCACGCTCGCCGCCTACAATGCCGGTCCCGCGCGCTTCGATGAGTATCTCGCGACGGGCCGCCCGCTGCCGACGGAGACCCGCGATTACGTTGCCGCGCTTGCACCGATCCTGGGCGGCGAGCCGCTGCCAGAGAGCATGGATCAAGAGAGCGCCCGCCCCATCGATTGGCGCGAGGCACCGCTCTTTGTCGGCTCTCCCGGCAGCGGCCCCTTTGTCGGTTCGCCGCAATCCGACAGGAGCCCGACGGCAGCTTCGGTGCAGGATGAGGACACGGCTTCACCGTCGTCCAACGGAATGTTCGTAACACGCTCCGAGCCTGGAGCAACGCAATGAGGCGCTCTCCATCCCATCGCGTAATGGCGAACAACAGCGTCACGTGGCGGGCATCACGGCGGGGACCCAGCACCACAACCGCACGATGGCAGGATAAAGGGGCGCGATGTGCGCTGCGGTCGGGGGGTTATGTTTCAACGACTTGCGTGAGATTTCCGCGATGTGCGCCTCCGGTGCCTACATCGCGGCGAGAGCGTTTCACACGTCCTTTCAGCACCTTGCTGCGATGTGCGGCGATTTCGTCATGAGCGACGACCGTACCTTCCGCATCCGTCCTGGGCGCATCCGCTCGAGCAAGGCGCAGCGCGCCCGTCCCTTCATCGCCCAAGCGCTCGCCGCCGCGCAGAAGGCAGGCAGCTCGGTGTCGCGGCAAGGCAGGATCGGTCCCGGCAATCGGTCACGCTTCGGGCGCGGGCAACGCGCATCGGTGCAGGCCAATCGCCTGCTCACCGCGCGCTCACGCGGCGCGGTGATCAAGGCGCGGGTGGTGCGGATGAACCTGCGTGGCGGCAATCTTCCCAACCATCTGTCCTATCTCCGCCGCGAGGGGGTCACCCGGGACGGGGAGAAAGCACGGCTCTTCGGTCAGGGAACCGAGGAGGTCGACTCCGTGGATTTCGCCGAGCGCTGCAAGGACGACAGGCATCATTTCCGCTTCATCGTCTCGCCTGACGACGCCCTGGAGATGGCAGATCTCAAATCCTTCACACGCGATCTCGTCGACCAGATGGAGACGGATCTCGGCACCAAACTCGACTGGGTGGCCGTCGATCACTGGAACACCGAGCATCCCCATATCCATCTGATCGTCCGCGGGGTACGCGACGACGGCGAGAACCTCGTCATTTCCCGCGACTACATCAAGGAAGGGATGCGTGACCGTGCCCGCGATCTCATCACCCAGGAACTCGGCCCGCGCACCGATCACGACATCCGCCGCGCGCTCGAACGTCAGGTGCAGGCGGAGCGCTGGACAAATCTCGACCGGCAATTGAGACGCGACGCTCATCAAACCCGCATCATCGATCTCGCGCCACGCGCCGGCGAGCAGCCCGACGATTTTCACGCGCTGAAGGTCGGCAGGCTGCGAACGCTCGAGGTCTTGGGCGTTGCTCATCAGGTCGGCCATAGCCAATGGTTTCTGGCTGAAGACGCCGAAGTCACAATGCGCCAGATGGGCGAGCGCGGCGATATCATCAAACGCATGCACCGCGCGATGAATGAGCGCGGCATTGACCGCGGCGCGGCCAGCTTCGTGCTCGCCGGCGAGCGTGTCGACGGACCGGTCATCGGACGCCTGGTTGATCGCGGCCTCGACGACGAATTGAAGGGAACCGCCTATGTCGTGGTCGACGGCGTCGACGGCCGTACCCACCACATCAAGCTGCCCGACCTCGACGCCACCGGCGACGGCGCGCCGGGCTCGATCATCGAACTGCGCCGGTTCGAGGACGCGCAGGGCCATCAAAGGGTGGCGATCGCGGTTCGGTCGGACCTGCCGATCGAGAGTCAAGTCTCGGCGACCGGCGCCACCTGGCTCGACCGCCAGGCTATCAGCCGCGATCCGGTCGCGCTTGGCGAAGGTAACTTCGGCCAGGAAGTGCGTGAGGCGCTCGACCGTCGCGCCGAGCATCTGGCCGACGAAGGGCTGGCCCAGCGCCAGGGCAGTCGTGTGGTCTTCGCGCGCCGCCTGCTCGACACACTGCGCCGTCAGGAAGTCGAGGCGCTCGGCGAAAAGCTCGCCGACCAGTTCGGCCGGCCGTTCAACAAGGCAGCGACCGGCGAATACGTTGCCGGCACCTACCGGCAACGTTTTGCCCTCGCATCGGGTCGGTTTGCCATGATCGACGACGGGCTCGGATTCCAGCTCGTTCCGTGGACGCCGTCACTCGAGAAGAAGCTGGGCCAGCATATCTCAGGCGTCGCCCGCGGAGACGCCGGTGTCGATTGGAGCTTCAGTCGGAAGCGGGGGATCGGCCTATAGGCGGCGAATCCCAAGCACCTTAGCGAATGGGCGGCTCGTATTGATCCCAGTCGATCCTGTTGAGTTCTTGGCGCTTGAGAGCCTCATCGGTGATCGGCTCCGCCATCATGGGCGTGGCGAGATAGTTTGCTTCTACGCAGACCGCAGGCACCGGCTCGGTGTCAAAGGGTGGATCCGTCCTCCTCGCCGCGTTGCATATCCGCTCAAGGCCCGATTGAATCTGCAGCGAGTAGTCGAGCGGGAACGCTGGAACCTCGACGGAGGAATTACGGAACTTCGTTATGGGGTCAAAAGCCACCCCTGGGGCGATGTTCCGGAAATAGTCGAGCAGGCGCTGCGAGTAGTTGGCGGGAGCGACGGCCAGTCTCGGGAAATTGCCAAAGTCGTCGCTCCTCGGGAATTGCGCGGTACCGTGGCAGGATGTGCATGAGCTCAAGAGATTGTCGGCGGGTCCGTTCATGCGCCCGCCCCAACCAAGTTCAAGTCGCTCCGGCCAGCCAAAGAGTGTGCCGGCCAATGTCAGGTCGGTCACATTCTCACTGAGCGGATTTCCAGGAAGGACGGTCGGATCATTTCCCCAACTCAGGCCGACAGGCTTGAGCTTCCTCCAGGGGTCCGCGGAGACGACGTCGTTGCTATAGACGAACGTTCCAAATACCCAACCAGTCTCGGTGGCGTCGTCATCCCTGACCGCGATATCGACCTGAAGCAGTTGCATGGCCCTGACCCGCTCCGGCTGCACACCATCAACGACCGGATCGGATCGACCAATGTGTGCCATCCAGGAGGGCGCGTTCGCGAGGTAGGGAAGATCCGTCGACGTCGCTTCGGTGAAGAGAAGCTTGAATGTGACGGTACCCACTGGGAAGAGCAATCCCGACACATCCGGGTCGCAGGGATTTGCCCAGATTTCATGAAATTCGGAGGCACCGAAGGAATTGTAGAACCCGATCGCCCAGGTCTGAAATTCTTTCGCGAGCCCGTCCTTGTATTGGTCCGGGCGAGACGCCCTCTCCTGGGTCAATCCGCGTAGAAACTCACGACCCGAAGCGTCAGGATGCATCCACAGGGCGTGGTACCAGTCGCGTGTACTGTTCTGGGCGACATCAAAATCTACCGCCTCGTTCCCCTCAAAGGCGTAGTCGAGAGCGCCTTGTAGATAGGCTTTCCAATCACTGGTGAAGTCGATCGCCATAAAGGCGGGGAGCGGTTCGGTTGGAGCCGCCGGATAGTCGAACTTTCCGACGAAGGCATCCGTCGCGGAATAGCCGTCAGGAGTACCATAGAACATATTGTAGCTTGGGACCGTACAGGCCGCGAATGCCGCACCTGAGAATGTCGCGGTGGAGATTGCAATAAGCGCAGCCAGAACCCTCATGTCACCCCCTATGCGGGACGGCTGACGACCTTAAAAATACTGCCCCGCGGAAGTTAGTCTGCGCCGCACACCAGTCTTATTCAAGCGCAAGCCGCATCGCTCTTGTTTTTTCACTCTGCAACCGCCCACCGTGCGACCCACCTCCATATTACCTTGAAACCGATGCCTGGATATTCCGACCTGTGCTCCAAAAGGAGCACCGCTATGACGGGCACGAAAATCCTCTGGGGACAGATCATCGTTGTCGGCCTGATCGTGCTGGCGGCGGTCTGGTGCTCCACCCAATGGACAGCGTGGCGTCTCGGCTTTCAGCCGCAGCTTGGCGCGCCATGGTTTCACCTCGCTGGTTGGCCAGTCTATCATCCACCAGCCTTCTTCTGGTGGTGGTTCTCCTACGACGCCTATGCGCGCTCGATCTTTCATGAAGGCGGTATCATCGCGGCCTCCGGCGGCTTCGTTTCGATCGGAGCTGCCATCCTCATGTCCGTCCTGCGCGCTCGCGAGGCGGATAACGTCGAGACCTATGGCTCGGCACGCTGGGCCACACATCCCGAGATCAAGGAGGCCGGCCTGCTCGGCGCCGACGGCGTCGTCCTCGGTCGTTACGAGCGCGACTACCTCCGCCACGACGGCCCCGAGCATGTTCTATGCTTCGCGCCCACACGGTCGGGCAAAGGCGTCGGTCTCGTCATCCCCTCGCTGCTGACCTGGCCGGGTTCGGCCATCGTCCATGACATCAAGGGCGAAAACTGGACTCTCACTGCGGGCTTTCGGGCACGACATGGTCGCGTCCTCCTGTTCGACCCGACCAACACCGAATCCGCGGCCTATAACCCGCTGCTCGAAGTCCGCCGCGGCGAGTGGGAAGTTCGGGACGTCCAGAACATCGCCGACATCCTGGTCGATCCCGAAGGCTCGCTGGAGCGCCGCAATCATTGGGAGAAGACCTCCCACGCCCTGTTGGTCGGCGCCATTCTCCACGTCCTCTATGCCGAAAAGGACAAGACGCTCGCGGGTGTCGCGAATTTCCTGTCCGACCCAGCCCGCTCGATCGAGGCGACGCTCGCGGCGATGATGAAGATACGACACCTGGGCGATGCAGGTCCGCACCCAGTCGTGGCCTCAGCCGCGCGCGAACTGCTCAACAAGTCCGACAATGAACGGTCGGGCGTACTGAGCACTGCGATGAGCTTCCTTGGACTCTACCGCGATCCGGTGGTGGCGGCAGTGACGTCGCGCTGTGACTGGCGCATCGGCGAAATCGTGGCGGCCGATCGCCCAACCACGCTGTACCTCGTCGTGCCGCCATCCGACATCAATCGCACCAAGCCGCTGGTGCGTCTCCTGCTCAATCAGATCGGGCGGCGGCTCACCGAAGACCTCAACGCCAGGTCCAGCCGTCACCGCCTGTTGCTGATGCTCGATGAGTTCCCCGCCCTTGGCCGCCTCGACTTCTTCGAGTCCGCGCTCGCCTTCATGGCGGGCTACGGCCTCAAGGCGTTCCTCATCGCCCAGTCGCTCAACCAGATCGAACGCGCCTATGGACCGAACAACTCCATCCTCGACAATTGTCACGTCCGGGTTTCCTTCGCGACCAACGACGAGCGCACCGCCAAGCGGGTGTCGGACGCACTCGGCACCGCGACGGAAATGCGGGCGATGAAGAACTATGCCGGGCATCGCCTCTCACCCTGGCTCGGCCACCTGATGGTCTCGCGCCAGGAGACGGCACGTCCGCTCCTGACACCCGGTGAGGTCATGCAACTCCCGCCAAGCGACGAGATCGTCATGGTCGCCGGCACTCACCCCATCCGCGCACACAAGGCGCGCTACTTTGAGGACGGCCGCTTCAAGGAACGCATTCTGCGGCCGCCGGCGACCCAGCATCGACGCGACACGGCCGAGGACGACTGGAGTGTTCTGGCAATACCTACGCGCCCAGGCCTCGCAACTGGCGATCTTCCCTCCGTGGCGCCGGTCGATGACGAGGATCCGACCGAATCCGAAAAACGCCGGCAGCCTGAACTCAGCAGCAAGGTCGTGCCCGAGCCCAACCCCGCCCCTGACGACGAATTCGACGTCGATCGTGATGCCAACGACGAGGCGGCGGTGCTGGCTCAAAACCTCAATCGCTCGATGCAGAGGATCGCGCGGCAGGCCGATCTCGATCCTGGCGACGGCATGCTGTGAGGCTCGCCATGGTGAAACCCGGCAAGAAACAGCGACTGTCCATCTATCTCGATCCGCCGGTCATGAAGGCCCTGGTGGACCATGCCGCCCGCCGCGACCTGTCCCGGTCACTGGTGGCGGAGGCCGCCATCGCATCCTTCCTCTCGCCTGACGCTGCCGAGCGACAGGAGGCGGCGCTGACCAAACGCCTCGACCAGATCGACCGGCGTCTCGTTCGGCTGGAACGGGATCTGGGGGTTTCGGTCGAGACACTCGCGGTATTCGTGCGCTTCTGGCTGACGACAACGCCGCAGCTCCCAGAGCCGGCGCAGGCGGCGGCGCGCGCGCAGTCGGGCAAGCGCTACGACGCCTTCGTATCGGCGCTTGGTCGCCGGCTCGCGCAGGGTCCCAAGCTCCGGAACGAGATACCCGAAGACATCACTCCAGCGCCCGATTCGTCGGCGAGCGGCTCGGAATAGGCGGACGCCGGGCAGGCGCTTCCGCCGTTACCCTGTAATTCCACGCCAGGGTACGACGGCCGCTTGAGGCTTGTTGCCGCCGGCCCATTCCTGCCTTTTCTACTCATCCCCGATCCAGGGCCTCCGTCGTGCAGGCCCACAAGCGGAGTGGGGACGACGTGGTTGTTTCTTCCAGAGAGTCGGTGGCGGTTGAACGCGGCACGCGCATGCTGCGCACCGCCCTTGGCCCGGCCGTCGCCAGGTTTCTGGACGATCCCGCGATCGTCGAGGTGATGCTCAACCCCGACGGGCGGCTCTGGATCGACCGGCTGGCCACTGGGCTTGCCGATACCGGCGAGCAGCTTTCGGCCACAGATGGCGAACGCATCATCCGCCTCGTGGCGCACCATGTCGGTGCCGAAGTCCATTCCGGTGCCCCACGCGTCTCCGCCGAGTTGCCCGGTACGGGGGAGCGGTTCGAGGGCCTGCTGCCGCCCGTTGTGGCCGCCCCGGCCTTTGCGATCCGCAAGCCCGCCGTCGCGGTGTTCTCGCTCGCGGATTATGTGGCGGCCGGCATCATGTCCGATGCGCAGGCCGACGCGCTGCGCCGGGCTGTCACGGAACGGCAGAACATCCTCGTTGCGGGCGGCACGTCGACCGGCAAGACGACGCTGACGAACGCCCTTCTCGCCGAGGTCGCGCGCACCGGCGATCGAGTTGTCCTCATCGAAGACACGCGCGAACTGCAATGCGCGGCGCCCAACCTCGTGGCGTTGCGCACCCGCGATGGCGTCGTCTCGCTATCGGAGCTCGTGCGCTCCTCCCTGCGGCTGCGGCCCGATCGGATACCGATCGGCGAGGTGCGCGGCGCCGAGGCGCTCGACCTGCTGAAAGCCTGGTCGACCGGCCACCCGGGCGGCATCGGCACCATTCATGCGGGCACCGCCATCGGCGCGCTGCGGCGCCTCGAACAACTCATCCAGGAAGCCGTCGTCACCGTCCCACGGGCGCTCATCGCCGAGACCATCGACGTCATCGCCGTGCTCTCGGGTCGTGGGTCGGCACGGCGGCTCGCCGAACTCGTCCACGTCACCGGGCTCGAAACGACCGGCGACTACGTCCTTGCCCCCACGATCCCCAATCCCGAACCCAATGGAGCCCCGCAATGACAATGACCCTGCGCGCCCGTGCGCGCCTCGCCGCGACCGCGCTCGCCACCTCGCTCACCTTCGTCATGACGAAAGCCGCCTATGCCGCCGGATCCTCCATGCCATGGGAGGAGCCGCTGCAGCAGATCCTCGAATCCATCGAAGGGCCGGTCGCCAAGATCATCGCGGTGATCATCATCATCGTCACCGGCCTGACGCTCGCCTTCGGCGATACCTCGGGCGGCTTCAGGCGGCTGGTCCAGATCGTCTTCGGTCTGTCAATCGCCTTCGCGGCCTCAAGCTTCTTCCTCTCCTTCTTCAGCTTCGGTGGCGGGGCGGTGATTTGATGGAGGAGGTCCCGGGTTTCTCCGCGCCCGTCCGTCGGGCACTGACCGAGCCGATCCTGCTCGGCGGCGCTCCGCGTTCGGTCGCCATCCTCAACGGCACATTGGCCGCCGCGCTCGGTCTCGGCCTCCGGCTCTGGATCGTCGGCATCGTGCTGTGGGCGATCGGACACCTGGCCGCCGTCTGGGCGGCTCGGCGCGATCCGCTTTTCGTCGAGGTCGTACGCCGGCATCTGCGCATCCCCGCGCATCTTGGATTGTGAGGCGCGCAATGATGAACCTCGCAGAATATCGGCGCACCGGTGCCCGTCTCGCCGACTATCTCCCATGGGCCGCCCTGGTCGGCCGGGGCGTTGTCCTCAATAAGGACGGCAGTTTCCAGCGCTCGGCAAAATTTCGCGGACCCGACCTCGACAGTTCGGTTCCGGCCGAACTGGTCGGTGTTGCCGGCCGCCTCAACAACGCCTTTCGTCGCCTTGGCTCGGGCTGGAGCATCTTCGTCGAGGCGCAGCGGCACGAGGCTGCGACCTATCCGCGAAGCACGTTCCCCGATGCCGCCTCCGCCCTGATCGACGCCGAGCGCAAGGCCGACTTCGAAGAAGCCGGCAGCCATTTCGAGTCGAGTTATTTCCTCACCATCGTCCATCTGCCGCCGGCCGAAGATTCCGTCCGCGCCGAGACCTGGCTCTACGAGGGTCGCGAGCAGACCGGGGTCAACCCCTGGGAAATCCTCAAGGGGTTCGTCGATCGCACCGATCGTGTGCTGGCACTGCTCGACGGCTTCATGCCCGAATGCCGCTGGCTCGATGACGCAGAGACGCTGACCTATCTGCACTCGACAGTTTCGACCAAGCGTCACCGCGTTGGTGTCCCCGAGACGCCAATGTATCTCGACGCGCTGCTCGCCGATCAGCCGCTCGCTGGCGGGCTCGCGCCGCGCCTGGGCGACACGCATCTGAGGGTTCTCACCATTGTTGGCTTTCCGGGCACGACGACGCCAGGAATTCTCGACCAGCTCAACCGCCTCGCCTTCCCCTACCGCTGGGCCACACGCGCCATCCTGCTCGACAAGACCGATGCCACGCGGTTGGTGACACGCATCCGCCGCCAGTGGTTTGCCAAACGCAAGTCCATCGCCGCGATCGTCAAGGAGGTGCTGACCAACGAAGCCTCCGCGCTGGTCGACACGGACGCGGCGAACAAGGCCGCCGATGCGGATCTCGCGCTCCAGGAACTGGGCGCCGACTATGCCGGCGAGGCCTATGTCACCGCGACCGTGACGGTCTGGGACGACGACCCCGGCATCGCCGACGAGAAGCTCCGGCTGATCGAGAAGGTTATCCAGGGCCGCGACTTCACCGGCATGGTGGAGACCATCAATGCGGTCGATGCCTGGCTCGGCACGCTGCCCGGGCACCTTTACGCCAATGTGCGGCAGCCGCCTATCAGCACACTGAATCTCGCCCACATGATCCCGCTCTCGGCGGTGTGGGCGGGGCCGGAACGGGACGAGCATTTCCGAGCACCCCCACTGCTCTTTGGCAGGACGGAAGGCTCGACCCCGTTCCGGTTGTCCCTTCATGTTGGTGACGTCGGCCATACCCTGGTCGTCGGGCCAACCGGCGCGGGCAAGTCGGTGCTGCTGGCGCTGATGGCCCTGCAGTTCCGCCGCTACGACAATTCCCAGGTCTTCGCCTTCGATTTCGGCGGCTCGATCCGCACCGCAGTGCTGGCCATGGGCGGCGACTGGCACGACCTCGGTGGCGAACTGACCGAAGGCGCCGAGACCTCCGTCTCGCTCCAGCCCTTTGCCGGCATCGAGCACACGCCCGAACGCGCCTGGGCCGCCGACTGGCTCGTCGCCATCCTCGCCCGCGAGGGCGTGCTCATCATGCCTGACGTCAAGGAACACATCTGGACGGCACTCACCTCACTGGCCTCGGCCCCCGTCGCGGAACGTACGGTCACCGGGCTCACCGTGCTGCTTCAGTCCAATGACCTGAAGCGCGCGCTCGAGCCTTATTGTGTCGGCGGACCGTATGGGCGGCTGCTCGACGCCGAAACGGAAACCCTCGGATCGGCGTCCGTCCTGGCTTTCGAGACCGAGGGGCTGCTTGGCACCGGCGCCGCGCCGGCCACGCTCGCCTATCTCTTCCACCGCATCGCCGGGCGGCTCGATGGAAGACCGACGCTCGTCATCGTCGACGAGGGCTGGCTGGCGCTGAGCGATCCCGGTTTTGCCAGCCAACTCGCCCAGTGGCTGGTCACGCTGCGCAAGAAGAACGCCAGCGTGATCTTTGCCACCCAGTCCCTGGCTCAGCTCGAAAAGAGCACGATCGCCGCCGAGATCATCGACTCCTGCCACTCGCGCATCCTCTTGCCCAACGATCGCGCGATCGAGCCCCAGCTTAGGGCAATCTATCAGCGCTTCGGTCTCAACGACCGCCAGATCGAGATCATCGCCCGGGCTCTGCCCAAGCGCGACTATTACGCGCAATCCCGCCGCGGCAACCGCCTGTTCGAGCTCGGTCTCGGCGACGTCGCGCTGGCGCTGTGCGCGGCGTCCGCAAAGTCGGATCACGCCCTGATCGAAGAGGTGCTGGGCGAGCACGGGCGCGACGGATTCCTCGGCGCCTGGCTCCGCGCTCACGCGCTCGACTGGGCCGCCGACCTCATCCCCAACCTCACCAATCTCGCCGCACCGACCGCGGCGCTCGATCAACCCCCTGAGGAGATCCTCCCATGATCCGTTCCCGCTCGCGCATCCGTCACATCCTGTTCGTCACGACCATCCTGACGTCGCCGGTGGCGTTGTCGCCGCTCACCGTCACACCTGCCCATGCCCTGTTCGGCTTCGGCGACATCGTGTTCGACCCGTCCAACTACGCCGAGAACGTGCTGCAGGCGGCCCGCGCCCTCGAACAGATCAACAATCAAATCCAGAGCCTCCAGAACGAAGCCCAGATGCTGATCAACCAGGCGCGCAATCTCGCGAGTCTGCCTTACTCCTCGCTCCAGCAGATTCAGCAGTCGGTCCAGCGCACCCAGCAACTGCTGGGGGAGGCCCAGCGCATTGCCTTCGACGTGCAGCAGATCGACCAGATATTCTCGCAGCAATACGCCGACATGGACCTCACAGCCTCCGACCAGGACCTCATCGACCTGGCTCGCGAACGCTGGGGCAATACTGTCGGCGCGCTCCAGGATGCAATGCGCGTCCAGGCCGGCGTCGTCGGCAACATCGAGACGCAGCGCGCGGAACTCTCGGCCCTCGTCGGAGAAAGCCAGGGCGCGACGGGCGCGCTGCAGGCGACCCAGGCGGGCAACCAGATCCTCGCCCTTCAGGCCCAGCAACTCGCCGACCTCACGGCGATGCTCGCCGCCAATGGTCGGGCCGACGCGCTCTCCGCCGCTGAGCAGGCGGCCGCTGCCGAGCAGGGCCGCGAACAGCGTCGCCGGTTCCTCGAGCCCGGCGCCGGCTACCAGCCCGGCTCCGCCAGGATGTTCCCGGGCAGCAACTGACAGCAAGGAGGGGGTGATCCATGCACGGCAAGATGCTCGCCCGCATTGCGCTGATCATCGTGCTCGCCTTGGCCATGACGGCCGAGGCGATCCACCGTGCGCGCGAGGACCTTTCCGCCGCGATCCTTCCGGCTGCCGCCGGCCCTGAGGCAACTCGCCCGTCAGCGCTGGGCGATGCGTTGAAGCGCTGCCAGCAGATGGGCGAGGCGGCCACCCGCGACACCGGTTGCCTCGACACATGGGAAGAGAACCGCCGCCGCTTCCTCTCACCGGCCGGAGCGCACTAGCCATGGAAGGCACAGGCGTCATCGATCGGTTCCTGGAGGTTTTCACCTCCTACATCGACAGCGGCTTTGGCCTGCTGGGTGGTGAAGTCGGCTTCATTGCCTCGACGCTGATTGTCATCGACATCACACTGGCGGCTCTGTTCTGGGCCTGGGGCGCCGACGAAGACATCATCGCGCGACTCGTCAAGAAGACCATCTTTGTCGGCATCTTCGCCTACCTGATCGGCAACTGGAACAGCCTCGCGCGCATCGTCTTCGACTCTTTTGCCGGCCTTGGCCTCATGGCCTCGGGCACTGGCTTCTCGGTCGAGGACCTGATGCGGCCCGGCCGCGTCGCGCAGACCGGGCTCGACGCCGGCCGGCCGCTCCTCGAGGCCATCGCCGAGCTCTCCGGCTACTGGGCCTTCTTCGAGAATTTCCTGCAGATCATCTGCCTGCTGATCGCCTGGGTGCTGGTGCTGCTCGCCTTCTTCATCCTCAGCGTCCAGCTCTTCGTCACGCTGATCGAATTCAAGCTGACCACGCTGGCCGGATTCGTCCTGATCCCGTTTGGCCTCTTCAGCCAATCCGCCTTCATGGCCGAGCGCGTCCTGGGGAATGTCATCTCCTCGGGCATCAAGATCCTGGTGCTCGCCGTCATCATCGGCATCGGCTCTACGCTGTTCGGCGAGTTCACCGCCGGCTTCGGCGGTGAGCAGCCGACCATCGATGATGCGATGGCCATCGTGCTGGCCGCATTGTCGCTCCTCGGCCTCGGCATCTTTGGCCCAGGCATCGCCAACGGCATCGTCTCGGGCGGCCCGCAGCTCGGCGCCGGTGCGGCCGTCGGGACCGGCCTTGCTGCCGGGGGCGCGGCCGTTGCGGCAGGCGGCTCCG
>NZ_BSNG01000010.1:2500-5682 GCF_030159855.1 Devosia yakushimensis | reverse complement strand
GCCGAGAATTTGCCTCTTTAACGCAAAAACCCCCAGTCATTTCTGACTGGGGGTTTTGGTTTCGGCGTTGTGTTTGAGAACACAGATGTTTTTGGCAGACCTTGCAGCGACCTACTCTCCCAAGCCTTGAGACTTAGTACCATTGGCGCAGAGGAATTTGACGGTCGAGTTCGGGATGGGATCGGGTCTTGGGCTCCTCGCAAGAACCACAAGGTCAGCGAAAAACATCTGGTGTGAATTCTGGTTTTTGTTCTGTATTGGCCAAGTCCTCTCCCATGCAAGGAGGCTTGGCTGGTGTTTTCTAACCGATCATTTCACAATCTCGGGCGCCGGGCTCCTGGAGGAGCTTGCGACGACCCCGGCTGCTGATGCAGCCGCCCCGCCGGAGGGCCATTGGCCCGTGAGGCAGAGGACGCAATCCTAAGGATTGCGGACATAGATTAATGAGAACGATCAAGCCAATCGAGCTATTAGTACCGGTAAGCTTCACACATTGCTGCGCTTCCACACCCGGCCTATCGACGTGGTGGTCTTCCACGGCTCTCAAGGGAATACTCGTTTTGAAGGAGGCTTCCTGCTTAGATGCTTTCAGCAGTTATCCCGTCCGAACTTAGCTACCCTGCAATGCGGCTGGCGCCACAACAGGTCCACCAGAGGTTCGTCCATCCCGGTCCTCTCGTACTAGGGACAGCTCTTCTCAATATTCCAACACCCACGGCAGATAGGGACCGAACTGTCTCACGACGTTCTGAACCCAGCTCACGTACCACTTTAAATGGCGAACAGCCATACCCTTGGGACCTGCTCCAGCCCCAGGATGTGATGAGCCGACATCGAGGTGCCAAACAATGCCGTCGATATGGACTCTTGGGCATTATCAGCCTGTTATCCCCAGCGTACCTTTTATTCGTTGAGCGATGGCCCTTCCACGCGGGACCACCGGATCACTATGACCGACTTTCGTCTCTGCTCGACTTGTCAGTCTCGCAGTCAGGCAGGCTTATGCCATTGCACTCAGCGGACGATTTCCGACCGTCCTGAGCCCACCATCGCGCGCCTCCGTTACTCTTTGGGAGGCGACCGCCCCAGTCAAACTACCCACCATACGCTGTCCCGGACACTGTTATGCCGCGGTTAGACATCTATGACGATAAGGGTGGTATCTCATCTTGCGGCTCCACACGAACTAGCGTCCTTGCTTCAAAGCCTACCACCTATCCTGCACATGCCGACACAAATGCCAGCGTAAAGCTATAGTAAAGGTGCATGGGGTCTTTCCGTCTGACCGCAGGAACCCCGCATCTTCACGGGGAATTCAATTTCGCTGAGTCTATACTGGAGACAGTGGGGAAGTCGTTACGCCATTCGTGCAGGTCGGAACTTACCCGACAAGGAATTTCGCTACCTTAGGACCGTTATAGTTACGGCCGCCGTTTACCGGGGCTTCAATTCAAAGCTTGCACCTCTCCTTTTAACCTTCCGGCACCGGGCAGGCGTCAGACCCTATACGTCGATTTGCATCTTCGCAGAGCCCTGTGTTTTTGATAAACAGTCGCCACCCCCTCTTTTGTGCCACTCCTACCTGGTTGCCCAAGTAGAAGTCACGCTTATCCCGAAGTTACGCGTGCAATTTGCCGAGTTCCTTCAGTATAGTTCTCTCAAGCGCCTTGGTATACTCTACCAGTCCACCTGTGTCGGTTTAGGGTACGGTCTATGTTGGTGGAGCTATTTCCAGGAACCGGCTCACTGCACCCCCAATCCAATAAGGGGATACAGCTCTGCGCGATCCGTCACTACCACCAGGCCCACGAATATTAACGTGGTTCCCATCGTCTACGCATTTCTGCCTCGACTTAGGGGCCGGCTAACCCTGCGCTGATTAGCATTGCGCAGGAACCCTTGGACTTTCGGCGAAAGTGTCTCTCACACTTTTTGTCGCTACTCATGTCATCATTCGCACTTCCGATACCTCCACGGCCCCTCACAGGTACCGCTTCGCAGGCTTACGGAACGCTCCGCTACCGCTTACGACAAAGTCGTAAACCCTAAGCTTCGGTGCACAGTTTTAGACCCGTTACATCTTCGCCGCAGGAACGCTTGACCAGTGAGCTGTTACGCTATCTTTAAAGGATGGCTGCTTCTAAGCCAACCTCCTGGTTGTCTAAGCATTCCCACATGCTTTCCCACTTAACTGTGACTTGGGGACCTTAGCTGTAGGTTAGGGTTGTTTCCCTTTTGACGATGGACGTTAGCACCCACCGTCTGTCTCCCAGATAGTACTCTCAGGTATTCGGAGTTTGGTTAGGTTTGGTAAGTCGGTGAGACCCCCTAGCCCATCCAGTGCTCTACCCCCTGAGGTATTCGTCTGAGGCGATACCTAAATATCTTTCGCGGAGAACCAGCTATTTCCAAGTTTGATTGGCCTTTCACCCCTAGGAACAAGTCATCCCCGTAATTTTCAACTTACGTGGGTTCGGCCCTCCAGTAAGTGTTACCTTACCTTCAGCCTGCTCATACCTAGATCACTTGGTTTCGGGTCTAATCCAACTAACTTAACGCCCTATTCAGACTCGCTTTCGCTGCGCCTACACCTAACGGCTTAAGCTTGCTAGTTAGACTAAGTCGATGACCCATTATACAAGAGGTACGCCGTCACCCTTGCGGGCTCCGACTGTTTGTATGCATCCAGTTTCAGGAACTATTTCACTCCCCTCGTCGGGGTGCTTTTCACCTTTCCCTCACGGTACTTGTTCGCTATCGGTCGTGCACGAGTACTTAGGCTTGGATAGTGGTCTACCCATGTTCAGACAGAATTTCACGTGTTCCGCCTTACTCGAGGACCTAAGGGCTTTCTACCGGTACGGGGCTATCACCCACTATGGCGGACTTTTCCAAGTCCTTCCCGTTCTTACCCTCAGGCCACTGGCCTGGTCCGCGTTCGCTCGCCACTACTAACGGAGTCTCTTTTGATGTCCTTTCCTCCGGGTACTTAGATGTTTCAGTTCCCCGGGTTAGCTCCCTTTCGGGTGACCTAAATGGTCGGGTTTCCCCATTCGGAAATCATCGGATCAAAGCTTATTCGCAGCTCCCCGACGCTTATCGCAGCGTATTACGTCCTTCATCGCCTGTGCACGCCAAGGCATCCACTAGATGCACTTAAGACGCTTGATCGTTCTCATTAT
>NZ_BSNG01000009.1 GCF_030159855.1 Devosia yakushimensis | reverse complement strand
GCTATGTCCCATAAAGAACTTGAGGACGACCTTGGTGACGACCACGGCAATCTGCGCTTCGGCCTGCTTTTGAGAGGGGAGCTCATCGGGCGGATAGATCTGGTTCCGGCGAATCCCCCAAAGTACGGACTGGGTTACTGGCTGGCTGAGAAGGTGACGGGTAAGGGCTATGCCACTGCCGCGCTGCAAACGCTGATCGCCTTTGCGCGTATGGACCTGCGCGCAACCGATATTTATGCCGGTGTTACCCATGGCAATCGGCGCAGCGTCACGTTGCTCGAGCGAGTCGGCTTTCTGCCGGTCGCGGATTTTAACAGCTACAGACGGTTTCATCTTCGCCTAGCGTAAGCTCGGTATTGCGCGCCCGGTTTTCCCGCTACACCGTGCCGGAAGCTTGAAGGGAAGTTTGACATGCTGACCGATAGCAATGACCTGGCCGTGCTCAAGGCGCTTGGGACGGATGACGCGCTGCTGATTGGGCAGGGTGGAGAAGCCAGGGTCTATGCGTTCAATGAGCGGCAAGTCTTGCGCCTGTTGCGACCGGGCGCCTCCATGGCGGTCGAGCTTGGCCGGGCTGAATTGCTCTCGGAGATAGCGGCCGGCCGGCATGCCGTCTCCTTTACGACGCCGGATGTCGAGCGGGTAATGGAAATTGACGGGCGCGTTGCGGTTATCGAGCGCCGGCTTGTTGGCATTTCGCTGGCGCAGGCTCTTGGTGTTGCAGAGGGCGAGGAGCGAGAGCTGCTCGTGCAGGGCTATCTTGATGCGGCGAGCCAGGTCGGCGACATCGCGGTCAAGCGGGACTTTTTCGGCGATCTCGCCTCCGCGCAGGCCGTGCGGCGGCCGAGCTATCCGCAATATCTTCATGCGCGGCTGGAGCGGAGCCGGCTGCATCCAGGTGCGCTGCAGCATTTGCCAAGCGAGACGATCGAGGGAATTCCTGATTGTCGCTTGGGGGAGCTGGTGCATTTCGACCTCTTCCCGGGCAATGTACTCGTCGATGCTGGACGGGTTACTGCAGTGATCGATTTCGGAGCGACATCGATGATCGCCGACAGGAGGCTGGATTGCTGGGCAGCGGTCGCCTACCTCGATCCCGAACTATCGCCCGAAGCAACAGTGGAGGATCGTGCCCTGGCCATGCAGTGGTTGGACGACCGGGGGCTCAGTGCGAACTTCCCGGCCGTCAAACGCTGGATAGCCAGCTATTGGTGCCTTGCGGATGACGACCCCAAGCTCCGGGCCTGGTGCTCGCGGGTTTTGTCGCAGCCAGGGGCTGCATGATGAACACCCGGTCCGTTCCATAATGGATGTTATCCGATTCAGTTCTCGTGAGCTTTGCCTGCAAAGATACACCGACTAATCTGAATTAGGGTGTAGGAGGGGTAATGACATTCTGGCTGGCTATTATTGGGGTAGCGATCGCTGCCTATTTCCTTGGTTCCATCCCGACGGGCTATTTGGCGGGCAAGTTGCTTGGCGGCATTGATATTCGAGCGCATGGCTCCAAATCGACAGGAGCCACCAATGTTTTGCGAATCCTGGGCAAGTGGCCTGCGCTCATAGTTCTTGTGGTGGATGTGCTTAAGGGCGCTACCGCCGTGGCGTTCGCGCAATGGCTTTGCCTCTGGCTTGACCTGCAAAATCTATCACCCTGGGCCGTTCTGATCGCCGGGTTGGCTGCGCTTTTGGGCCATGGTCGTTCCATCTGGCTAAACTTTACCGGCGGCAAATCCGCCGCAACCGGGCTCGGTGTGTTGCTGGCAATGTCGCCAATGGTTGGACTAGGTGCCGTGCTGATTTGGGCAGGTTCGCTAGCGATTTCCCGCATCGTCTCGCTCAGTTCGATACTCGCAGCTTTGACAGCGATCGTGTTCGTCCTGGGTCTTGAGCAGCCCCTTGCTTATCGTTTCCTCGTGATCGCCGGCGGCGTTTACGTGATCGTGCGACATGCAGCTAACATTCAACGGCTGCTGGCAGGAACAGAGCCAAGGCTGGGGCAAGCACCCTCGTAACATTGCGTTTGGAGGAGGGCTTTCAGCCCCGGGGGAGCTGTCTGGACCCTGGGGCCTGGGTGCGCGTTCGACGGAACTGCTTAGCCGCAAAGTCTTTCAATGGCCGACGATTGCGCTCGCCAACATTGTAGAAAATACGCGAAAGACCTATATAGTCACGATAGTCATTTTAGGAGGCTGCCGTGGCCGCGACGAATAAACATGAGCCGGAGGCCTGGACGGTTGCCAATGCCAAGGCGCATTTGTCCGAGGTGATCGAGCGCGCCCAGAGTGAGCCGCAGATGATTACCCGCAATGGGACGCCCAGCGTGGTGATCGTTTCGGTTGAGGAGTGGAATCGCAAGACCGCGAGGAAGGGAAGCCTTGCGACCTTCCTGCTGGATTCGCCGCTGGCGGGAGCAGTTCTTACCGATGAACGCTTGGTGGATGAACCGCGCGATCTGGCGCTGTGAGTTTTCTGCTCGATACCAATGTGCTGTCTGAGATTCGCCGGCCGCAGCCGGATCAGCATGTGCTGACCTGGCTCGACCAGGTCGATGAGGATCGCACCTATCTCAGCGTCATCACCATTGCCGAGATTGCGCGTGGCGTGGCGCTGATGGATGAGGGAAAGCGCAAGAGCGAATTGGCGCAGTGGCTGGAGCTGGATCTGCCCGAGCGATTCGGGGAGCGGGTCCTGCCGGTGGATACGGGCACGGCACTGATCTGGGGACAATTGCTCGCTTCGACTCGGCGTGAAGGGATCGGCCTCAGCGTGATGGATGGCTGGATTGCTGCCACGGCGATCTCCCGACAACTGACTCTGGTGACGCGCAATATCAAGGATTTCGAGAATCTGCCGCTGACCTTGCTCGATCCATGGGCTTCGGCATCGGGCTAGGCCTCGAATCCCGACAATAGCGAACGGGGAACCGGAGAGGCATTGCGAAGAATTGAAATTCTTTTGCAGCAGGACAAAAGCGGGAGACGTCATATGGACCGGGCGTTTGCCGATGGATATCCACACGCGCGGACGACTCGCGGGAACGAAAAAGCGCTTTTGTCATTTTCCCTTGTTGACTCCGCGCGGTGTGCCCCTTAGAACCCCGCTCACCGCTGCAGAGCGAGACGCCAAACGGCGCCACGAAATGCGGCAAGCCTCTGAAATATAAAAGAGATTTTTGGTTTCAGATTTTTCGAATTCCGATCGGAAACGGTGAAAGCCAGGCCCGAACGAAAATTGGAAAATGGGGTGTTGACAGACTTAAATGTCTCGACTACAACCCGCCCACGCTGACGACGTCGAGCACTTGCTGCTCCCACTGTTCAGCGTTCTCTGACAAGGCAGACTGACTGCCGGGCAACCGGAAGACAGAGCTTGTTTTGCCTAGAAGCAAATATGGAAGCCTTGCTTCCAAATGACGTTGCTGCCTCGAAGGTGGTTGGGTCTGCTTTTTGACATTGTGAAGAATGAAGAAAGAGAAACGTGGCCGGCGAGGTTCT
>NZ_BSNG01000008.1 GCF_030159855.1 Devosia yakushimensis | reverse complement strand
GTTGCGCGCGCCGCAGGAGGCGCAGCGGCGTCTCCGCTCAAGCGCGCCGCGTCGCGTGTCTCCGACAGCCTCGGCTCCTCCTTCGACGAGGGTGGCCGCGCCGCCTTTGCCGCGACGGGCGGCGCATTCTCGATGGGCACCGTCGCCGGCACGTCTCCCCAACCGGCCGGTCCCATCGCCACCGACACGCCACCCGCCTGGGCCCGCCGCATGCGTCACAGCGGCACCATGAGCCACGGCGCCATGGCCGCCGCCCACGCCGTCCGCTCCGGCGACAACCATGGCGGCGGCGCCTCCGTCAGCCTTTCCGAGAGAGATAATCCATGACGTTCTTCAAGCGCGCATCCACGCACTACGGCAAATCCCCCGAACCCGAGACACCTTACCAGCGCGCCGCGCAGGTCTGGGACGAGCGCATGGGCTCGGCCCGGGTCCAGGCAAAGAACTGGCGACTGATGGCCTTTGGGTGCCTCATCCTCTCCGCCGGCTTTGCTAGCGCTCTGGTCTGGCAGTCGGCGCGCGGCACCGTCGTGCCTTGGGTGGTCGAGGTCGACCGCACCGGCGAGGCACGTTCCGTCGAGCCTGCGACCGCGGACTACCAGCCCACCGATCCGCAGATCGCTTTCCACCTCGCGCGCTTCGTCGAACAGGTTCGCAGCCTGCCAGCCGATGCAATCGTCGTGCGCCAGAACTGGCTGCGCGCCTATGAGTTCACCACCGATCGCGGCGCCACCGCGCTCAACGATTATGCCCGCTCGGCCGACCCGTTCGGCCGCGTTGGGCGCCAGCAGGTCGCGGTCGAGGTTTCGAGCGTCATCCGCGCGTCGCCGGATTCGTTCCGCGTCGCCTGGACGGAGCGCCGCTACGAGAACGGGCAACTCGCCGGCACCGAACGCTGGACCGCCATTCTCACGATCGTCATCCAGCAACCGCGGGACGCCGAGCGCCTTCGCCGCAACCCCCTGGGTGTCTTCGTCAATGCCATCAACTGGTCAAAGGAGCTGGGGCAATGACCAGACCGACGATCCACAGAGCCGACCTTCCGGCTTTCCGTAAATCTGCCTCCACCCTCGCGGTGCTTCTGCTCGCGACCGTCTCGCTGACGGCCTGCGCCACCGCGCGGCGGCCACCGCAGATCAGCTACGACGCCAACGTGCCACCGCTCGCGGCCGTTGCCGTCCCCACGGGCGAGACAACGCCTCGTCCCGTCCTCGTGCCGCCATCCTGGACGCCGTCCAAGGGCGGTGACCCCGCAACCACGCCGACAGGCCGGGTGGAGAACGCCAATGTCGCGGCGCGGGTTGAACCCCGGAAGGACGGCTATTTCAACGCCATACAAATCTATCCGTGGAGCGAAGGCGCGCTCTATCAGGTCTACGCCGCGCCAGGGCAGATCACCGTCATCGCGCTCGAGCCTGGCGAGAGCCTGACCGGCGCCGGACCGATCGCCGCCGGCGACACCGCCCGCTGGATCATCGGTGACACGGAAAGCGGCAGCGGCGCCACGCGGCGCGTCCATGTGCTGGTCAAGCCGACCCGCACCGACATCACCACCAACCTCGTAATCACCACGGATCGCCGTACCTACCTCATCGAGTTGCGCTCCGGCGAGTCTCCCTACATGCCGGCCGTCGCCTGGGCCTATCCGCAGGTCGCTTCGCAGCGGACCAACATCCCAGCTGCGCCGGTGATCCCGGCCCAAGCGGCGCGGAACCACCGCTATGGGCTGAGCGGCGACGCACCGCCCTGGCGCCCAATCTCGGTCTATGACGATGGACGCCGTGTCTATGTCGAGTTCCCGCGCGGCATCATCCAGGGCGAGATGCCGCCGATCTTCGTCATCGGCTCGAATGGCGAGCCCGAGATCGTCAACAGCCGCATCTACCAGAACATCCTGATCGTCGATCGCCTGTTCGGCGCGGCGGAACTGCGCCTCGGCAGCGGCAAGCAGCAGCAGACAGTCAGGATCGTGCGCATCGATGGGAGGCCCGCGACATGAGCGAGACCAACGGCGGGACCGAAAGGGACAATGGCGCGACCAGACCTGAAACTCCAGACACCATGCGGCTGCGCCCGGAGCCGCCACGTGTGACGCGCATCTCTCGTCGCGTGCTGGCCGGTCTCGGGATATTTGTCGGCCTCGGCATTGGCGGCGCGTTGATCTATGCGCTCCAGAGCACCGACCGTCAGGTGAATCACGACGAGCTCTTCACCACCGACCGCCGGCAAACGGCCGATGGTCTGCAGGGACTGCCGGACGACTATAGCGGTATTCCACAACTCGGGCCGGCGCTCCCAGGCGACCTCGGTGGACCGATCGTGCGCGCCCGCGAAGAGGGCCGCGACGTTCCGGCCGAGATCATGCCGGTGCAACCCGATCCGGAAGAACAGCGTCGCCTCGCTGAGATGGAGGCAGCCCGCACCAGCAAGATCTTCGTTCAGACAAGTTCGCCCGTTGCGTCCGACGCCTCGGGCATTCCATCTATGACAGGCACCTGGACGCCCACCCTCAGCAACGGAGGCGGAGATCGGCAACGGGCTTTCCTCGATGCAGAGGTGGATCGCCGTACGGTCGCCCCCGACCGGGTGGCTGCGCCGGCCTCGCCCTTTGTGGTACAGGCCGGTTCCGTGATCCCGGCCGCGCTCATCTCCGGTATCCGCTCCGACCTTCCCGGTCAGATTACCGCCCAGGTCACCCAGCACATCTATGACAGCCCGACTGGAAGCATGGTGCTCATTCCGCAGGGCACTCGCATCATCGGCGAATACGACAATGGTATCGCCTTCGGCCAGCGCCGGGTCCTGCTTGTCTGGAACCGCCTCATCTTCCCGAACGGCCGCTCTATAGTTCTCGAGCGCCAGCCCGGTGCGGACACCGCAGGCTATGCCGGCCTGGAAGATGGCGTCGACTACCACTGGTGGGATCTGATGAAGGCAGCCGGCCTGTCGACACTGCTCGCCGTCGGCGCGGAACTAACCATGCATGACGACGACCGCCTCATCCAGGCGATCCGCAGTGGAACCCAAGACACCATCACCGACGCGGGCCAGCAGATCATCCAGCGCCAATTGCAGATCGCCCCGACGCTGACGATCCGCCCTGGCTTCCCCGTGAGGGTGATCGTCACGCGCGACCTCGTCCTCGAACCCTATGGAGCAGCGTAGTGACCAAGCTCAAGCTCGGTGCAATCCCGGACGACAAGCCCGTGAAGATCACGCTGGAACTGCCAGCCGCGCTGCATCGCGATCTCGTTGCCTATGGCGAGGCTCTGTCTCGCGAGACCGGGCAGGCTGTTGGCGATCCGATCCGCTTGATCGCACCGATGGTCGAGCGCTTCATCGCGACGGATCGCGGTTTCGCCCGCGCGCGCAAGGTGCCGCGAGCTTAGCTTCCCCCTTTCAATGGCTGGCATGCATCGACACATCGCTACACGTTCAAGGTTCCCCCTGAACGGGTTCACCTATTGAGGTTGTCTTTGAGTGCCTTGGCCGGTGTGAAGGTCAACTTCTTGGCGGCCGCAATCTTGAGGGTTGCGCCCGTGGACGGGTTTCGGCCTTCGCGCTCCGGAGTCGCCTTAACCTTGAACTTCCCAAAGCCGGGTAAGGAAATCTCGTCGCCAGAAACAGCGGCTTCCGCAATCGCCTTGAAGACGCCGTCGACCAGCGCCTTGCCTTGGGCCTTGGTCAAGCCGTGCTCGATGGCGAGCTTGTCGGCAATTTCATTTGCAGTTGTCATGAAGTACTTCCTCTCTTTTGATCAATTTTTGGCGCTAACACGCCATTGGCGATTTGTCATCGCGAGGCCGTCCCGGCCTAGATGAACTCGCGCACGATGTTAAGCAGCGCCCTGAGGGCGGGATTGGGATTGGACTCCATCCAGACTGCCTTGACGGGAATAACATGCCGACCTGCGAGTGGCACGATCACGACGCCATCGGCGGCAGTACACGGCGGCCGGCCAACGACGAGCGTCACACCAAACCCGGTTGCCACCATGTTTATCAGACTGCACAGGCCCACACGGTGCATCTGCACCCTTGGGACGCCAGCCTGCTTCGCCATCAGTTGGATCAGGTATTCCTCGATGTCGGGGCCCAAGCCTTCGGCGCAGAGGACAAACCGCTCTGAGTGCAGGTCGCCCAACGTCAGACTGCGCGCACCAGCCAACGGATGCGACTGTGGAAGCACGACCACCATCCGCTCATCACGCAAGTGCAGCGATTGAGATGCTTCAGGGCGCTGAGCCTTAGTCACGAATGCGAGGTCCATCCGGCGCTGCTGGACCAAAGCGCTGCTTGCAGCCGACGCGCTCTCGACGACCTCAATGGAAATGCCGCCATAGTCTTTGCGGAAGCGCTCGAACAGGTCGGACAGCAGAGCGAAAGGGAGGCTTACGCCGACGGTGAGTTCACCGTGCTCACACCTCTGCAAGGCTTCCACCCTCTGCATGGCCCGCCGAAGATGGTCGAAACCCAGAGTGGCCTCCTCCAGGAAACGATCGCCGGCAGGCGTCGGGCGTATGCCGGCGTGGTACCGTTCGAAGAGTTGCGTACCGAGTCTATGTTCTAGGCTGCGTACTCCGCGGCTGAGCGCCGAATGCTGGACATGGAGCGCTGCGGCGGCCCGGCGAAAGCTGCCATGCTCGGCGGACGCCAGAGCGTACCGGAACAAACGGGTGTCAACAACGCGATCAGGCAAGGCGAACCCCCAGAATTCGAAGTTGCCGATTTCCTCTCACCGCTCCTTGAGCGAGTTCCGCAGAACCGCTCGCTACGCCTAGATGCCGATCGCTTCGTAGATGCCCTTAATGCGCGTGAGCGCGATCACATATGCCGCTGTCCGCAAGTCGTCGATGCCCTCGGCATTATTCCAGAGATGGGACATCTGGGCGTAGGTTGACCGCATTTTTTCTTCAAGGCCGGAACGAACCAGATCGATCTCCCGCCCCCCACCAAGATTGGCGATGGTGTCGGGAAACTTAGTGTTGAGCGTGCGTTCGAGTGTCGAGGTGAGAAGCGTATTTTCATATTGCCGTCGTCGCCGCTCCATCAACCCGAATGGCATGTGAGCAATGTTCTTGACCCATTCAAAATAGGAAACGGTGACCCCGCCGGCGTTGGCGAAAAGATCTGGGATGATGACCACACCGCGGTCGCGGAGAATGGCGTCAGCCTCGAATGTAATGGGGCCGTTCGCTGCTTCGACAATAACGCGAGCTGCAATGGCATGCGCATTCTCGCCAGTAATCACACCTTCTCGCGCTGCCGGGATGAGAATGTCGCAAGGTGTTGTCAGCAGATCAGAACTGCTTTTTGCAAATTGCCCGCCCGCAAATTCCTCGAAGGTGCGATACGCCGCGAAATGGTTGTAGAGCGCATCGATGTCGAGCCCTCCGGAGTTCTCGATCGCACCATTGTGCTCAATCACCGCTACAATCCGACATCCATCCTCGGACAGGAACTTTGCGGCGTGATAGCCCACATTGCCAAATCCCTGCACGATGACCCTGAGACCATCAAGCCCACCGGATAGACCGCAGCGCTCCACGTCTTTCGGATGGGCAAAAAATTCGCGCAGTGCGAATTGCACACCGCGCCCGGTCGCTTCCGAACGCCCTTCAATGCCCCCGGCGGCCAATGGCTTGCCGGTAACGCATGCCTCCGCATTGATGTCTTGGGGTTTGAGACGCCGATGTTCGTCAGCGATCCATACCATGGTCTTTTCGTTCGTACCGACATCAGGCGCCGGCACGTTCAGAGATGAACTGAGGAAATTCTGTCGCGTAAGTTCTTGGGCGAAGCGGCGCGTGATGCGCTCCAGTTCGTAGTCGTTCCAGTCGCCAGGCTTGATTTTCAGAGCACCTTTCGAGCCCCCGAATGGAAGCCCAAGCAGGGCGCACTTATATGTCATCAGCGCAGCAAGCGCCTCGACTTCGTCCACCCCAACATCGGGGGCGTACCGTATCCCGCCCTTGGCAGGAGACGGATGGTTGGAATGCACAGCACGCCAGCCTTCGAAGGTCCACATCCGACCACGCAATCGCACGCCAAACCGGGTGACATACGTCTCGTTACAAACCGAGATCTTTTCGAAGAGTCCGTCCTGCATCGGCACGAGGCGAGCAGCACGCGCAACCATCGCATTGACGTCAGAAAGAAAGACTGGCTTGGCACGGATCTCAGCCTCCATCTCTGCAACTAAATCTGTCTCAGGCATTGAGCTCTCCTGCTCGAACAGCCGTCATCACCTTCTTCGGCAACGTGGTACGTGGTGATTTGCGGAAGAGTGCTAATCATGCGCATCAGGCTCATCTCGCGACGGGATATCCATTCGAAACCAAATCCATGAGCACGGCGACATTCAGCAAATCCAACTCGCCGAGCAGGTCGTTCTCAGCAGAAAAATTCCGGCCGTAGCATGCGCTTAGAATATCAACCCCGGACTGGTGGAGCGGTATCGCCACCCCCGCCAGCCTTGCGAGATAGAGGGTCGGAACGAGTCCGTATGGAACGTCTTCAAGGACGTAGCGCGTTTCGAGGGTGGTTGGACCCAGGGGATCGCTTCCACGCCGCGCGAGTTCCTGTGATATCTCGACTACAGAAGTGCGGCCAACATTGAAAGAAAGGGCATAGTGGTCGAGGATCGTGCGAACCGCTTTGCCGAATGACGCTGCAACCAGCAGCCTCTCCTCGTCCATAGCTTCGAGGAGTCTTCCCACCGCTGGAGTGACGTTTGCACGTTGCCCCCACACCTCACCTCGTTCAATGCGAGTCAAATTGCAGAGCGCCGTTCCCAGATGGTTCTGAGGATTCAGGTTGCTAAGCGCAATCGTCAGCAGATCGTCTCTCATGACAAATCGATCGCCAAACAAAGATACACAGACTTTATGTGCTTGTTCGCCAAGACGAGCAGGCAGCGTGGCCATGTCCACCTTTGAGCGTACTGCCCCAACCTTGATCTCGTTGGGTGTTCGCGCCTTCGCGGTTAACATCGTCGTATTCCAGGCCACGATAGGGATCTGTAAGCCGCGATTTGAAAGTACCTTCGCCAAGTACAGGGCAGCGAAGGACAGGTGGCCGCTTATAATAACGATGTTGCTGGGCTTGATGTGGGGAGCGATGATGTCAAGAACGCGTCGGTGTCCGTAGGCAGGCAAGGCTAGGACGATCACGTCGCAATCTGTGAGAGCGGAAGGTATCGTGCAGACATTCGGACGAAATACGCCCTCGAGTGCTCCCGACACGATTAGTGGTATACCGCTAAGAAGGGACGCTGTTCTGCCTCCGGAGGGCGACCACACCTGAACCGAATGTCCGGCCTTTAAGAGTAGAGCTGCATAACCCATCGCAATTGCGCCTGCGCCGGCGATACCGATTTCCATGCTGCTTACTGCTTACTGCTTACTGCTTCGGGGATAGTCGTCCGAAAGCTGCGCCTCACCTCCGCTGCTCGAAACATGCGGCGCTTGAATTCGGTTCACGTTCTATGTGCGTCTTCTGCCAAGGAGGCCACTTCACCGATAGTCACCGGCTTCAGCGGCGGTCGGATGTGAAAGTACCCAACCTCCGAGGGCGTTTCGCTCTGCGCTTCTGCAATGATGCGGGTGACTGTGTATCCACATTGCCGTCCCTGGCACGGCCCCATGCCGACGCGAGACGCTGCCTTCACCTTATTTGGCCCGGGTCGGCCAATTCCCGCCAAAGCCCTGACGCGCCCAGCCGTGACTTCCTCGCACCGGCAAACAATGGTGTCATCGGATGGCGCAAACACCTGCGGGCGGGGTCTAAACATAGCATCGAGGAAGGGACGCGCGGCCATTTCTCGCGACAGCTGCCTTCTGATCGGCCGAGCCCTGCTATCGGCCTCCCCCAAACGCCCCAAGGTCTCGGCAACCCGCAGGCCCGCAAGCTTGCCACGCAGGATCGCGGCCTTCGCGCCGGCGATACCTGCGCCATCGCCGGCAATGAAAAGTCCGGGCACCGAACTCTCACCCCAAGAGTCAACCACCGGCACAAAGCACTCCTGGGCCGCGTTCCACATCATCTCGCAGTCTACCGACATCGCCGTATGAAGCTGTGGCACCACCCCCTCGTGGACGAGTAGCACGGCGGCAGGAACGGTGGCCTCAAGGTCGCGTTTAGTCCGGTACCGCAATCTTTCTACTCTGCCGTCACCAATGGCTTCCAACTCGGTGACTCCACGTACAATTTGTGTGCGTGAAAGGCTCAGCTTGGCTAGCCATGCCATCCCTTTCAGCAAGTCACCGATTGCGAGGAGCGCCCTGGGCAGGTGGCGAAGCGCCAAGCGCAATTGCCCCGGCGGGGTGGTGTCGAGATATCCTGCCAAATTACCACCGGCTTTCAGCAGTTGCACCGCATAGAGCAACGGGAGCGGACCACTCCCAGCTATCCACACCGGGCCTTTCGGGAACTGCGTCGCCGACTTCAGCAGTATCTGAGCCGCCCCCACCGTTAGTACCCCTGGAAGGGTCCAACCGGGAAACGGGACTGGGCGCTCCTGGGCTCCAGTTGCGAGTACGATGGACTTGGCCTGGATTACTTCCGCCTTTCCTCCGCTGCTGACAAAAGCGCTGAAGCCTGGCTCGAGCTTCCAGAGTTGGGTCTCGGGTTGATAGTGGACACCGCTGTCTCGAAACGCCTCGACTACGTGGCGCCCCTCGGAATAAGCGGCTCCCAGGATGTCGTCACGATCGCTTCCATTTTCGACCGCACGCCAAATCTGGCCGCCTGGGGCAGGCTGCTCGTCGATGACCATCACGTCGAGGTCATGAGAGCGCGCCATCATGGCAGTTGCCATTCCGGCAGGACCGGCACCAATCACCAGCAGATCGACCATCATCATGACGCAATCCTACGTTTCCCGGTAGGCCGCCGGACCTGCATGCCATCGCTCACGGTCTTCAGGCACGTCTGGACAGATGCAACGCCATCAATCTCGGCGACACATTCAAAACACACACCCATCATGCAATACGGTGCGCGCTTGCTCTGAGAGACTGGCGTTCGACGAGCAAACACATCGGCTTGTCGCACGAGCACAGCCGCGACGCTTTCACCTGATTCTGCCGGTACGGGAACGCCATCGATAAAGATGGTGATGGGTGACGAATGGACGCTACGCAGCTTTTGAAACATCGAAACGACTATGATGAAAGACATTGAGGGACGCCGGCAATTGGCCGGAGGCGAACGCGTGCGCAATATCGGCCGCATGCACCGCAGCGAGGGTGACGCCCGAGTGGCATACAGCAACATAGGCACCGGGATGGCTCTTCGATTCTGCGTAGACAGGATGCCGGTCCGGAGTGAGGATCCGCAGCCCCGCCCATTGGCGAACAAGGTTCAATCCAGCGAGGGCGGGTACCCGTCGAATAGCCTTTGCACCTAGCGCAGCGGCGGCCTCTGCTGTCGTCGAGGTATCGAACCCAGCCTCGTCCATAGTGGCGCCAATCATGACGGTACCCTCCCGCGTTTGACGCAGGCCGCTGGTCGGTAGCGGCAAGAACGGCTCGACCCGTTCGGTCACAAGAATTTGGCCTCGCTGGGGTCTGATCTGGATATCCAATCCAACCTGTGCGGCTAGTTCCTTTGATCCGAGCCCAGCGGCAATGACGACACGTGCGGCGGAAACTCGCCCAGACCCATAGTCAACAAGGAAACTGCCGCTGGCGTCACGTTGGATGCGTTGCACCGCGCAGCCGCCGAGCAACTCACCGCCATTCCGAACAGTTTCAGCGTGCAGGGCAGCAAGAAGGCGAAGCGGATTGGCGTGGCCATCGCTGCGGCCATAGCTCGCGCCGGTGACCTCGGATCCCAAGCGAACTCCAGGAAGGACCGATTCCAGTTCCCGGCGGTCGATCATATGACAATCGGGTTCAAGATCGCCCAATTGTTCTGCGAGACGCTCAATCGTCGCACGGCGCTTCTCAAAGTCGGCCTCGCCGAGGGTAATGGTAAGCCCACCATCGCACTCGTATTGGAGATCGATGCCGGTCGCTTCGGTCAATTCGGCCGAAAACTCGGGCCAAAGTTGGATCGATTTCCGGGTCCAGCGTTGATAGGCGGGCATATTCGTGCCTTTGCCCTGGAGCCAGACCAATCCGAAATTGGCATTTGCGGCACGAACATCGCGATCGCTACCATCGAGGACCGCAACTCGCACTTTTCGCCTCGCGAGACCGTAGGCAATAGCCGAACCGACTATGCCTCCGCCTATCACAACAATGTCGGCGTTCATGATCTTTCCCTATTGCCTTCATGTAGGGTAAGCGCCGAGACTGTATTCGTCCAAGTCGAAAACGACAGGGGGATATTCAGAATGGTTATGGAATGGTCCGCGCGCTGAACCTTCGCCAGATTGAGGCCTTCAAGGCCGTAATGGAGAACGGCACGATCAGCCGCGCCGCCGAGATTCTGCATGTTTCACAGCCGAACATGAGCAAACTCATCGCTCACCTGGAGGCCGATACCGGTCTGCAACTGTTCGATCGACACAAAGGACGCCTCGCTCCGACGGACCACGCTATGCGGCTCTATGATGAAGTCGGTCGGATATTCTCAGGCGTCCGGCAGGTCGAGAACGCTGTCGAGGCGATACGGCGTGAGGAACAGGGTAGAATCGCGATTGGCGCGATGTCCACGCTGGCCAATTCCTTCGTCCAGCGCGCGACGACGCGCTTTCTCGTTAGTCGCCCTTCACTGTTCTGTTCGATTCACTCGCTGAGTTCGCCATGGATCGTGGACGGAGTGATCGCGAGAAAGCTGGATATCGGGTTGGTGAGTGCAAGTGTGGACAGCCCTAATGTCGGCCTCGAGCCACTAATGAAGCACCCTTTGGTCTGCATTATGCCGCTCGAACACCCTCTTGCCGAGAAGCCGGTTGTCGAACCGCACGATCTGGACCTAGTCCCTTTCATCACCTTCCCAGCCGATACTTACCTCGGACGGCGCATCGAGGGGTTGCTCGACGCCTATAAAGTGCGTCCCCAGATTGTCCTCGTGGCGAATGTTGCACCGACCGTATGCGAGTTCGTGTCGGCGGGCGTGGGCATTGCGTTGGTCCATCCTCTCACGCTCAATGGCCTGGAGCAGCGGCTCACAATCCGGCGCTTCGAACCTGAGATCTCGTATCACTTCCAACTCTGCCGTAACCTCGACAGTAAGAACGCCAAGATTATCGACGCCTTTGCAGAGGACGTTCGTCACACTGCAGCAGACATCGCCCAAAACATGCTCAGTTGATCAGTTGATTTGCTCTACGCTGGGTCGCGTTTGATATTGCGCGGCGCCATCTAGCCTGCGCCGCCTCCTACGTGGTGCAACATCAGCCGAGTGATGTTCGCTGAAAGCTCACTCACGAGATCAACTCCGACATCATGGGCAGCTAGGGTACTTTCCGGTTGGAGAACCGGGAGCAGCGCGGCCACCATTTCGTCGTCCGCGAGTCGTCTGAATTTCGCCAAAACCCCGTCATGATCGAGACCGGTCTTTGCTCCATCTGATAAACTATTGGCGGCAACCGAAGCGGTCAGTTCCTGCCCTTTACTGGTCTTGATGAGAATTCGACAATCGCTGGAACGCGTATGCTGGAAGGCGCATTCCGCGCGCGGTTGCGGTTTGCTTGTTGCCCAAAGGGGGCCAGGTTCAATCCCCGCGGCAAGGAGTGCGAACATCGCAGGCAGACTGAATGCGACATCAGCGGCTCCGACAGGATCGCCATCGCAGAACTTTTCGATATCCGGGGTCGCAAAAATGATGATCTCAACGACATCATCACCTACGTCGACCCGGTCAAGCAGGGCCGAAAAGGCCTTCAGATACTCTTGCGTATGCCAGCACGCTGGGTAATGCTTGAAACCCGTGCGGAGGACCGCAGGCGGCTTACTCAGCACATCTTCATTGAACACCCAGCGGTCTGATCCCGCCATTCTCCAGAAGCCCTTGTCTCCCTCAAGCGGTTGGGTGACCCCCGTCTGTCCCTCCAAGGCAAGGCTGACAGCCAACACAGCCCCGGCGGCAATCCAGCCAATATTGTTCTTCGTGCCAGGCACGGGCCGCTCATACCATTTTGCCGTATATGGCACGATGGAATGTGCGACAGCGACGCCAACAACACGCTCGATCATGGCGTCATCGAGATTGAGCGCTACGGAGATCGCCAATGCCGCAGCGATTGTGTCAAGATTTCCGACCGAGCGAACCTTAGCGGCGTGTTCCGGCGACGGTTTAGTCGCCTCACACAAGATCCCATGTGCCTCATACCCAGCTGCAATACCTCTCAAGATTCGATCCAGCGTCAAATTGCCTTCCGTGGCAAGTGCAAGTACCGCTCCGATAATGGGGCCCCCGGGATGCCCATACAGCGTATCGTCAAAATCCATGGCAATTACCGCCTGGCCGTAGAGATGCGCCCTTAAAAACGGTGAGGATTGAATATCGGCGTCACTCGAAAACAGGGCCCGCTTAATCCCCGCAGCTGATTGCCTAAAATGGGGAAGAGACAAGCCACCGGAAAAACAACCAAGGTTGTCCAGCAGACAGAGCTTCGTCCGTTGCAAGACGTTGGGCTGCCAAGCCCCGTCCCGGAACTGGTGAAGGTGCGCAATCATCCGCGATGCAGCGTTGCCGTTTTGTGTCATGGAATACACGCTTTCCAAATGGAGAGGCCGAGAGAAATCTGCGGCAGATGAATTCACCTGCCGCAGTCCTGCGCCCAGAGAGTACCCGCTATCCGACTAGAGGCTGGACAGCTTTGGGCTCGATGCGCAGTTTCACTTCGCTGCCGACGGTTACACCCTCTAGACGGCGAACCGGAATTTGTGCCTTGACGGTGCAATCACTGGAGACGTCGACCCACACATCGACATGGGCGCCGAGATTGACCATTTTGTCCACACGCCCGGCCAACAGGTTCTCACGACTTTCATCGGGCTCAGCCAGTTGCACGTTCTCGGGACGGATGCAGCATAGCGCGATGCTATCCGCCGGAGCCGTTTGCGGCGCGTCCGCAATAAGCGTGGGGCCGCCCTTAAGCGCAAGTCTGAGCTTCCCGTCCCGATTTTCGGTCTTGGTGACCGACAGCAGATTCGATTTGCCGATAAAGTCGGCCACAAAGGCTGAGACGGGATTTTGATAGATGTCTACTGGCCGCCCTTCCTGCGCGATCACACCGCCAGACATGACGACGACGCGGTCGGACATCGCCATGGCTTCTTCCTGATCGTGAGTAACGTAGACAAACGTCATGCCCAGTTGCTGCTGGATTTCTTTCAGCTCGATGCGCATGGCTTCACGGAGCTTCAGATCTAGATTGGACAAAGGCTCGTCGAGGAGCAGCACTGAGGGTTGTGGCGCGATAGCGCGCGCCAAAGCCGTCCTTTGCTGCTGGCCTCCCGAAAGTTCCTTGGGGTAACGGGTCTCATAGCCTTCAAGATGTACGCTCTTGAGCGCCCGGCGAACACCTTCCTCGATCTCGACCGCGGATTTGCGCTTCATCTTCAGCCCAAAGGCGACATTTTCCGCGACAGTCATGTGCGGGAAGAGCGCATAGTTCTGGAAAACTAGGCCGATGTTCCGCTTTTCCGGCGGCACACCAACCTGATTTTTGCCGCGGATCCGAATTTCGCCCGAGTTGGGCTCATGGAATCCTGCAATCATGTTCAAGGTGGTAGTCTTCCCACAGCCCGATGGTCCCAAAATGCTGACAAATTCTCCTCTGGGAACGACAAGATTGATCCCGCCCACCACCAAGTGATTGCCATAACCTTTTGTAACATCGACCAATTGAATATCGACGTTGTCGGCAGAGCTCATTTACTTCCTCCGTGAATTTGCGCCGAGAACCCACCAATTCTCTCAAACAGGAAGATCACTGCGAGGAGGAAGAGCAGGGATGCGACGTTGACCGCGGCCAAAACCGGATCAAGGCCGTATTGGAAATATTCGATTACTTTGATTGGAAGCGGCACCTCACCCGGACGGGCCAGAAACAACGACAACGGCACATCATTGAATGAGAGGATGAATGCAAAAGTCATCCCAGAAAATATGCCCGGCTTGATTAGCGGCAAAAGCACATAGAAAATGCGTTGCCACTTGTTCGCCCCGAGAATCTGCGCCGCTCGGTCCAAATTCTTGTCGAAATTGTAGATTGCAGTAACAATCATGCGAACGGCGAACGGTATGGTTAAAATAACATGGCCCGCTACCAGCCCGGCAAACCCAAGATATTTGTACAAACCAGCCGAAGAAAAGAACAGGACGATCGCCACCCCTTTGACAATCTGAGGCACGGCAAGCGGTGACAGCAAAAACGACAGGATCGCGTTGTGGCCGGGCACCTTTCGATACGCCACGGCATACGCACCAAGCGAGGCTAACGTCCCAGTAATTATCGCCACAAGTGCAGCGACCTTTACACTGAGGATGAAGGGATCAAGCCATCTCGGGGTCCAAAGCTTCTGGAACCAATCCAGGGTCCAGACGGAAACGTCGAAAGTGACCCTGCTCGTGGGACTGAATGACGCGGCAAACACTATAAGAAGTGGTAGCGCGATAAATAAGACAGTCAGCGTGAAGAACGACCAGTACAAGGCGGGTAAAACGTATCTGCCCATCACATTACCTCACGTGCAATCTGCTGACGATGCGGTTCTCAGTGCGAGCGCTTAGGAAGGCGATAGCAACCACAATAACCAGCAGCACAATGGCCATCACGGCGGCCGCGGGCCAATTCACCAGCACCATCACTTCATTGTAGATCATTGTAGCAAGCACCCTGAACCTCATCCCGCCCAGCAGGGCAGGTGTTGCATAAGCGCTCGCAGACAAAGTGAAGGCGATCAAAAAAGAGCTGATAATGCCCGGCAAAGAGAGCGGGAGAACGACATGGCGCAACACTGACAGGCGAGATGCCCCAAGAATTTGCGCTGATTTCTCAAGATTCTGATCGATACCTTGTAGGCTGGTCAAAAGCGACAGGATACCGAACGGAAGCAGCACATGGGTCAAACCGACCACCGCACCGAACATGTTGTTCATCAGCGGCAAAGGCTCTTGGATTAGCCCCATCTGCATCAGCATCGTGTTGATGAAGCCGTTCTTCTCGAGAATTACCAGCCAGCCATAGGTACGGAGCACCACGCCGGCGAGTTCTGGAGCGATGGCGATGCCGAAGACAATTGCTCTCCAACGCGAGGTCGAGCGGGCCAAAAAGTATGCAATCGGATACGCCATCGTCGTCACGCAGAGGGCCACGATCCCAGACATGATCAGCGTACGCTGCAAGCCATCCAGCGCCAAATCGTCGGTGAAAAAGTCAGCATAGTGTTCCAGGCTGAAAATGCCTGGCGTGGCGCTCTGCAAACTGAGCCCGATCATCATGCCAACAGGTAGCGCAAAGAACAGAAGCAGTATCGTCGTCGGCGGGATCAGTGGCACATAGCCGCCGAGTTGCAGTCTGCGGCGCCTAGGCGCCGCAGAAACAGATTGAGATATAACCATCGAAGCCAGACCCTACCGTGCCGCCGGAACGACTTCACGTTCCCAGCGGTCACTCCACTCGGGAATTCGAGTCGCCATTGTGGCCAAATCCGGCAGGATCAGCTTTTGTATGTCTTCGCGGGTCGTAAGCTGGTTTGCGCGAAACTCCGCGGGCAAATCAACATCGGGTCGGGCGGTGCCGACTTGGTATGCCTGCGCCCAGCTTTCCTGGCCAGTCTTGCTGAGCCAGTAGTCGATGAACCTGTAGGCGGCTTCCTTGTGTTCGGCGTTAACCGGCACGTTGAGTGTGGCGATCAAAGGCACCGTCCCCTCTTCGGGGACGATAAAATCGACCGGCAGGCCCTCGGCTTTCATCAGCGCCGACCGCCCGCTGTAATAGGGCATCGCCCAAGCCTCGCCATCGCGAATATAAGGGTCCATCAGCGCTGAGGTCTCCACAAAAGCCAGTGCCCGCGGTGCCAACTCGACCATTTTGCTGAAGCCGGGGTCGACATCATTTGGGTCGTTGCCAGCTGCTGCCGAATAGATCTGCAGCATTTGAGCTGCCATCGCATTACGAAATTGCGGCAGGACAATCTTGCCGTCGAGTTCGGGATCCCCAAGCGCATTCCAAGACGTCGGAGCCGGCTGGATTTTGTCCGTCCTATAAAGGAGAGCCACATATTGCAGTTCGTGTACCGCCCCGCAGTCACCAGCAAGCCTCTGAACCGCAGTGTCGATAGATGCCAGATTCGGCACTTGATGGGCCGTTATGGGCGCAAGAAGCCCGTCCTTGCACCCGTCGAGAGACTGGGCTGCGGTCATCACATTGACATCCCAGCCCGGAAAGCCGTTAGAGGCTTTTATTTTGGCATAATCTTGCGAAGCAGACCCCACCGGATCATAAAGTACGGTAAGTCCGGTTTCCGCCATGAACGGCTTGATAATCGCTTCTTGGATGAGGTCTTCGTACGGTCCGCCTTGACCATTCACGATCAGATCCTGGGACAGCGCTGCGGTAGTTCCCAGCCCCATCGTAAGCCCGACCAAACACACCACGTATTTTCTGATTTTCATTTGGACAACTCCCTCTGTCTCGACGTCCGACAGTTCCCCTTTGTCGACGTTCGAGAAGCGTAATATGCGCTTGCAATGAGAGTCTAAGTTGAAAACGCGTCTATTGAGTGGCAGTTTGGCATAATGAAATGCAGGAAGCGATCGAGCGGGGCGCGATGACAGTCAGGCGCGAGCGCTCCACAGATTGCGGTACTCTAGCCCTTTTGCCCTAGGTAGGAGGACGCGAGAGCGTCCCATTGCGTATCAGGAGTGCCTCTCATGGCGAATGAAAAACCAGGCAACAGCCACTCAATTGACCGCGATCACCCGCTTGACCTTTGGAGCGTCAAAGGGTTCGTAGCGGTCGCCGAGGAACTGCATTTTGGACGAGCAGCAAAACGTCTCGGGCTTACTCAATCAACTCTTAGTCAGCGCATTCGGCGACTGGAATCCAGTTTGCGCGTACCGCTATTTGTGCGATCGACGCGGAATGTGGAGCTTACCGCATCGGGCAAGACCTACCTGCCGCTTGCACGTGACATCCTTTTGAAACTCGACGAGGCAACCCTCCTTACCAGAATTGCTGCAGGCGGAGGATCCCCGGGCGACGAAAAGCTAAATATCGTCACCGTCGGTCCCGCAGCCTATCGCTTGCTTCCCCTGATTTTACGCCGCTTTTGTGCAGGCCGTCCCAAGACTGCGCTTGATGTTAGAATATGCGACTCTGCTGAACTGCTTCGACTATTAGAAAATGGCGACTATCACGTGGGATTGCTTCGACCTCCCACGAATGTCAATTTCCTACGGTTCAAACCACTTATTTCGGAACGGTTTTTGGCTGTCATACCGAAGAACTCGAAGCTTGCGAAGGCTACTTCTCCCTTGCAGCTTACGGACTTCGTTGGACACCGCTGCTTTACATTGAAGAGGTTCGAACTTTCGAGCTTCGAGCGAGTACATGAACAAATATTAAGCGCGGGGATTGACGTTGATAACCGGATATCCGCGTCGACTACTTCTGCGGCTCTTGCACTCGTGTCGGCGAGCGTCGGAATCACGTTTCTTCCATCTTGGGTGCGAAACATATCAGACGACAACGTCGTGCTTCGACAAGTTGACGACTTGACGATCGAGCTGGCACTAGGAGTTGGCTGGCGTGCGGACAGTCCAGCTCCTGCAATTGCTCCCTTCATCGAATATGCGGAACTCGTCTGCCGCCCCCTGGATGCACTGGTGTAGGATAGAAGACCGGCTTTTCGGACCTGATCACTGGGTTGAGAAAGCACGCTGTTTCCTCCAGCGCTCCTGTTGGCGTGAGTTCACCGCCGGCGATTTGCATGATTGCTCACTGCGAATGTTCGCAATTTGTCCGATCTCTGAACACCTCAATCAGGCTGCTCACTGCAGAAGAACCAGCTTTGTAGCCGGTCAGTTGCATACTTGTGGAACCACTTTCCGCGATCGGGCCCCCTGCGACGAACACGGCCCACATTCGGAAGCTTATCGTTGTTCTTCACTTGTATGCTTCAACCATCGGAAATCACCACCCCTGAAGGTCGACGAGTATGCCTCCGCACCTTTTGCCTGGCCGCTCGCCGGCAGCAGCATCTTGGACCGCAACCGGCGAACCGTCCGTTTAGGCCGTGCTCCTGGACGACGAACCACCAAGGGCAGCCACTTCCGCCTCGATTGCCTCTTGAAGCATGGGCGGTGTAACTTCCTCACCGAGCGCCAGCATTTTCCGCTGCACGCGATCGACGACCGGCCATCGCAATCTCATGTCCAGTTTCATCGCCTTCAGAGCGAGTTCGCGGCGTATCGCGTATGGCCAGACCCGGTCGTGATCATCACGGTTCTTGCCGTATGTGATGTCGGGCACCTCTTTGCGCAGGAGTTTTTGCCGGTTTGCTTCAGTGGCATCCCGATCCAGCGTGCCATCAGCCTTGAAAACGGCGCCGTAGACCGCGACAGCCCGCTCCGGGCTAACCATTTCCGTACGCACATCGGCCTCCAGTAGGTCGAGGCTACGCTTCAGCGGATTACCGAAGCCGCCGCCCGACGGACTGGTGATTTGCAACAACTCACCCTTGCCAAGTTGCAGAACAGTGATCTTCCCATCCGAGCGTTCTGTGTCTTTGCCAGGATTAACCTTCGTGAAACCAAGCCGACCGGCTTCTCCGCCGAACATGCCCCAAGGCTGGAAGTGGAAGCGGTTCAAGTTCCGGCAGCTAATCGATCCCGGCTCTCCCCGATTCTCCAGTTCGATGACCTGGGAAGCACCACCATTCCATTGGCCGGCGGCACGGCTATCGGGAAGCGAGCGGTAGGCACGCACAACCAGCATGGTTTCGGCTTCGGTAACTTCTACCGGAACGTTGAGCAGAGCCGCATTGCGCGGTTCGAGCGCGTCCACGCCATCGGCACCGTTGCGCCCGCCGCTTCCTCCCGGAATGGGGTTGACGACGGTAACGCGGTTAGCGCCCGTGCGGGGATCCGGGCCGGAAAACACGATGATGCCTGATCCGGACCCAGACGCCGCCAAACCCCCATCGAGCGCTTGATTGAGGCATCCGATCACCGAGTCGTAGACACGGCAACCCGAGGCAGCGCGGGAGCCTCCTGAGGCCGGATGGACCGCGTTAATGAGGCTTCCAAGCGGCGCATTTCCCGTGATTGAACGCAGGAGGCCGGCGTTCCACGGCGTTAGTGGCTCATGTGTGAGGACAAACGCAATCAAGGCCTGGACAATATAAGGATGGGTCTTGGAACCGGTGACAATGTTGTGCGCAGCCGGGACTTGCGGATCTGTTCCTGAATAGTCGACCTCGATGTTGCCATCCTTGATCGTGAGCTTAACGCAGACATGGACAAGGTTTCCCTCGCCCGCCATCTCAAGGTAGTCGCTGAACGTATACTCGCCATTGGGAATGGTCGCGAGAACCGACCTAGCCTTCTCTTCTGAGTAGGCAATCACGTCCTGCATGCCGGTCTTGACTTCATCGACACCATATCTGTCGCAGAGGCCCGTGAGCCTGCGGTCGATGCTTTTCATCGCTGAGACCATTGCCTCGAGATCACCCGCTATTTCCTTGGGTGAGCGGCTGTTGTCCATGTAGAGACCCATCACGTCTTCATTCAGCTTGTCGTCGATGAACAGCCGCATCGGACGCACGCGAAGGCCTTCCTGAAAGACTTCCGTGAAAGCCGGCGAGATACTGCCGGGAACGGCACCGCCGATATCGGTAGCATGAATGAAGGCCCACCCAAAGGCAATGAGTTCACCTTTGTAGAAGATGGGCCGGATCATCGTGAGATCCATCAGATGGGTCAACAAACCTTCAGTCGCAAACGGATCGTTGGTGATGAAAATGTCACCGGGCTTGAAGTTCTCCTTTCCGATCTTGTTGATCGTCGCAGCCATTGGAGCGCCAATGAACTGCTTCACGCCCGACTGATCCGGAAACGCGAACATGTCGCCATCCGCCGTGGCAACCGCGCATTGATAGTCTTGCACGATTTTGACGAATGTTGTGCGGGCCGTGCGGTAGACGCATGCAGAGGCTTCTTCGACAATTGCCTTGAAGCGATTATTCATGACCATAGTGCGTATAGCGCGCATGTCTTCAGTCCTTGGAAATGATGATGTTGTCATACGCATCGATGCGCGCGGAATAGTCGGGCGGTATCACAACCGTCGCGGTAACCTGCTGGATGACAGCCGGCCCGGTGATGAGACCGTCGCGGCCCAAAGCGTCACGCTCATAGACCTTTGTCGCCGGATAGACAGTGTTGTTGAACCGCATGTCCCGGGTAGCAATATGGGCCGTGCCGGCTGCTTGCCTCGTGGATGTCGACATCTGCGGAACCGCCAGACGTCCGCGAATTCGGACACGCAGGGCAACAAACTCTACGGCACCAGTAGGATTGGCGTAGCTGAAAGTCCGCAGATGTTCGGCATGGAATGCCTCAAGCATGGCTGGAAAGTCTGCACTGAGGACCGCCTGTTCAGGCAGTTCGACGTCAATCTGGAATGACTGGCCAGCGTACCGCATTTCGGCCCAGCGCTCGATCGAAACGCCACCTAGCTTCTCCGGCTCAATCTGCCGAGAGAGCCAGTCGTTCGCTTGCGTGACCAGGTCAGCAAAAGTGGAAGTTACGTCCTGCGCGCTCAGAACGCGGCCTTGGACGCTGGCCAACACATCTTCGCTGAGTTCCGACACCAACCCGCCGAGCGCGCAGAAGACGGATGGAGATGCCGGAACAAGAATGCGATTGATACCGATTTCGCTGGCAACAAGCGGTCCGTGGATCGCGCCGCCGCCGCCATAAACAAGCAGGGTCAGGTCTTCGGCGTCAACGCCTTTGCGGGCCAGGTACGGCAAGACGCCAGCAACCATGTTTGAGGTTGCGATGGTAACCGCCATGTCAGCGGCAGCTTCGACAGCGACACCGAGATGCTCCGCAATCGGCGTGAGCGCGCGCACCGAAGCGTCCCGGTCGAGCTTCATGGCGCCGCCCAAGAGCGCTTCGGGAAGATAGCCGGACAGCAGATAGGCGTCAGTGAGTGCCGGCTCGATCCCGCCGCGGCCGAAGCATGCGGGGCCTGGATAGGAACCGGCGCTACGCGGCCCAACGCGCAACGCGGAGCCGTCCATGGCGATGATCGAACCACCGCCCGCGCCGATTGCTTCGATCTCGGACACCGGAAGGATAACGGGGAAGTTTCCGACTTCTGCCGAATTCGATGTCTGCCCTCGGCCCTCGCGAATAAGCGAAATATCGGTGCTCGTTCCACCCATATCCAAGGTCAGGAGATTATCTTCCTTGATCGAGCGGCCGAGAAATTCGGCAGCAGTCACGCCCGATGCCGGTCCGGACAGCAATGTGTGGATCGGGAAGGCGCGAGCTTCGGATGCCGACATTGCGCCGCCGTTCGAGCGGGTGATGAACAAGTGGGAACCCGGCAACCGATCCGCGACATAGCTTTCGACGGCGCCCAGATACTCGTCCATACGCTGTTTCACGAATGCGTTGAGCACGGCAGCTATGGTGCGCTCATATTCTCCCATCCGCGGCCAAATTTCGCTAGACAGACTGACGCGGGTTTCCTCTCCAAGCGCCTCACGGATCGCGTCTCGCGCGACAATTTCATGCTCGGGATTGGTGTAGCTGTGAAGAAATGCGACTGCAAAGCCGGTTGCGCCTGCGGCTGCGGCCTTTTTGGCCAGTCTTGAAACCTCTTTTTTGTCGAGCGGCGTGTCGAGTTCGCCTTCGCGCAGCAACCGCTCATCTACCTCGATGACGAGGTTTCTTTCGATCAATGGGACGGTTCTGCGCTCAAAAAGGTTGAGCGCATTGGGGACTCTAATGCGCTGCAGTTCGAGGATGTCGCGATACCCCTTGGTGACGAACAACGCAATTTTCGGACCAGCGCGCTCGATCACCGCGTTAGTGCTAACCGTCGTGCCGTGCATCACCAAGGCAATTTCGTCTTCCCGAGGGGCGAGGAGTTCGAGGATTTGCTCAAAGCCGGTCCGGAAGCCCTCTCCGAAATTTGGGGGCGTTGAGGGAACCTTGAATGACACAATTTCGCTTCCCGCCTCGTCCCGCCAGCCGCAAAAATCGGTGAACGTCCCACCAATATCGACGCCGATTCGTAAGTACTTGGGTGAGCGCTTCGTTTCCGACGGCTGCGTTACGCCGTTAGATTGCAGCTGACGATTTGATTTTTCGCGCATCTCAATTCCCGTTCACAATGTCTTGGGGCGCCTCGGCCGGGAGAAACTCACCTTCTGCTTGGCGCAACAACGACCCCGAATTCGCGGGCAATTTGGATACTTCACTCTCGGCAGTAAATAAGCGAATTGCGAGGATTTATTGGCATTACCACTTAATCGTGCTGCCTTGAGGGCGAGGATGGCGACTGATCTGCCGTGGAACCCTGATCCAGCGGCCATTAGAGCCTCGGCCGTTTGTGTTGCGCAGTCGGTCAGAAAAGCGCCGAGCGCTTCAGGCACAAGCACCGCATGCAGGTTTTCCACCCGCTACACGGATCTCCAGGCAACGTGCCTCCCTGTTCGCCTATGGCATCGACTGGAACCGCGAGCGTCCGCTCATTTGAGCGGAGGCGGTCGTCCGGCAGGTCGCCATGTTCGGGGAGAACCTGGTTCTTCGACGCCGGATCCAATTGGACGTGTTCGGCGTCACAGTCAGTATCGAAGATGGGGTGAGAACCGCGGTTTCCGGCCAACGGCCTATGCGATCCCGTACCATGCCAACTTCGGCTACCCTTCGTGGTTGAATCGCGCGAGGTCCACGGCGACATCTGCGCTGACCTGGGCGGCGCAATTAAATCGGAGGACAAGCACCCACGAGACGACTTGGTTGACTGTTTCCCAGGAAATGCCCGTTCAGTCGGTCGGACAAATGCGGCGAACGAACTCTGGAACCCGCGTCTGCTCAGTGGAGTACGAGCGCGGCTTTCCTTCTCGCGGACCGCGCTTCCGAGTTTTCGGCATCTGGAGAGCGCTTCAGTCAGGCGTGTATGCGCTCGCACTTGAGCCGACACGCCGATTTGGCGCAGAGGGAACCAACCCAAATTCCATGACACTGGATGTGGGAGAAACCATGGCGCACGCGATAGAACTAGGACCAATAGCGGCGGCGAAAACTTAGGGATTTGGCGCGCCAATAAATCTCGCCACTTAGCTCGATCGCGCCGTTTCAAATCGGCAAACTGAAACGGTTTTTGAAACGGTTTTGGGCAATCGGATAGGCAGGCGAAGGACTTCGGAAGTTCGGCGTATTCCGGTGAGCACCCTAGGTTACGGTTGCACGCTTCGCTCCCTTACGAACGCGGCTATGCGGGTGTTCTGGCAAGGAGTCAGGGCGTTCTCGTTTGAGCGTTGCCCTCCGAAGGCGAAGGCCCCGCGTTCGAATCGCGGCGGGTGCGCCCGAAGAGATTCGAACTCCTGACCCCCAGATTCGTAGTCTGGTTCTCTATCGAAGCCGCCTCCTCCTCGGAACGCCGAGTGTCAAATGTCACTGATGAAAACGCCGCTTCCACGCTACGGCTTCATTCGAATTGATTCCGATATGATTCCGGCGCCAAGCGGTGTCACGTCTAAGAGGAAAGGAAAAACCCAGCGAACTCATTGAGTTCACTGGGCTTTTTTTGGTTGCGGGAGCAGGATTTGAACCTGCGACCTTCAGGTTATGAGCCTGACGAGCTACCGGGCTGCTCCATCCCGCGTCAAAACGTTGATAACAATGCCGGATGGCTTTGGTCATCACGGCGACCGTGGTCGCGACGTGAGGCGTATATAGGGGGTGAATCGGCTTTGCTCAACCCCAAAACGACCCTGCGTGACGCTTTTTTGACATCCCCGTCGGGCAATCCCGCTTGTGCCAGCGCTTGCCGCGCTTTATCCGCTAGAGCATGTCTCCCGAAAGTGGTCACCGGTTTCGGGGCAAAGACATGCGTACAAAAAGAGCTAAAGCGCACGGAGCGAATCCTTGAGATCGCGACGCGCTTTAGGGACCTCCTCTCACCCCTCTCCCGCCCCCTGGATTTTACCCATGAAATTGAAGCCCTTGGGCCGCACCGGCCGGCTCGTCACCGAAATCTGCCTCGGCACCATGACCTGGGGTAGCCAGAACAGCGAGGCCGAGGGTCACGCCCAGATCGATCTGGCGCTCGAGGCCGGCGTCAATTTCATGGATACCGCCGAACTCTATGCCGTGCCGGGCAGCCCCGAGACCTCGGGCCGCACCGAGGAAATCATCGGCAATTGGTTCGCCTTGACCGGCAAGCGCGATCACTGGCTCCTCGCCTCCAAGATCGGCGGCGGCGGCAATCGCCATATCCGCAACGGCGCCCGCCCCGACGGCGCCTCGATCCGCATCGCTATCGAACAGAGCCTGCGCCGCCTCAAGACCGATCGCATCGATCTCTACCAGATCCACTGGGCCTCGCGCGGCAGCTACAATTTCGATGGGTCCTGGACCTATGCGCCCCATAACCAGGACACCACCGACGTTCTCGACAATATCGCCGACATGCTCGAAACCCTGGGCGCCCTGGTCAAGGAAGGCAAGATCCTCCATGCCGGCGTCTCCAACGAAACCACCTGGGGCATCAGCCGATGGCTGGCCATTGCCGAGGCCCGCAACCTGCCCCGCCTGGTCTCGGTGCAGAACGAATATAACCTCGCCCGCCGCCATTTCGATCTCGACCTGGCCGAACTCAGCCATCACGAGCAGGTCGGGCTCCTGGCCTATTCACCGCTCGCGGGCGGGCTGCTGACCGGCAAATATTCCGACGGCGCAATCCCGCCCGGCAGCCGGGCCGATTACCAGAAGGGCTTCTGGCGCCTCAATTCCTATTCGGAGGCCGCCGCCAAGGATTATGTCGCGCTCGCCCGCAGCCATGGGCTCGATCCTGCCCAGATGGCCATCGCCTTCGCCCTCACCCGCCCCTTCATGACCTCGGTGATTATCGGCGCCACCAGCACGGTCCAGCTCGCCAATTCCCTTGGCGCTGCCGATCTCACCCTGTCGCCCGAAATCCTCGCCGAGATCGAGGCCATCCACCGCCGCTGGCCGCGCACCATTTAGGGACAACAAGGCGGCTTTTCATTCCGTCGCCTTTTTTCCCCGGCGCGGTATAAATGGGCAAATCAGCTGAAGGGCCACAACCTTGTCGATCACCCTGATCTCCACGATCCTGCCCCTCTTTTGCTATTTCGCCTACAATATCATCGTGCCCTGGATCGAGCGGCACCGGCCTTCGCTCTCGGTCATCATGAACATGCAGCGCCGCCGCTGGGTCGCCAATGCCGCCCAGCGCGAAACCCCGTTCGATGCCATCCTCTCGGGCAATATCATGCAGTCGGTGAGCTTTCTGGCCTCCACCGCCGTACTGCTCGTGCTGGCGGTCTTTGCCGTCTTCGGGCAATTGCCGACCCTGATGGCGGCGCTGGAATCGCTGTCGCTCGAGCGCACCTATTCGGTGGCCGATGTACAGATCCACCTGGTGGTGATGCTAGCGCTCTTCGTGCTGGCCTTTTTCGCCTTCACCCTGTCGCTGCGCCAGTTCAACCATTTCTGCATCATGCTGGGCGCCCTCGATCATGCGGTGCCCACGCCGGAAGACGAAATCGAGGCCATTGCCCGCATGAACGCGCTGGGGGCCAAGAACTTCAATAGCGGCATCCGCGCCTATTACTTCTCGGTCGCCACCGTCGCCTGGTTCGTCTCCGAATGGGTGGCCATTGCCACGTGCCTGGCCACCATTTTCATCCTCGCCCATCGCGAGTTCTTTTCGACGGCGCACCGCACGGCCGCACTCGCCGCCGTCATCGCCGCGCGCCGGCAGCAAAAAGCCAGCGAGCCCGCCCCTCTTCCCTAACGATTATTTCGTCTTGGTCTTGGTGCCACCGCCGCCCTGCCCGGTCTGCTCCTTGCTCAGGCGAACCAGATTTTCGCTGGCCAGTTCATAGCCCTCATCGGCCGAGCGCTGATAATAATCCATCGCCGTCTGCCTGTTGGCCGTCACGCCCAGGCCATGCTCATAGATATAGCCCATATTATTGAGCCCCACCGGCTGGTTGGCATCGGCCGCCAGCTGCGTCCACTTGAGCGCTGCCTCGTAGTCGACATCGGTGCCCTTCCCATCCATATAGAGCAGCCCCAGATTGACCGCGGCCCGCATTTCCCCGCCCTCGGCCGCCTGGGTATAAAGCCGCAGCGCCCGCACGTAGTCCTGCTTGACGCCCCGGCCATCCTCATAGAGCAGCGCCAGATTGTGCTTGGCCAGCGGCATGTCCTGGTCGGCCGCCTGCTGGTAAAGCTCGGCGGCCCTGGCCAGGTCTTCCTCCACGCCAATGCCGTTTTCATAGAGCGAGCCCAGATTGTTCTGGCCATACATGTCGCCCTGCTCGGCCGCCAGGCGATACAGCTCGGCCGCGCGCTCCGGATCGGCCTTCTGGCCCAGCCCGTCCTGCAGCAGGATGCCCAGATTGGCCTGGCCGGATGGATCGCCCTGGGCCGCCGATTTTTCAAACCAGGCCGCCGCCGCCACATAGTCCTGCGGCACGCCCAGCCCATCCTGATACATCAGTCCCAGATTGGACTGTCCCTTGGACATGCCCTGTTCGGCCGCCGCGCGATACCAGCGCGCCGCCTCATCATAATCCTGCGCCACCCCTTCGCCGAAATCATAGGAAAGCCCCAGGCTGTTCTGCGCCAGCGCAAAGCCGGCCTCGGCGCCCTGCCGCAGCAATTGGGCGCCCCGCTCCATGTCCTGGGGCACGCCATCGCCGGTGGTCAGCATGTCGCCCAGAATGGCCAGCGCCAGCGCATTGCCGTCTTCGGCCGCCGCCTCGAACAGGGGCAGCGCCAATGCGCTGTCGCCGGCGGCAAAATAGGCGCGCGCCAGCCAGCCCTTGACCTGGGCCGAGTCCGGTTCAGCCGATAGCGCCTTCTTGCAGGCTGCAATGGCCGCCACGGTATCCATGGTCCAGCTGTCCTTGCCGATCTCGGCAAATCCGGGTTCGAACTGGCTGGCGGCCTCGGCCGCGCAGGCATCCAGTGCCGGCCCCGCCAGGGCAGCTGGCGCCCAGGCCAGCGCCGGCATCATCACCGCCAGAACCAGGCCCCTGCCCGTCATGCGTCCGCCATTCCCGTTGCTCTTGCCGATCATGGCCATCTCCTCATTCGACCCATCTATCCTAAGCCAAGCGGCTCGACGCTGGGAACCCGGTCCCGCGCCCCGCCCGATCCTACCCACGATCATGCCGCAAAAATGTCAGGCCAGGGCATGATCGGGCAAACGTGTTTGGTTCAAATCAATTCTGACATTGACATTCATGAATACTGGTCGCTTTATGCCGCCCAGCAAGCCCTATCCGACAAGCCGGCCCTCCATGCTCGTCTGCCAATGCAACATGATTACCTCCCAGGAGATCGAGGACATCGTCCTGACGCTCCTCAAGGCCGATCCATGGCAATTGGTGGTGCCGGCCAAGGTCTATAACGAACTCGCCCGCCGCGCCAAATGCAGCGGCTGCGTGCCGAATGTGGTGGACATTATCGTCCGCGTCACAGAAAACTACCACTCGCAGCAAGCCCATCCCGCCGCCGATCTGATCCATATTCAGACCGGCCTGGAGAAGCTCAAGAAACAGCAGAGTGGAGCACGTCGTGAAAGGCGAAGCACAAGTCATCGAGCGGCTTAACGAAGCCCTCTTTCTCGAACTCGGCGCAGTGAACCAGTATTGGGTACACTTCCGTCTCCTGGACGACTGGGGCTACAAGAAGCTCGCCTCCAAGGAACGCGCTGAATCAATTGAAGAAATGCATCACGCCGATCGCCTGATCGAGCGCATTATTTTCCTCGAAGGCCATCCGAACCTGCAGCGCGTCGCCCCGCTCCGAATCGGCCAGACCATCAAGGAAGTGCTCGAGGCCGATCTCGCCGGCGAATATGACGCCCGCGCCGCCTATAAGGCCAGCCGCGAGCTCTGCGAACAACTGGGCGACTACGTTTCCAAGAACCTGTTCGAGGCCCTGCTGACCGACGAGGAAGGCCATATCGACTTCCTCGAAACCCAGCTCGACCTGCTCGCCAAGATCGGCGAGGAAAAATACGGCCAGCTCAATTCCGCTTCCGCCGACGAAGCCGAATAAGCCTGTTGCATTGTATGGACCGCCCGGCTGATGCCGGGCGGTTTTGCTTACCCAATCCCCAGATGAGCCCCCGTCACCGAGAGCCCCGATCCGTTCCCTCCCCCTTGTGGGGAGGGTTAGGGTGGGGGTTCTGCGTTCAACCATGCTTCAATACCCCATTCACCACCACGTCATTCCCGCGCAGGCGGGAATCCACTCTTCGTTTGAACCGAGTGTAGAAAGAATGGATTCCCGCCTGCGCGGGAATGACACTGTGGGTGGGGACTAGTACCGGCGCATCTACCCGAGCCGGAGGAGACAGCGCCACGGCGCAAGGAAGAGCATATGACCTGGCATACCGGCCGCCTTATCGACCATGTCCACCTGCGCGCCAGGAACTTCGCGGCCACGCGCTATTTCTACGAAAAAGTGCTGGCCGTGCTCGGCCACAAAATCGAGCAATCGGGCCAGAACTGGTTTCAGGTCGACGAGCTTTTCGTCGATGCCGCCGATGCGCGAACCGTACCCACCCATATCCACCTGGCTTTCCAGGCCAGGGACCGCGACATGGTCGATGCCTTCCATAAAGCCGCCCTGGCCGCCGGCGGTACCAGCAATGGCGCCCCCGGCGAGCGGCATTACCATCCCGGCTATTACGCCGCCTTCGTGCTCGATCCCGATGGCAACAATATCGAGGCCGTCTTCCACGGCCCGGTCCGCCGCTCGGCGGATTCGGTCAGGATGGACCCCGCCTGATCATTCCGGCCAGGGCACCACGGTCAATTCGGGCCAAATGCCTTTGTTGCGCTCCGCCTTGACCTCATGAGTCCGGCGATTGTCGAGCGCCAGATTGGGCGTGATGCGGAACGAGAACATGTCATCGAGCCCGAACGGGGCAAAGATGCTGATCCCGTCGTCATCTTCCAGGCGCGCTGCCACCGCATGGGTCTTGGAGGCGAAGTAATCCATCATCTCGGCGCTGCTTTTGAGCTGCGGATAGGGCGTGCCGAATTTCAGCGGAAACCATAGATGCACCCGGGCCTGGTTGCGGACCTCGACCGGAATCGGCAGGTCCGCGAACCGCTCCGCGGCGCGGCGGATCACCAGGTCCTCGGCCTCATAGGAGAGATCGCTGTCGTCGAAATAGACGACATCGGCATCCTTGATGCCCGTCAGCGGCGGCCGGCCGGTCAGCACATTCCACACCGAATTGTAGATCGCCCCTGATCCCAGCAAGGGATCGGGCAGCGCCAGCGCGCGCAGACCTTCAAGCACGGCCATCAGCACCGGCTCCTGCCGGATGATCGCCGTGACGGCTTCGACCTGGACTTGGTGGCTCGCGCCGGAAAAACGCAGATGATCGCTCATGGCCATGAGGCTAGCGCGATTCTGCCGATTGCGCGGCTATTTCTGAACCGGCTGGAACATGGCATCGAGCTGGCTGATGATCTGGTCCATGGGCGCGATGGCCTCCGGCAATTGCTCGGGCGGCTCGGGCGCCACCGCCACATAGGGCACGCCACTGGGGAAGGCGCCGAACATCTGGAAAAAGCTCACCATGTCGTCCAGCATCGGCATGCGCCAGCGCCACATCGCCCCCATGGCGATCACCGGCTCCATATGGCCGAAGCCGCTATAATATTTGGTGGTCACCCAGATGCCGCTATCCTTGAGCTTCTGGGCGAAGCGCTCGGTATTCTGCATGCGCACGATCGGGTCCGTCGTGCCGGTTGCCAGATACATGGGCGGCGTATTGGCGGTGATCAGATTGATCGGCTGGGTCCCCTGCGGATTGGCCGCCGAACCAAACGCGTCCCGCACCTCGCCATATTCGAAGGGATAGAAATCATAGGGTCCCGACAAGGCGGCAACGCCCAGAATGGAGATCGTGACGCCATACTCGCGCAGGAACGAAGGATCGAGCGCCAGCATCACCGCATTGTAAGCGCCCGCCGAATGCCCGGCCAGGAACACGCGATTGGGATCGCCGCCATATTGAGCGATATTGTCCTGCACCCAGCGCAGCCCGTTGGCATTGTCTTCAAGGAATTCGGGATAGCGCACTTCCGGCACCAGCCGGTAATCGGCGATGACCGTAACAAAACCCCGCGCCGCCAATGCTCGCCCGACAAACTGGTAGTCGCTGCGCTCGCCCCTGTTCCAGCCGCCGCCATAGATGAAATAGACCACCGGCGCGGGCGCACCGCGCTGTTCGGGCGCATAGACATCGAGCCGATGCCGTGGCCCATCGGCATAGGCAATGCCATCCCCAACCTTGGACGTGCCGGCATCCATGGCCGCGGGCAGGTTGAACGGGTCCATGATCGACAGCGCTAGCGAGGGCGCCGGATGGATCGCGATCAACACCATCAGCGTCATCAGGACGTAACGCAGCAGCGAGGGATTTCTGGTCATCGACATTCAAAGCTTCATGCGGGGAAAAATGGCTAACGCCCAATGCGGAAGATTTTATGGCCATTCCGGAAATGGGCGAGGGCAGGAGTCTCAATGGTTCGAGACGCGCCTGCCCTCTGCTTAAGCGCCGCCAAGGTTGGGCGCAATTGGTTAATCAAAGGTTAACAGTCTGCTAGCGTTTGAGCTGGTCGAGCAGCCGTCCTGACACATGCCCGTCGGCGGGCAAACCGGCCCTGCTTTGATAAGCCATGACCGCCGCGCGCGTCTTGGGACCGATCACCCCGTCGGGCGAGCCGACATCATATCCGGCCCGCGCCAAAAGGCTTTGCACCTGTGCACGCTGGTCTTTGCTCAGCGCATAATCGCCCGAAGGCCAGGCCATTGCGAAGTCTCCGCCCCCCAGAATCCGGTCGGCCAAATGCCCGACCGCCAGGGCATAGCTATCCGAATTATTGTAGCGCTTGATCACATCGAAATTGCGCAACAGCAGGAAAGCCGGGCCCGTTGCACCCGCCGGCATATAGAGCCGCCCCACATCGCCCGGCCGCGGAAAAGCCTTGCCCGAAACCCGGGTAATCCCCATCGCCTGCCACTGGCTCAGCGGCGCCCGCTCCATCTGCCGGGCAGCAGCAAAGTTGAGCCCGGCAGGCAGCTTGACTTCGTAACCCCAAGTCTCCCCCGGCCGCCAGCCAAAGCTCTTGAGATAATTGGCGGTCGAACCCAGCGCGTCCGGCACCGAATTCCAGATATCCTTCTTGCCGTCGCCATTATAATCAACCGCGTATTGCATGAAACTCGATGGCATGAATTGAGTATGCCCCATGGCCCCGGCCCAGGAGCCCACCATGTTAGCGGGGCTTACATTGCCATCCGAAATGATGCGCAAAGCCGTCAGCAGCTCGCGGCGGAAGAATTCAGTCCGATAGCCGCCCTCGACCAGCGTGGCGAGCGCATGGATGGTATTTTCACCGCCCATGAAGCCACCGAAATTGGTTTCCATACCCCAGATGGCCAGCACGATTTCCGGCTGTACACCATAGCGCTGTTGCGTGCCGGTCAGCGTCTGGTTCCATTCCCCGCGCATGGCGCGCCCCTTGGCGGCCTGGGCATCGGTGACGCGCCTGTCAACATATTGCTGCACGGTCTGGGAAAATTCGGGCTGTTTGCGTGTCAGCTCCATGATCTTGGGCAGATAATTATACCCGGCAAAAGCCGCCTCGAATGCCGACCGGCTGACCCCCTGCGCCTGCGCCTGTGGCCACAACCCGCGCACGAAATCGGCGCTATTGGCCCAGGATGGGATGACGCTGCCGGCCGTCAACAGGGCAGCAAGCGCCAACGCAGAAAATCGTCGGGAAAGGGCAATGATCTTGCCGGATGGGTGCATGGCTGGCCTCGTGATACGCGGATAACTTCAGTCACGGCGGCTGGGCACAGAAATGTCCGCCGCCGCGCCGGTCATGCCGCAACCGGCGCGTATCACTATTTTAACCCATCAAATTAAGATCGGCTTAAGACTAAACGCGCAGCCGATCACGGTTGCGTGGCAGCCTCATCGTCGAGCGGTGGCAGGATGGCGGGGCGGTCGATGGTACGATAGGTGACGATCTGGGAGGGGGTGCGTATGTCGCGCTCGGCCAGCATCCGCTTGACGGTTTCGCTATAAAGCCGGCCGATGCCCCATTGCTTGCCGGCCATGGTCTTGATGCGCGCCCGCACCTTCATCGCCCCGCCAGCCAGCGAAACCAGCCCCTGCAGATCCAGATCGTCGATAACCACATCGCGGTGCTCGGATTGCATCGCCGCGACAAAGGCATCGCGCATCACCTGTTTGACGGCCTCGATATCGCTGTCATAGGCCACGTCAAACTCGGCGACATAAAAGGAAAAGCCGCGCACCATGTTGGAGACCTGATCCACCGAGGAGAACGGAATGAGATGGACCGTACCACTCATGTCCCGAATGGTGACCGAGCGAATGGTGAGCTTTTCCACCACGCCGGATTTACCCGCCGCCTCCACTACATCTCCCTCATTCATCACGTTCTCGAACTGAATGAAGATGCCGGTGATGATATCCTGCACCAGCTTCTGCGCCCCGAAGCCGATGGCCAGGCCAATCACCCCGGCGCCGGCCAGGAGCGGAGCGATATTGACCCCGATCTGAGCCAGGGCAAGCATCAGCCCGAACACCACTAGGGCAATGGTGAAAGCATTCTTGAACAGGTTGAGCAGGGTCTTTTCGCGCGGCGTCGGTGCTTTGCCCACAGTGGTATTGAGCCGGTACTCAACCCAGGATGCCACCACCACATAGAGCACGATACAGACCAATATGATCAATACGGCCGAAATGATCGAGCCGGCAATCTGTTGCCCCTGTTCGCTGCCGATCCAACCCAGGAAATCGAAAAGCGACCAGGCTTGCAGGATTGCCAGCACGACCCCGGCGATCACCACCCAGCGAACCACCTGCATGACGTGGGGCACGAAGGCATGCAGGCGCGCCTCAAGCAATGGCAACCTGGTCCGGATATCCTCGGGCAACTTCAGACCGATGCCGACAAAGCGCCCCACGAAGGCCACGATCAACGCCCCCACCAGAATGGCGATCACCGACTGAACGGTCGCCCCGATCATGAAGGGCAATGCCTGTTCGGGATTGGCAAACCACACCACAAGCAAGGCGATGAGATAGCCGATGGCCACCAGATGCCAGAACTGGCCGACCATGACGAAGATCTGGCCGAGCCCGTCCTTGTCGCGCTTTTGCGCCAGATCATTAAGCCATTGCCGAACATCAAGCTTGTTCTGCAGGACGATCACGACGCCGATGACGACGGCGGTGACCATCACCAATGCCTGCACCGCACTTGCCGCGCCAACGGACAGATTGGCGGCAATAACCGGCGCCACAAACATGAAAGTATAGCCCACCAGCGAAATGACGCGCGCCAGCCAGAATGACCAATAGGCCGCATTGCTATCCGATACCGGCAATAGCCGCAGCGCGGCATGGCGGGGAACCAGCACTGCGCGAACCACGAGCTTGCTCATTTCCACCACGAGGAAGGCATTGAGCAGCAAGGACTGGTTGATCCCCATCCGCCCCGACGCCCCTCCGATGACGCTGAGCGCCAGCACGTAACCGATGGCCCAGGCCAAAACCACCGACCCCCCGTCGATGGCCGCCGCTCCGACCGCTCCGAGCAGCCGCATATACCAGGCCCGATTGGCGATGCGCGACGCAATCATGCCCTGGAGCCAGAGCACGACGATTCGCAGAATGAGGAAACTGCCGAAAAGACCGACGCCGACCAGCAGCACCCCCACTGCAATGTCGCGGAATGCCGTCAAGTCGCCATTGGCCGCTCCGCTAAAGCCTTGCTGCAGATCGGAAAACACCTGACCGATAGCCGCAAAGGTGCTCGAGGCACCCTCGGCTACGCTACGGGTATATTCGGCAAGCTGGCGCGCTATGCTGAGATCGGGCGGCGCTTCAGCCGGCACCGCCGGCTCGGCACTGGCCGATTGCTGCAGCCGCTCGATAAGCGCGGCCCGGCTTGTATCATTCTCGATGATCTTGATCAGCGTATCGATATCGGCATCGCCAGCCGATGTGGCGGCGCTGTCCTGTGCGATTGTCGGCATGGTCAGGGTCAGCAAGGTCACAACAAGCAGGATGAAGCGCATGGTGTCCGGAGTTCTGATTTGTTTTGGGCTCTTGGGGCCAGCATGGCGCTGGATCATGTGGGGTCAAGGTTTAGGGCTTGATTATGCCGAGAATTTGCCTCTTTAACGCAAAAACCCCCAGTCATTTCTGACTGGGGGTTTTGGTT
>NZ_BSNG01000007.1 GCF_030159855.1 Devosia yakushimensis | reverse complement strand
CTTCTATCTAAAATAAAAGAATGTACCCTTCTATCCAAATCCAATTTGCATCGATAAAATAAATCCAAATTCCAGTAGTAGATGAATAATTGCAAATTTTTGTGTGTACGAGATTAGAATAACTTCAAAATAACTGACATAATTTTTTATTTTTCCTGATCAGAAAAATACATGAAAAAGAAAGGAGGTAGAAAAATTTTTGGATTTATGGTTAAAGAAGAAAAAGAAGAAAACTGGGGTTCNGTACCCTTCTATCCAAATCCAATTTGCATCGATAAAATAAATCCAAATTCCAGTAGTAGATGAATAATTGCAAATTTTTGTGTGTACGAGATTAGAATAACTTCAAAATAACTGACATAATTTTTTATTTTTCCTGATCAGAAAAATACATGAAAAAGAAAGGAGGTAGAAAAATTTTTGGATTTATGGTTAAAGAAGAAAAAGAAGAAAACTGGGGTTCTGTTGAATTTCAAGTATTCAGTTTCACCAATAAGATACGGAGACTTGCTTCACATTTGGAATTACACAAAAAAGATTTTTCATCGGAAAGAGGTCTCCGAAGACTTTTGGGAAAACGTCAACGTTTGCTGGCTTATTTGGCAAAGAAAAATAGAGTACGTTATAAGAAATTAAT
>NZ_BSNG01000006.1 GCF_030159855.1 Devosia yakushimensis | reverse complement strand
CTATCGGGTATTTTAGTGATAGGTTCTATAGGAACTGGACGATCCTATTTGGTCAAATACCTAATGAAAAATTCCTATTTTCCTTTCATTAAGGTACGAGGGCTTCTTATTCCACAAGAAAAGAACGAAAGCACCTTTTCATTCTTTCATATACTGGGGGTTTTTACTTGGAAAAGACAATGTTCCATACTAAAGGATTCGGGTCCATAACCACGAGTTCCAGTGCACTAGATCTTGTAGCACTTAGCAACGAGGCCCTATGAATAGACATATAGAATTTTTGGTCGGGAAATTCGAATGAATCATTGAGTGAAAAANAAAAGACAATGTTCCATACTAAAGGATTCGGGTCCATAACCACGAGTTCCAGTGCACTAGATCTTGTAGCACTTAGCAACGAGGCCCTATGAATAGACATATAGAATTTTTGGTCGGGAAATTCGAATGAATCATTGAGTGAAAAAGGAGCAAAGAATGACAAAAGACGAGACTCTACTAGTCTTCACTCTTGTGGTTTCCTCGGTTTCTGTTTTCTTATTCGGGATCTTGCTTTTCATGGTTCTCATCTCTGCAACTCG
>NZ_BSNG01000005.1:391-577 GCF_030159855.1 Devosia yakushimensis | reverse complement strand
CAGACGGTATCCTACTGCAAGGGTGGTCTTAAGAATCCAAAAGAGGTTGCTCAGAAGAGATAGATGTATCCCAACCTCTATTGCTCTCGCGTAAAGCCTTTTTTTTACGCGACAGGAAAAAGTGACTACGAATTCCCCTTTTTGTTTGCGAATCCCTGTTTGTATCCTTTGAGCGCACGCCCATAA
>NZ_BSNG01000005.1:0-189 GCF_030159855.1 Devosia yakushimensis | reverse complement strand
CCATAAGTAGCGATCAAGGAAATCGATCAAACGATCCCAATACCGTGAAAGAGAAACTTCCCAGATCCAGGGAAGCTTATCATAAAGGGCTTCGACAAGGGGTTTTATTCGTTCTTTGAGCAAAAAGATAAAGATCGGATAGATTCGAACCGCAATTGCAAAGGTAATCACTACTATGCCAGCCCAAAT
>NZ_BSNG01000003.1:300000-423171 GCF_030159855.1 Devosia yakushimensis | reverse complement strand
GTCGCGGGCGAGGAGTCCGGCAGGGCGATCGGGATGCGCGGCGGCAGGTGAGCGCCGACCCAGGCCAGCAGCGTGGCGGCATCGGGCGCGACGCCGGGCGCGGTCGGGAAGACAGCAGGATCGTCGGCCGGCAACTTGTCGATGACGGTGAGCCGCGTATCGATGGTCGTGCCGTGTCTCGCATAGACGGTGCCGTCGATCGCGGCCGAGAACACGACGCGGCCCCGCTCCTGCAGGCGCGAAAATGCCGGCGCCCAGGCAGGATTGTCGGGCGCGAAGCTGGCGCCGGTGATGGTCACCAGCCGGCCGCCCGGCGCCAGCCGCGCCAGCGCCGAGGCGACATGGCGGACCACCGCGTCGGCGACGCGGCCTTCGACATTGGCCATCACCGAGAACGGCGGATTCATCAACACCACGCTCGGCACGGCGCCCGGGTCGAGATGGTCGTCGATCTGGGCGGCATCGAAGCGGGTGACGGACACGGAAGGAAAGAGGGAGGCGAGAAGGCCGGCGCGTATCTCGGCGAGTTCGTTGAGGAGCGGCGTGGCGCCGGCGATCTCGGCCAGGATGGCGAGGAGCCCGGTGCCGGCCGAGGGCTCGAGCACGCGGTCGGCCGGCGTGATGGCGGCGGCCGTCACCGCGACCAGCCCGAGCGGGATCGGCGTCGAGAACTGCTGGAAGACCTGTGACTCTTTGGAGCGGCGGGTGTGCGTGGGCAGCAGGCCCGCAATTCTTGACAGCGCGGAAAGCCGCAAAGCCGGAGACGCGGCTTTGCGGAACAGCGCCTTTCCGTACTTGCGCAGGAATAGCACGGTGGCCGCCTCACAGGCCTCGTAGGCCTGCTTCCAGTCCCAGGCGCCAGCGGCATCGGAGGCGCCGAAGGCCGCCTCCATGCTGGCGCGCAGGATCGGCGCATCGATGCGCTCACCGCGCTCGAGATGGGGAAGGAGAAGCGTCGCGGCCGCGAACACCGCGGCAGACGTGTCGGGCTTGGCGAGGGGGACGTTCGCAGCGGCAATCACTGCCGCCGATGCGGAGGTCGGGGTCATATCGGGATCCTCGGAGAGCAACCGGAAATCGAGCCGCGCGCGGCGCTCTCTCTGGACCGGAGCGGCTCGAACCCCTCGCGGCCTGCCTCTCCCTCTCGGTCGGCCTCGGGCCTGACATGAAACAAGCGCCCGGCCTTAAGGCGGGGCGCTTGAAGAGGATCAGGGCGCGATGGTCATTCCTCGTCGGCCGTGCCGGCAGCCGGCAGGAAGCCGTTCGGGTCGCCAGGATCGGGCGGGCGATAGGCGTCGAAGGGATTGCCTTCGGCCAAGTGCCCGAAGGGCGTGAATACATAGTCCGCGCCGTCGCGGCCGACGGCGCAGATGACATAGCGCGGCTGCGCCGTTTCGGCGTCGAGGCACTCCATCAGTGCGAGATCGCCAGTGCCGGCGGCGCGGAGCAGCGTCTGGAAATTGGCGCGGGCGAAGTCGGGAATGCTCATGATACGTCCCTCGCGCTGTTCGGTTCGTCCGGACCGCGTGCGCCGTCGAGAATGGCTTCGGCGCGCTGCACCGCCCAATTGACCTTGCCGGTCCATTCCGGGGCGGTCGTTCGACCCGCTTCGAAATCGGCGAGCAGGATCTTGAGCAGGCCGAGCAGGACTTCGAAATGCCGCGCCTTGCGCTGCAGCGTTTCCTCAAAGTGCGGCGCGATTTGTACTGTGCGACCGCGGTGGGCGGCATCCGCTCCGCGCCAGATGCCGGTGACGAAGGTCTCGCCCGCGGACTCGGCATCCTCTTTCTGTCCGGACCAGTCGTCGTCCGCGATGGCCAGCCGGCAGGCCGCTTCGGGCGTCTCGGCCGCATAGGTGCGCTGCCGGTAGACCGGCAGGCGATACGTCGTTTCAATGGTGAATTCGGACATGATCGGTCTCCGCAAGGCGAACTGCCCGGCCCTCGCTTCTTCGAGCCCGGCAGGTTCGCCTCGTTTGTGGTGGTGATTGCGCACGGCGATGCGTTACGCCGTGCAGACTGGTGCGCTCGACGCCATCAGGCCGCGGCGCGTCCCTCGACGGCGTCGGCGCTGATCTCGTCGGCGGTCACTTCGTCGATGCCGGCCTGGTGATGGCGGTTTCTCGCCAGCCACAACTCGGCCGCCACGCGGCTTTCGGCGAGGTGCAACAGTTCGACGCCGTCACCGACGGGCTGCAGGACGCGGACCTGGCCGATCCGGGGACGTTCGATGACGCGGAACTTCAGATCGCTGTCGATGCCGTAGTTGCGCATCACCGAAACGAGGATGATGCCATTCTGGCCGAAGCTCCCCTCATGCAGGGTGAAGCAAGGCGGGGACGTGTAGGTCGGGCGTTCGCGCGCCGGCTCCTTGCGGACCAGCCGGCCGGTGCCGTTGCGGCGTTCCCATGCCGCGAGCTTGCGGGTGAAGCGCGCCGGCGGTCGCGGCGTACCGTCCGAATAGGCGACGAGCGAGCCGAGCGGGGCGATGTCGAAGATCAAAGCGGCAGACATTGAAATCTCTCCTGAAACGAAAAGGCCCGGCTGGGCGCCGGGCCAGGGATGAAGGGCGGATGCCCCGTCTGTGGGGCGCCGTTACTCAGCGGCGATCGGCTGCACCGGCTCTTGGGCTTCGGCGGAAGGGCCGTCCTCGCTGGCGAGGAAGGCCGGCAGCGCCGCGCCAGCGCCGTCATCCTCGTCGGGTTCAACGGTGGCGGGTTCGTCACCGGTGAGGCGCAGCGGTTCGGGCAGCCAGCCGCTGTCGGAGAGCAGCCGCTCCGCCTCCTTGGCCATCTCTCCCTTCTTGAGGTGGTCGATGAGTTGCGCCGCGCGCTCGCCGGCGCCCTCGCGCACCGCTTCGAGGATGCGGGATTTGGTGACGCGGCCGAGATAGTTGGCGACGGTCGGCCGCCAGCCGACTTCGACCATGTCCAACCCTGTCACCCGAGCCAGCCGGTCCGCCTCGCGCAGGCGCTGCTCGAGACCCTGCTGGCTGACACCGGCGCCGTAGGGATTGATCCGCTCGAAGAGCGCATTGACCCCGAAACTGACGCAGTGCGCCAGCAGCGCCAGCCGGCTGGCGTCGTCGAGGGCATCGAGCCAGGTCCAGAGCGCCTCGTCATCGCCGGTTGGGATGTCGGCCGTCCACCCCTCCTGCCGCTCGGCGACGGCCTTGGCGGCGGGGCTGTCCTTGAGCTCGGCGTCCTGTGCGGTGAAATAGACATGGCGCACCGAGGCCTCGAGACAGCCGGTCGCGGAGCGGTGACCGAAGCAGTCGAGCACCAGCCGATGGAGCAGCGCGGTCATGGCGATATGCGGGTTGCCGGCGACGGCATTGCGCAGGGCCAGCGTGCGGTGCGCGGTGAGGTCGATGACCAGCCGCTCCGGCAGCGGCTTGATGGCGTCGCTCTCCTCCTCGTCGTCAGGTTCCGAGGCCTGCGCGCCGATGGTGATCGTGGTCCGGCGGACGGCGGGGTCGGCGCCATCGCCATCGGGTTCGTCCTGCGGCTGGTCAGCGTCGCCGTCGACCGTTGCGGGGGCCTCGTCCTCGGGACGGACATAGCCGCGATCAACGACCAGATCGCCGTCGCGATCGATGCTGACGAAGGCGCCGGCGCGGGCAATCTCGGCCGGTTCGTAGATCATCGGGCGGTTCTCGAACCGACCGAGCGCCTGCTCGATTTCGCCGAGCCGCTGATCGACCTCATCGGGCAGTTCGTCGGCTTCGCCATACTGCGCCTCGATCTGGTCATACTCGGAACAGAGCGCCGTTCTTTCGGCCTGCTCCTCGTCGCTGAGATCGGCGAAGGTGCCGGTCAGGGCGCGCATGCCGTGCTCATGGCCATAGGGCAGGTCGACGTCGATGACGATCCACTTCCAGCCCTCGGCGGCGATCGCGTCGGCACTGGCCCGCAGCTTGTCGCCGACGAGACGATCGAGCAGCGCCGGATCCTGCAGCCAGCCGCCATTGTCGGCCTCGAACAGATCGCGCAGCACGATCCCGCCTGCGGCGACATAGGCGTCGATCCCGACGAAGAGGGCGCGCCGGTCGGTGGCCCTGATCGTCGTCTCGGTCAGCATGCGCCGGATCTGATGCGGCTCCTTGGACCAGGAGCTCTGCAGTGTCTCCCAGACCTGTTCCTGGCGCGCATGATCGTCGGTCACGGTGAAGGCCATGAGTTGATCGAGCTTCATGCCGTCCTGCTCATAGATTGCGAGCAGGGTCGGCGAGATCTTGGCGAGACGCAGCCGCTGCTGCACGAAGGTGGCCGAGACGAAGAAGCGGGCCGCGATCTCCTCATGCGTGGCTCCCTGGTCGTGGAGCGTCTGGAAGGCCCGGAACATGTCGAGGGGATGCAGGTCCTCGCGCTGGAAATTCTCGGCGAGCGAATCTTCCTCGATCGGCACGACGCTGTTGGCGTCCGAGACGACGCAGGGGACCGTTTCCGTCTTCGTCATGCGCTTCTGCTTGACCAGCAGTTCGAGCGCGCGATAGCGGCGCCCGCCGGCGGGCACCTCGAACATGCCGGACTCGTTGCGCTCGCCATCGAGTACGGGCCGGACGTTGAGGCTCTGGAGGAGCCCGCGCCGCGCAATGGAGGCGGCGAGATCCTCGATCGACTGTCCGTTCTTGATGCGCCGGACATTGGCTTGGCTGAGCATCAGCTTGTTGAAGGGGATGTCGCGCGAGGCGTTGAGGGTGATCTTCTGCTTGGCGGTCGCCATGGTCTTTTCTCCGCGACGGGCGGCCGGGAACTCCTCTCGACCTCCAACCCGTCACGAAGAGCGGCGCCGCCCTCTCACTCTGAGGACGGCGCCGCGCACGCGGTTTGCGGAGAAGCGCAAAGCCTGAAGCACGGATTTGCGGGTTCCGGGTGGGGCCGCGAGCCATCTCGGCTTGTGCGTCAGGACGCGGCTGGCCGTGGGCGAGCCATGGCCGCTACGATGCGTTCGGCCCCGCGAATGCTGCCGGCTTGCCGCGCCGCCTCGGCCCAGACCGAGGTGGGCAAATCCGTCTCGAACAGGATGTCGCGCTCGATCCCATGCCGAACGGCAGTCGAACCGAGGTCAGGTCCTCGAGCGAGAAGCTGCCGAGTTCGGGATGGCCAAGGTCGGCGAGACCGAACAGGATATCACCATCGGCATCGAGCTCGGTGGCCAGCCAGACGCCCTCGCCAAGCGGATTGAAGAACTTCACCGCCGGCACGTGGTCGGTATCGCGATCACGGCCGTTGACGAGGAGACGGTCGCGCAGTTCGTCGGTCAAGAGGATCATGCCGCCCTCCTGTCGATCTCAGATTGACCATGGTCGCCGCCGGCGATTGCCTCGCCCCCATCGGGCAGGAAGCTGAGGAGCCAGTCCGCCGCCTTGCTGGCCTGCGAGGCGGCGCGGACGATGGCACGGTTGTCCTCGCGCAGCACGTCGAGCCAGGAGCCGAGATAGTCGGCATGGCGAACCGTTGGCACGATGCCGAGCGCGGCGCAGCAGAAGGCTGCGTTCATCTCCGCGACCAGTTCCTCGAAGGCGTATTTCTTGCTGCCGAACGAGCCACCGAGATCGCGGCCGAGCCGCGCGGCATGGCCGGTGGCGTGGCCGAGTTCGTGCAGCGCCGTGCGGTGCCAGTTGATCGGCTCGAAATAGGCGGCCGGCGGCGGCACCATGACATAGTCATGGGCTGGCACGTAGTAGGCGCGGTCGCCGCCGATGCGGAAGTCGATGCCGCTCGCCTTGATCAGCGCCTCGACGGTCGGTTCGATCGTGCCCGGTGGAGGCGGCGGCACCTCAACGGTGACGTCCTCCGGCAGGCCCTCGCATTGCGCCACATTGAACACGGTGAAGCGCTTGAGGAACGGAATGGCCTGCGCGTCTTCCCCGGTGTCGCGGGCGCGCTGCTTCTCGTCCTCGGGCACGAAGCGGTCGGCATAGACCACGGTCGTGCCGTGTTCGCCCTTGCGGACATTGCCGCCCTGGGACAGCGCCTGCCGGAAGGTGAGCCAGGCCTGGCCCGGAAAGCCGTGCTGGACCACGGCACCCCACAGGATCAGGATATTGATGCCGGAATAGGCGCGGCCGGTGCTTGCATTCTTTGGCAGGCCGAGCGGCGCCGCGGCGGCCGATGAGCCCCAGGGCTGCACCCAGGGGAAGCGGCCGGCTTCGAGTTCGGCGATGATCTTGCCGGTGATCTCGTCATAAAGGCCTGCCCGGTCGGCGCCGGCGCGGGCACGGCGGTGAGGTCTGGACATCGCGGTTCTCCGCGACGGGCGCCGGAAGCTCTCCTCCGGCTTTCAACCCGTCACGGCAAAGCCGGTCCGCACTCTCACTCTGAGGGGGGCGTTGCGGGGTCTCCCCGCAGAAGGGGTCGGCCGAGACCCTGGCTCGGCCGCGGGGGGAAGGCGTTTCCCCTTCACAAGCGACAATGCGGCTTTCAGGAACTACGCCTGTGCAGATATGCGCGTCCGACAGCGCCTGAGAGGATGCCGATAACGGACCGAGCCTCGAAATCCTGACCTTGCCGGGCTGGACTGCAGACCATGTGCAATGCCCATGAACGGCATGCGAGGTGGGGCGAGTATGGCCGGCCTGGCTCAAGGCCTGACCACAGCCGCTAGTCCAGCTCGATCCTTTTGCCGATCTTCGTCTGCAGGTGATCGAGATACTTGTTGATGCTGATCGTGACGAAGTGCTCGGTGTGGGCCACGGCCTCGAGGAAGTCGGGGATTTCACCTGTCGGGATTGCCGCGGTCGACAGGTGCCGAACCACCACGCGTGTTGGCTCGTCCTTCACCGCCAGCGTCAGACGTACGAGATCGGACTTGTCCGTATGAGCCGCAATCGTGTTGCGGAGCTGGTTCAGCCGGGAATGGACCTCCATGCCGTCCTTCGACCCCTTGTAGACCTGGCTGGCATCGAGCGTTGGAACATGCGGTCCCGATGAAGCGTAGCAGCGGCCATAGGCCATGATGCCAGCGACAAAGAACGCCTGTTGCTGGAGCGTGTTGTCCAGCTCGTTGGCAACGACCGGGTGGTTCAGCACCCATTGAAAGTTCGCTCTGGCATTGACGATGTGCAGAAGCATGTGCGTCCACTGGCTCAGTCGCTCGTAGCCGGGAGGATCAAGGATGAACCCGTCGTCCACGATCGACGCCATGTGCATCTGGTAGTCTTCTTCGCTGATCGTGGTCATTTCGGGGGCCGATTCTGTCGTTGCTGGCGAGGACGGATCATGGGACTCTCGAAATCTCCGCTGCCTCCCTTGATCCATGCAAGCAGACGACTGGCGGTCTGGTCCATGCCCGTCTCTGGCAGAGCACATTCTTCAGCACGACTCGCTGGGCGCGTTCCGTCTCGGGCGGCCAGAGCATGCGCGTGTCTCCGCCCACCGTCGTGAACTCGGAACGCGAGCGCTCGATCCGCTCCCGTAACGCCGGGCTGTCCGCGAGCGCACGTGCAGCGCTCGCGTTCAATTGCTTTTCAGGGGCGGTCGACCCGGCCTGCTCATCCAGCGCAAAGCTCGTGTTGCACTCTCGGCAGATGGTCACGATCGGCAGGTGGTGCGGGCGAGGTTTGGTGAGCAGGCTTTTCGAAGGGACGTGGTCCTCGTTTGTCTCGAGGCCGACGACTGGCCGCGTGCAGTGGATGCACCACGCGTTCTGACGCTCATCGACGAAATCTTCGATCTTTCGCATGTCGAACCCCGCTTTGTCGGCGTGGCCGGGAGATCACCTAGGCGGCTTCGCGCACCTCGGTCTCCGGCTCGTCATGACGCCCACGAGCGGCTTCGCGCAGGAACCGGTCAAGTGCCGACCTTCGGAAATCGCGGTCGAGAGCATAGGCAGTCTGCTTGAATTCGATCCCGTCGAGAAGCTCTTGGACATAGCCCGAGATGTGTCCGCGGGATGATGAGCGCGCTATCGAGCGTGGGAATGTACTTGCTGGTAGCCAAGCCGTTCGAATGAGGTGACGCTCATGCGTTTGCCTTCTGATCCATCGACCAACGCGCGCGCTCGTTGAGATACGCGGCGAAGGGCCTGACATCTTCGCCAACGCTCGCGGCTTCAAGGGCCGCCATATAGGCGGCGCGGTCTTCTACCCGGACAACGGTCCAGGCATAGCCGCCCGAAGCGAGCATCGCATTCATTAGAAAGCGCGCCATCCGTCCGTTGCCGTCAAGGTAGGGGTGGATGTAGCCGAACAGCCAGTGGCCCAGCACCGCGCGCACGCCCGGCTCAGGCTCCTGATCCAGGAGTCCGAACAGCGTCTCCATCGCATCAGGGACCGCCTCCCAGCGCGGCGGCACGTGGCGCGAGCCGCGGATATAGACGGGGAGATTGCGGTACCCGGCGAGCGTCCCTGGGCGCAGGAGGCCCGCAGCCACCGAGGGCTGGAACAGTTCACGGTACCAGGTGCTGTGCTGATCACGGGCCAGCGCTCCTGCGGGCGCGCCGGCGATGATGGCGGCGATGCTGCCCTTGACGCTCTGAAAGGCTTGCCAGTAACCGCGTGCCGCGAGCGCGTCGCGGCTCTTGCGGTCATCGTCATTACCCTGGGGATTCCACGCCCCGTGGCGGACGCGGTCGATCAGCGCGGGCGTCACGCTGTAGCCTTCGATCGAGAGCGAGTGGTAGGCGTCGTTCTGGTAGATGTCGTCGACGAACTTGAGATAGCCGTCGCGATCGTTGGGCAGGCCCGGCGGGGGGAGGAAGATCTCGGCGACGGCGGCGCGCTGGGTTTCCCAGATTGCCTGCAGGCGCCCCACGATGGGCGGAATGCCCGGAATAATCGTGGGAACGCGCTGCTGCAGGGCGAACGGATCGTTCTCGCGAACATCGTAGCCGGCGGCTTTCATTGTAGCGACGATTTCGTCGGCGACGCTTTTCCTTCCGGTGCGCCTGAAGGCGCCGGCGAGGCGCCCGGCCACGGCGGTATGACCGCCATCAAGCAGGCGGCTGAGAATGGCAGAGGCATTCCTGATCGCCGCGAGCGCGACCTGCGCTTCGATGGGCGCGCGCTGGAAGAAGACTTCCGGCACTTTGATAAGGGCGGCGTCCGGCGTGTAGAGGCGCAGGCCCTGGCGTTCGACGAGGTCGGCTGCGGGCGGCATGTCCTTCTGCCGGAGATCGTAGAGCGACGTCCCGAACGGCAGTTGCACCGTGTTGTTGGTCCCCTTTGGACTATAGATGACAACCTGCGCGGGGATGGCCGTGGCTTCGGCATGCAGCAGCAGGGACTGCTCGGGCGACAGGTGCCAGTCTACGCCGAACCGCTCGCCGCAATAAGCGGCGCAGAATTCCCAGAAGGATGCGTACCAGGGGGTGGTGTCGCCGCTCTCCGCCTGCGGGCCCGTTGACATGAGCCAGCCCTTGATGATCTCCCGCAGGAATCCGTTCTGGATCAGACGCTCGCGGTCTAGGCGCTTCAGTTCCCCGGACGCGAATACACGCCGCCCGCCTTCCTGGAGGGCCCTCAGGGCGTCGAGGGAGTCGGCAAGCTTCTCGTGCGGTGTAGCCATGGTCGTGCACTTGCAAGTTTTTCATGTCGTGCACTTGCACGTATATTATGACGTACACCTGCAAGTCAATCATGCCGTGCATTTACAAGTTTTTTATGTCGCACACCTGCAAGTGTATTCTGTCAACTCACTGACTGCACAGCACCATTCTGCCTCGGTAACCTCACATGACGATATGACTCCATAGCGGCTACCAGTCTCCTCCTCACCCCTTCATTCTCATCATCGTCGGCAAACTCTTCCGTACCCATCGTGGAGGACACCATGATGATGATCGGCGGCGACCGGGCTCAGTCCGGGCCCTGAAATCCGCGCCTGCTGACCGCCGAGAGCACCTTGCGATTGATATTCTCGCGCGTAGCGCTCTGCGCGGGGGACAGCACACGCCTGGCCAGCGTGTCCTGCAGGAAATTGTACTCCCAAGGCGTGAGGAGACCCCGCTCATTGAAGAAGACAACGGCGTCGGCGTTGAGGCTCTTTGTGATGTCCTTGCGGATGCGCTTGATGGCCGCGAAGATCAAATCCGAGCGCAGGCCGAGGAAGCGCTTGACGCACCGGTTGCCAATCTCAGCGCGATGTCTCGTGACGCGGTTGGCGATGGTGCAGATCTCGATGATCGGGAAATGACCGCACAGGCAGATATCAGGTTCGTCGGCCTCGGAGATGTCGACGAGACTCCACTCCTTGCGCGCTACTTCCCAGTCGCTCGCCTGACTCAGGGCCAGGATCGCGTTGCGTAGCTGCTTAAAGTTGTGGCCCTCACCCATCGGAATCCCGGCCGCGCTATTACACCAGCCACTTCGCATAGGCCTCAATGTCAATCATCGGCACGGTACCGCTGAACTGCAGTCGCGAGATCAGCTTGAACAGGAAGGCGGTCGCCGCCTTGTTCTCACTCTCAAAGCTGTAGGACCCCGACTCGGGGTCGCGGAAAAAGTGGCCGTGCGAAGCGACGCAGCCGATGTCGAGCTGGCGCTCGCCAGTGCCGGCATTGAGGGCACTCGCAAACGGAGCGCCGAGAGCGGGATTCCAATCGCTCTCAAACGTCAGCATTCCGCCGAGAATGGGGATCAGCGGCTTGGGCGGGTAGACGCCGCCGGCGTGAGGAATCGGAAGGCTGGTTCGATGGAGCCGCCTTACGCTCGCGACCTTGTCCTGCGCGTAGCTGACCAGACCCGCATCGGCGGTCTGCTTGGCTTCAAACACGGCATAGACGCTCTCCGCCGGTATGATCGTCTGACCTTCGTAGGTGAAAATGAAGGGGGAATACTGTCGGTCGAAAACTACGACGTCGATCTGCTGGCTGAAGTTGCCGAGGCTGTCGACGACATGGGCCTTGGCCGTCTGGTAGCGCTTCGGCAGGTAGAGGTCGAGCATGGCGATCCAGACATTCTCGCTGGCGTCGCCCTTCGAGCCCGGATGGTGGATCGTCTTCCTGACCGTGGCGAGGCGCTGCTGGATATCCTCATGCAAGGAGGCAAGCAGCTGTGACAACGACCAATTCGACATGACTCACCTTGCTGTTGGAATTTACGAGAGCGGGAACTTGGGGCCGAACAAGGCGCGCCAGGCTTTCAGCGCATCGCCGTTGCGGCCCTTGCGTGTGTGGTCGATGGCGATCGACGCCTCGCGAGCTGCGGCCGTCAGCAGGTCCCGTGCCCGCAGCTTGCGTGCATTATCCATGCCGTTGCTGATGGGAGGGCCAAGACCGGCAGGGTCGGGCCAGGTATCAAAGATGCGATCGGCCAGGGTTGCGTACAGCGCCTGCAGCTCACGATCGAACTGGCCCTGCCATCCGCCATAGAGGCATTCGAGCGCCATCACCTCGATGAGGAAGGAGGGCTTCACCGGCTTGTCGACGCCATGCTTGGGGTTGTTGTTCCAGTACTTGACCATGCGCACGAGGCCCTTCCACTCATTCGAAAAGGCTTGGTGGGCGGCAACGGCCTTATCCGCGTGAATTTTCGGGTTGGTCTTGATCCACGTGCTGCTGTCGGTATCGGGGATCTCGTAGTCGTCGCCGGCGGTGAAGGCCGGTACGACGTCGACGCTGACGATGCGGTAGTCGGTGTTGTCTTCGGCGTCGATGACGACGCCGAAATCGATGTTCACGGAGCGGCTCTGCTTTCGCACGGCGTCCTTGCCGTACTTGTCGACGAGCGCGTCGTAGAAATCCTTGATAACGACCGAGGGCGCCTTGCCGCGATAGTGCCGCTCGGAATCCCGCAGCACGAAAAAGATGTCGATGTCCTTGAGCGGCTTGGTTTTGGTGTGACGCTTGTAGGAACCGGTGAGGAAGCTGTTGTCGATCGAGAACTTGGTATCGAGATAATCGCGTACCTCTTGCTGCCGCGCCGAAGCGTTGGCCTGCTCCTTGTCATTGAGCTCCAGGCGGCTCTTGAACTTGCGGAACGCCTCATCGATCGTCAGCATCAGTTCTTCCTCCAGTAGGCGGCGCTGCCGCCGAGGCCGTAGTGCTCGATCGTCGAGCCCAGGCTGTGCCGGACGAAACCCTCGGTGGAGCGGTACGTGCCCGTGCCCCAGCCCGCCACATCCGGGCGTCCCGGCTTGGTCTCGATGAGGATGTCGTAGGAGGCGTCGCTCGGCGCCATGCCCGCCTTGCGGATGTGGTACTTCAGCTGCTCGGTGTCGGTCCAGAAACTGCCGTCGCCTGACGACCAGTTGTAGACCACGTCGATGTCCCAGCGGACGATCAGCGCGCCCGTCCTCGGGTTGAATACCTCCAGCACGACCCGCTCGAGATCGCCGGTGCCCAGCCAGGTCTTGAGGGCGCGCGTGTTCGTTTCCCAGTCCGCGACAAGCCTGCCGGGGTCAAGCCCGCTCAACCGGATGACATCCTTGAAGCTCTTCAGGATGTTGTCGGCGAGGTAGGTGACCGAGTGGGTGTAGATGTTGACGGCGACGCTGGTCATGAGCCTAGGAACCCCTTTGGATCGAGGGTGAGGGCCTGCGCGCTCGCGGACGCGCTGCTGTCCTCGCTGGCGACAGCCTCATCGAGGTCGCGGGCGGTGATGCGCGTGCTGTTCTTCTTCAGCGCGGCCTGGACCCAGGCTAGGTCGTCGGCCAGGCACGGGAGCGAGATGCGCCAGTCGCCCTTCAGGGGATCGTATCCAAGCGGGTCCTCGTTCGCGTCGGCGCCGTCGATGGCGTCCTCGTCGTAAAGACAGCGGATGCGGGTCCGCGGCCCGTCGCAGGTCACGACGATCGCGGCATTCTGGGGTGCCTGGTCGGCGATCACGCTGGCCGCGACCCCGCCGACGGCGAGAAGCTCGGAACGCGCAGCGCCCGTCTGCCCCTTAGTCAGGAGATCGACGATCGCCGTCCACGTTGCGAGGGCGTCGCGGGCGGGCGTGCTGGTGAAGGTGCGGCTGGCGACTGTGGTCATGCGGCACCCCCGGTAATGCGGCTGGCTTTCGCATTCTTGGCCGCCGCCAGCAGGTCGGCGATCGTGACCTTTTCGGGGTGCATCGCTGTCGCGGGCGTGGCCGCGAGGGCATTGGCGACCATCTTGCGGATAGCGCGGCCATCAAGCCCGACGCAGGCGGCGGCGCACTGATCGAACTGCGGCGCGTTGGCGAGCTTGCTGATCGCGGGATAGGTGCGGCCAAGGCCGCCCAGGCAGTCCTTAAGGATCAGGGCGCAGGCCTCGCGGTCGGGCAGCGGGATCGGCAGCACGAGGTCGCAGCGGGACGTGAAGGCGCTGTCGACCGCCTCGGGGAAATTACTCGTCGCCACGAAGAGAAGATGAGGATGCTTTTCCGCGAGGACATCGAGCTGGACGAGGACCGCGTCGGTCGCGCGGTGGATGTCGATCGGGTTGGCCTCGAGGCTCATTTTGGACCGGTCTGCAGCGAGGGTCTCCACCTCGTCGAGCAGTACGACGGTAGGCCCGGCCGCGGCGGCCTCGGTGATGGCCTGTGAGAACAGGTCCGACACCGCGCGCTGTGTCTTGCCCATGGCCGAGCTGGTCAGCGTGTGGGGCTCCACTTCGAGCAGGCGGAACTTGCCGCCGGGGAACGACTCGGCGGTGCGGTGCGCGAGGCCGCGGGCGAGCGATGTCTTGCCGGTACCCGGCGGCCCGACGAGCAGGATGATGCCGTGCAGCGGCAAGACGCTGCGGTCGACCTTGCCGCGCAAGGTGAGGTTGAGGACCGCCTGCGACACGAGACGGCGCTTGACGTCCTCGGGGAGGATGATCGAGTGCCATAGCGCGCCAAGGGTCGCGTCCGGGAGCGCTCGGCTCCGCTGGATACCCTTGGGCAGGTCGTCAAATTCCGTCGCCATATGCTTCATCGCAGGATCGCTTTCAGCCTTTCGGCGGGTTCGGGTCGCGGCCGTGGCTGTCGCTCTGCGCGATCCGGCCGTCCTGGTTGTGGATGCGCAGTTCGGTCTGCTGGCTGCGGCTGACCTGCCGACCGAAGTCGACCGCTTGCTGCTTGGTGTCGAAGTGTCCCGAGGCGCGATCGGCGCCCCCGCGCTTCACGTCCCAGCCGTTGCCGCCCTTGTGGGGCACTACATGATGGGTGTCGGGTCCGCGTTTTCCTACCATATTTTGGTCTCCTTCTGGATTAAGGTGATCTGAAGTATCACTACTCTGAACACGCTACGGGGACTCGGCATTCGTTGTCAAGGCACCTCGTATGGTGCTACTCTGAACTTGGAACAAAAGGAGGCCACCTAGTGCCCACGACTACGCCCCTCGGCGAGAAGATTCGCACGCTGCGCAAGAAGAAGGGCTACACCCTCGAGAAGCTGGCCGAGCTTGCCGAGTCCAGCAAGAGTTACATATGGCAATTGGAGAACGACAACCCGCCGCGTCCGTCGGCGGACAAGATCGCGAAAATCGCGGTTGTGCTCGGCGTGACGCCCGACTACCTGATCACTGAATCGGTGCCAGTCGCGGACGCGACGGATACGGCGTTCTTCCGCAAGTACCAGACCATGGACCCAGCGACGAAAGAGAAAATCCGGCGGATGATGGACCTGATCGGCGACGACGAATGACAGTCGTCTTCGGGCCCGAGCGCTGGGCGAACGAGATCACGGTGCTGCTCAACGCCGCGTTCGGCGCGGACCGTTTTCCGATCGACATCCCGATGATCGCCAAAGAATACTCGCGCCAGCGCTTTCCGGACGACCCGATCGTCAATGTGTTGGGGGATAACCTTCCGACCTTCGACGGAGCGCTCTATCCGGCGCGGGCAGGCCGCAAGGGCTGGGGCATCATCTATAACAACGCAATCACGTCGAAGGGCCGGATCAACTTCACACTCGCACACGAATTTGGCCACTACCTTTTGCACCGCGTGGCCTATCCACAGGGTTTCGAGTGCGGGCAGCAGAAAATCGTGCGGTGGGATTCCACCTACGGGCAGGTTGAGCATCAGGCGAACGTTTTCGCCGCGAATTTTCTCATGCCGCTCGACGACTTTCGCCGGCAGATACCGCCGCGCACCGCCGCCGATCTGGCGATGTTGCAAGCCTGCGCCGAGCGTTACAAGGTCTCGCTGATCGCGGCGACGCTGCGCTGGCTGAGCTACACCGAAAAGCGCGCTGTTCTGGTCGTATCGCGCGATGGGTTCATCCTGTGGTCCCGGTCGAGCGAGCCCGCACTTCACAGCGGCGCCTACTTCAAGACATCGGTCGGGCCGATCGAAATCCCGGCGACGGCGCTGCCTCTCCATCCCGAACTGCTGGTTGATGGGCGCGGAACGATCGAGCATCCCCTCGGCGTCTGGCTGAGAGAGCCGGTGCGAGAGACCACGATCGTTGCCGAGCAATATGACTTCTCGTTGTCGTTGCTGCAGCTCGACGACAACCGCCTCGTTTTCCATGAGGACGCGGAGTCCGAGTCCGATACGTACGACCGGTTCGTTCCGCCGGAACGGCGCCGCGAGTGGTGATCTGTAGAGTCGATCTGTCCGGGCGGGCCCAGCGACATAGGCCCTACGCCGAAGCGACAATATATGGGGTTGCTTGAATCCGGTTCACTGACCCGGCCGCACGCAATTATTGTGAAATCTCCGCGTCTAGTGCGGATTTGGGGAAACGCTTTGCCGTTCAGGCGTGTCTTTTGAGGCGTTCATCAAGCAGCCGCCGAGCGACCCCTGGGCCTGCGGCGGCGAGATGAACGAGAGCTTCAAACTGTTGTAGTCTGCCCACGGTCTCCCTGCCATGGTGAACGTGATTGGCATTTCAACGTCACATTCGCGCAGCAGCTCGTCTCGCCCCTGAAAACCATCATGCTCGTGCCAAGGCATTGACAATCTCGCGCTGATCGTTTTCTTTCAATATGAAAGTAAGCGGCACGATCGCGCTTTCGGAGTGAATAGCTTGCGAGAACGCACGCTGAGGGAGGAGAAAATGAAGCTATCGGCCTTGATAGGTCTGAGTGGTGCATTGGCATTGCTGCCGGCAATAGGCAGCGCTGGTGCCCAAGAATATAAGGAAGCGCCGGCCTTGGCCGCACTAGTTGCGGATGGGACGTTGCCACCCGTGGTGGAACGGCTGCCCGCCTCGCCGGAGGTTGTTACTCCGCTCCAAGAGGTAGGTCAGTACGGCGGCACGCTGCGCTTCGGGCTTCGGGGAAGTTCGGATCACAATCACATCCTGCGCCTCGTGAGCGCCCAGGGCCTGGTCCGCTGGAATCCGCAGTTTACCGAGGTGGTTCCCAATCTGGCAGAGCGATGGGAAGTCGATCCGGAGGGAAAGGTATTCACCTTCTACCTCCGCGAAGGCCTCAAATGGTCGGATGGACAACCGTTCACGGCTGACGACGTCCTTTTCAACGTCAACGATCTCATCAAGAACACCGAATTCGCCCCGACAAATTCTCGCTGGATCGTGAATGGTGACCCGGTGCAGGTGGATAAAGTCGATGATCGCACCGTCCGGTTCACCTTCGCCGGTCCTTACGGAGATTTCCTGAACGAGTTGGCGACGCCGCAGGGGCAGTATCCCGTCTTCAACGCCAAACATTACTGCTCGCAGTTCCTGCCGTCCTACAATGACGATATCGATGCCCTGGTGGCTGATAGTGGCGCCGGCGATTGGCAGACTCTCTATCTTCAGAAATGCGGCGACATCGAAGTGCCGACGCGCTGGAGCAATCCCGACCGTCCAACAATGGACCCTTGGGTGATATCCTCGCCCTACACTGGCGGTGCAACGCAGGTTGTGCTGGAGCGTAACCCCTACTTCTGGCAGGTCGACACCGAGGGCAATCAATTGCCCTACATTGATCGCCTGTCCGCCGAGGTGTCGCAGGACGTCGAAAGCCTCCTGCTCTCGGTAATCGGGGGCAATATCGACTTCGCGCTTCGGCATATCGACCCCCCGGCTAATCGCCCTGTCCTGTTCGAAAACCAGGAAAAGGGCGGCTACCGCATGTTCGCGGCGGACCCCGGCGGCGGCTCCCAGATGTCAATTAACCTGAACCTGACCCATCCCGATCCGGAACTGCGTGAATTGTTCAACACCAAGGACTTCAGGGTCGCTCTCTCCTTGGGAATGGATCGCCGAGAGGTTATCGACACGGCGCTGCTCGGGGTCGGCGAGCCATGGCAAGTCGGCGATTTCGAAGGCTACCCATACTATCATGAGCAGCTATCGACACAGTTCCTGGAATATGATCCCGACCAGGCAAATACGCTGCTGGATGGCATTGGGCTGACCCGCGGAGCTGACGGAACGCGCGTGCTGCCGAGCGGCAAGCCGGTACGCTTCATCATCGACGTCGTTCCGACATATATGCCTGACCACGTCGATCAATTGGAGATCATCGAGCAACAGTGGGCCAGGATCGGCGTTGACGTTGACATCAACCCAATCGAGCGCACCTTCTTTTCCGAGCGCGTCGCAGCCAATCAGCACGATGCCGCAGTCTGGGACGAGTTGGGCAACAAGCTCGTTGGCTTCCCTGACGTGGTCCCGCTTCAGAACAACGTCATCTGGGCCGTGACTTGGGGGCAGTGGTATCAGACCGGCGGAGCTCAAGGAGAGGAACCACCTGAGAGTATCAAGGAACGCTTCCGGCTCTGGGAGGCAGCGCGCAGCACCGTCGACATGGATGAAAAGGTCGAACTGCGCGGTCAGATCAACCAGCTTGCTGCCGATGCCTACGAGAAGATCGGAGTGACTAAGGCCGCCGTGACATATGGGATCGCGAAGACGAACTTGATGAACGTGCCTGAGACCATGCCCAGTGGGTTCTATTACCCCACGCCTGGACCGACCTTGCTGCAGACCTGGTTCTACAAGTAACGCCGAAAACGGGCTGATTCGCCCGGTTTGGCGCGTATCGCACGGGGCTCCTCCCGCCCCGTGCGACTTGCTCTACCCGTTGCCGAGTGATCTCCGCACCAGCCAGTTCTGCCGATTACGCTGATAGCGTAGCCGGCCTCCAACAATGCGACCTGGCCGTCCCGACCGGCAAGACTAATCAACCTCGTGGCCGAGATTGAAGGTGCCGTGCCGGTCCTTGGCTCGACTACAATTTCGATCGACCGGAGATCTAGGTGACGACAGGCCTGCCTTTAGCTGACATCGAAGACAATTCAGGAACGACCACGGCCACTTGGTGCGATCCGTCTGACACGATTCGGCCGATCCAACCGCTGACCGGCGGTTGGCGTTTCCGCCAAGACGATGAGCTGATCGGTGCGGAAGATCCCGATTTCAACGACAAGGGCTGGCAGATGGTCAGTGTTCCACACAGCTGGAACAGGGTCGGTTACTATGTGTCGGAGCAGCAGATCGAACATGCGCCGCCCAGCCACATTAATCTGCATCAAGGCGTCGGATGGTATCGCCTGAGCTTTGTTCCGGATGCGGCTTTTGGCAACAAGAAGGCCTGGCTGCAATTCGATGCCGCCAGCCGATCGGCGACGGTGTGGTTGAATGGGGTGCTCCTCGGCCATCATGCTGGCGGCTTTTCTCGCTTCCGTTTCGACGCGTCCGCCGTTTTGCGTATCAAGGAGCCCAATATCCTGGTCGTGAAGGTCGATAATTCCGCTCCACGGGCCGGTCACCCCAATGGCGACATCCTGCCTTTGGCGGGAGATTTCTTTGTCCATGGTGGGCTCTATCGTCCCGTCTGTCTTGTAGGAACCTCTTCGGTACATCTCGAAATGCTCGATTTTGGCAGCTCGGGTATCTATGCTGAGACCCGATCGGTTCATCATGGCGCGGCCACGATTGCCGTTCGGTCATTGCTCCGCAATTCCACCTCCAATTCTGTTTCCGTTGTCGTGACTACACAGCTTGTCGATGCTGAGGGAAACATCGCGGCGAAGCAGTCAAGGCTGGCATCGATGCATGCCGGCGATGGATGCGCCCTCGAGCACGAACTAACCATAGCGCAGGCCCGGTTGTGGCAGGGCATCAGCGATCCCTATCTCTACCGTCTCATTGTCGAATGCTGCACTGAAGAGGGCGAAGTGCTGGATTTGGTCGCCCAGCAGTTCGGTGTGCGACAAGTCGGATTTGATCCCGAACGCGGGTTCATTCTGAACGGATCGCCCCATAGGCTCAAAGGCATCAGTCTGCATCAGGACCGGGCGGGCAAGGGGTGGGCGGTGAATGCGGCCGATATCGCGGCCGACATCGACATGATCCTCGAAGCGGGTGCGAACAGCATTCGACTGGGTCACTACCAGCACGGCTCCACGATACACCAGCTTGCCGACCGCCATGGGCTGATTCTCTGGGCCGAAATTCCGCTGGTAACGATCTGGATGCTGGGGGAGACTCAGCAGGAAGCCAGTTCCGAGCTGATGAACAACGCCAGGCAGCAGCTGCGCGAGTTGATCCGGCAGAATTACAACCACGCCTCAATTGTCACTTGGGGAATTGCAAATGAGGTGGATTTCGGCTCGGTCCTGCCTGGCATGTTCAAGGGCAATCGAGGAGCGTCTGACCCTACGGCCATGCTTGAAGAATTGAGCGCCTTGGCCCAGGCGGAAGATCCGACCAGGCCGACAACCCAAGCCAACGCGTGCGAGGGCAGATTTCCAAACGACGACGGCATTCCGATCGTCGCGCCAACCACAGATCTGGTCGGCCTGAACAGGTATTTCGGTTGGTACTATGGCGCGATCTCGGATCTGGGCCCGCATCTCGACGCCATCCGGCAGCGACGACCGTGGCAACCGCTGGCGGTGAGTGAGTATGGCGGCGGCGGCGCCGTAACGATTCATTCCGACAACCCACTTGGCGGACCTCCGGACTCGCGAGGGCGGCTGCAACCTGAAGAATATATGACCTACGTCCATGAAGCGACGTGGGCCGTCCTGGCGAGCAAGGCTTACCTGTGGGGAAGCTGGGTCTGGTCCGGCTTCGATTTCGCCACCACGGTAAGGCGGGAGGGTGACGCCGATGATCTGAACACAAAGGGTCTCGTTACCTACGACCGCAAGATCCGAAAGGATGCGTTTTTCTTCTACAAGGCGAACTGGAGCTCAGCCCCGACCGTCCATATCACGGGGCGCCGCTATGTCGATCGAGCGTATCGGGTCAATGACCTCCGGGTTTACAGCAACGCCGATCGGACTAGCTTGACTGTGAACGGTCGACCGCTTGGGATGCGAGCGGTAGGCGCGCTAAAGACATGTGTGTGGGAAGCCGTCGAGCTTGATATCGGCGATAACGTCATTGTGGCCACTGGTCACTTTCCGGACGGACCTCGAGAAGATCGCATTGTTCTAGAAGTTTCGGGGAGAACTGCGACCGAAGTGCGCATCGATTGTGGAGCGTTGGTTGCAGCCGCTGCGCAGTCCGGGCGCTTTGGCTCCGATAGCTTCTTTGACGGCGGCCGCGCCGGCACCACCACGAAGCCGGCCGACTACGGCCGAGCCAGGGTGACGGCTCCCATTGCCAACACAGCCGATCCCGAGGTCGCCGCCACATTCCGCGAGGGACATTTCCGCTATTCCATTCCGGTGAGCGAGGGGCGTCACGAGATTACCCTGACATTTCTCGAACCCCTCGCGGGCCGAGGTGAGCGTCGTTTCGATGTGCTCGTTAACGGCAAGTTGGCCTTGGAAAGCATCGATATTGCGGCTGAGGCCAACGGCAAGATGGTCGTCGTCAAGCGGACTGTGTCAGCAACTGCGAGAAACGGAAAACTCGATCTGCATTTTCGTCCGCTGCAGGGCGATGCGATCGTCAATGCGATCGAAGTGGTTAGATGCTGATTAATAAGCCTATCGCGGCTGGCCATGAGAGCCCGGGGTCCGTTCGGAGGGCCGGCGCGGCAGCTCCTAAGACACCAGCCTTGCCAATGCTGGTGCGCTAGGAAGTGGGAAGCACAATGGGCATCACCGCCATGTCGTGGGCCACGTTTGATCTCATGCTGCGAGGCCCCTCAGAGGGAAACCCGTTCAGCGTGGTATCCTTGGGCGCAGCGTTGGCGCGTGGCGGCGAAAGATTCGCGCATCAGGATTTGCTTGAAAATTGCTTCCACGTTTCGCTTCTGCAAAGAAGAGGGCAAGGATCTCATTGTGGGGTAAGTCGCCAAACGGCGTCCGTCCTCGACCTGCGTGGATAGGGGCAAACGGCCGCGATGAAGTGCCTTGGTTCCGATGCGGGATATGGAAGGGGAGCCTTTGTGCCTAGATCAACATGTCCTTCCGACACAAAACAAAGAGATAGCCGTGATCGACAGCAAGAAGCTTCCGCGGGTGAGAAACAGATACATCGTTCTCGAGTATCTGAGGCGTGCGAGCAACTCGACGCCATCGGAAATATCCGCGGCAACCGGTGTCAGCCTTCCCACCGTCACGCGGGTGTTGTCGTCGCTAGTGGAAGAAGGGCTTGTTGAGTATACCGGCCGCGAAGCGTCGACGGGCGGCCGCCCTGCGGGGCTCGTTACCTTCACGGGTCATCGCTACGGAACCGTCTGCCTATACGCTCACACCAGCGGTATTTACGGTGTTCTGAGTGATCTTTCTGGGAGGATTACAGTCGAAAAAAAGGTTGCTCCGGCCTTTGATGGAGAGGTGAACACTCAAATTGTGCTCGACCTCATACGGGAGTTGTTAGAGATCGGACGACGCGACTTCGATGGCATTTGTGGCCTCGGCGTCGCGGTGCAGTCGATGGTCAAGCAGCCAAAGGGCGAAGTCGTTCGTACCAGCGCCGCGCTGGATTGGCGGTCGCTGCCGCTGCACTCGGTGCTTTGCGCCCATTTCGATTTGCCCATCTTCGTCGATAGCGATCATATTTACGGGGTAATCGGCGAGTGGAACTATGGCAGTTCACGCCACGTGGATATCCTGGTTCGCCTCTCGCTCGGCCCCGGCGCAAGTACCGGTTTGATGGTCAATGGCGAAGTGTACCGTGGCGCTGCCGATGCAGCCGGTGAATTGAAATGGTATCTGGATGATTCGCAGGTCAGCGGAGTACAGTTTCCTCTGCTTGGCACGAAGGAGGAACTGCGACTTGGCAAGGGGCTGACGGAGCAGGTCTTTGATGCACTTTCATCGGCTGCAGACGCGTACGAGGCCGGCAAGCTCGATCTCGGTATTTTCGATAGCGAGATTTCCGGGGACTTACGCCTTGAGACGGCCCGCCAGCTTATCGGCTATTCGTCATTGGCCATCGGCTCTGCCTCGGCCATTCTCAGCCCCACGACGATCGTGCTCTCCGGTCAGATAAACCGCGGTCGGCAACTTATCCTGGATATTTTCAACTCGCGACTTGGCGGCGACGTCTGGCCGGTGCCCAGGATCGTGCACAGCGGACTCGGCCACAGAGCAGTGCTGCTCGGAGCGGCCAAGACCGTCATGGATCAGACGATGTTGAAGCCAGATACGATATTAGAAACGTCCCACGACGTGCTGGCAGCAGCTAGCCGGTAGACGACCTCATTTCCACCCGGTGACTGTTGACAAAAAGGTCGGACTAGTTTTCTTTCATAATGAAAGAAAGCGGTAGAAATCGTGTCTTTCGGAGGAGTGGCGTGCGATCTGAGTACGTCAAAGAGGGAGGTGTGCATATGGGTGGATCGGGCTTTGGCGCTGCCGCCGACCGCAGGGTGGGTTCGCTGGTCGTAACTGGCCGATTGACCCCGGGGCATGTCGGGCGCGGCTCTGCTATCTCTCGGTACCCCAGGCGCCCGGAAGTGCCTTCACTAGAAACAAAGGCGATCATGACGCGGAACGAGGATGCTCAGTTCCGCACACTGTGCGGCACTCTCGTTTTGCCTCGCCCAGCGTAACTCCCCAGGCCGAGGTCAAAATGCTACTCAGCTATATTCTTCGCCGTATCCTGTGGGCCGTACCCTTCCTTTTTGCGGCTTCATTGGTTGCGTTCCTCCTCATAACGCTGCCGCCCGGCGATTATGTGACCACCTATGCACAGACGCTCATGCAGTCTGGCGACACCGTGGATCAGGCTCGCCTGGATGCGCTGCGCCAACGCTTCGGGCTCGATCAACCCGTGGTCGTCCAGTATTTCATCTGGATCGGCAATGTCTTGCGTGGCGACTTCGGCGTCTCCTTCGAGTGGAACCAACCGGTTTCCGAACTGATCTGGGAGCGCTTGGGGCTGTCGTTTGCGTTGGAGATCGCGACGCTCATGTTTGCGTGGAGTGTCGCCCTTCCAATCGGCATCTATTCCGCAGTCAAGAAGTACTCGGTTGGGGACTACATCGCTTCGGTTATTGGGTTCATCGGCTTAGCCGTGCCTAGCTTTCTTATCGCTCTGGTGATCATGTATGTCTCAATCGTGCACTTCGGGAAGGATGTTTCGGGCCTGTTCTCGCCGGAATATCGTCAGGCGCCGTGGTCCTGGGGCAAGTTCGTTGACCTCCTGTCCCATCTGTGGGTGCCTATGATCATTCTTGGTCTAGGCATGACTGCAGGGCTTACCCGCATCATGCGCGCGAACCTGTTAGACGAGTTGAACAAGCCCTACGTGACCACGGCCCGTGCCAAGGGCCTGAGTGAGCTTCAGCTCGTCCTGAAGTATCCGGTTCGGCTGGCTCTCAACCCCTTCGTATCGACCATCGGATGGGCGTTCCCGCAGCTGATCTCGGGTGCGGTCATCACAGCCTTCGTGCTTGGACTGCCGACGACGGGACCATTGCTGCTCCAGGCGCTCCTTGCTCAGGACATGTACCTGGCAGGCGCTTTCATCCTGTTGCTTTGCAGCCTAGCCGTCATTGGCATGCTCGTGTCGGACATCCTCCTCGCCCTTATCGATCCGCGGATACGCTTCCAATGACCGAAAGCACTGTACTTATCGATCCGCGCTCGGACGAAATGATAGCGAATGACCAGGCGTCCCAATGGCGACTGATGTGGATGGCGTTTCTCAGGCACAAGCTCGCCGTAGCGAGCGCTCTCGTCGTGCTGCTCTTCTACATCATTGGGATGTTTGCCGAATTCCTTGCCCCGTTCGATCCCGGCAGCACGTCTTCGCCTCATGTCTACCATCCACCCCAGGCAATCCACTTCATCGATGTTGATACCGACGGGGGGTGGGCGTTGAGGCCTTATGTCGATGCCATGACAATGAAGCGCGACCCCATCAGCCTGCAGTCCAATTTTGCCACAGACCCGGAACGGAAGATCTATCTCAGCTTTTTTGGCGAGGGTGCACCCTATACGATGTGGGGGGTACTTAACTCGAACCGACACTTCCTAACGACCAGCGATCCTACCGAGCGCTTCTATCTGTTCGGTGCTGATCGATTGGGGCGCGACGTACTAAGCCGCACAATTCACGGAACGCGCGTTTCGATGTCGATTGGACTGGCTGGAGTCACGCTCAGCCTGATCATCGGTCTCGTTCTGGGAGGACTGTCCGGTTACTACGGCGGCACGCTGGACATGGTGGTCCAACGGGTGGTTGAACTCATTCTGTCCTTACCGACAATCCCGATTTGGTTAGGCCTGAGCGCTGCGATGCCTCAGGACTGGCCGCCCATGACGCGATACTTGGCGATCACCGCCATCCTGTCGCTGGTGGGCTGGACTGAGTTGGCGCGTGTGGTCCGTGGACGATTTCTGGCGCTGAGAACCGAGGACTTTGTCGTGGCTGCACGACTGGATGGCGGAAGTCAGAGCCGCATTATCTTCCGGCATATGATGCCCTCTGTCCTCAGCCACGTCATTGCGTCCGTTACCCTGGCCATCCCAGCAATGATCATCGCCGAAACAGCATTGTCTTTTCTTGGCGTGGGCCTGATGCCGCCAACGATCTCGTGGGGCGTGCTGTTGAAGGAGGCTCAGAACGTTCGCTCGATCGCCCAGGCTCCGTGGCTATTCGTGCCAGGGGTGGCGGTTTGCCTCGCGGTGCTTTCCCTCAACTTCCTGGGCGACGGTCTGCGCGATGCAGCTGATCCCTATGCCAATGAAGGTCGTTAGAATGTCTGGTACCGATCGCGACCAAACTACCCTAGACGTCCGGGGCCTCCAGACGCATTTCGAAAGTCGACAGGGCGCCTTCCGCGCCGTCGACGATGTGAGCATTTCTATTCAACCCGGCAAGACACTATGCGTTGTTGGTGAGAGTGGTTCGGGTAAGAGCGTGATGGCTCGCTCCATCCTGCAGATCGTCGACAAGCCAGGTCGCATTGTTGCCGGCGAGATCATTCTCAACAAACACCGTGATACGAATGGAAGGATCATTCACGGCCCTATCGAACTCACCCGTTTGAATCCGAAATCGCAGACCCTGCGGAATATTCGTGGCCGCGACATAGCGATGATCTTCCAAGAACCGATGAGTTCCCTGTCACCAGTGCATCGCATTGGCGACCAGATCGGGGAGGTGATCCGCGTTCATGAGAAAGTGTCCAAGGGTGAGGCCCGTGAACGCACCGTGGAGCTGTTGCGCAAGGTGGAGATACCCAAGCCCGAACTGGCGATCGATCGCTATCCGTTCGAATACTCTGGCGGTATGCGTCAACGGGCCATGATCGCAATGGCGTTGGCGTGCGATCCATTCGTGCTCATCGCGGACGAACCGACAACGGCGCTGGATGTCACGATTCAGGCCGAGATATTGGCCCTGATAAAGTCGTTGCAGACTTCGAGCGACATGGCGGTGTTGTTCATCACTCATGACATGGGCGTCGTCGCCGAAATTGCTGATGAAATAGCGGTCATGCGCCATGGCAAAGTCGTCGAGACCGGTTCGGTGCGCGACATATTCGCCGGACCCAAGCATCCCTACACGAAGCGGCTGCTGGAAGCAGTCCATGAACTCGACCGGCCATCAGAGCGCCGTCTGAAAATGCGTGCGGCCCGGGAGATCGGCCAACCGATCCTGGTGTCCAACAAGGTGCGCAAGGAGTTTCCGATTCCCAGCGGACTCCTTGGTCTGAAGAAAGAGGTGCTCGTTGCCGTCGATGATGCCGAACTTGAACTTCGTTCGGGCGAGAATCTCGGCATTGTTGGCGAAAGCGGATCCGGCAAAACCACGCTAGGGCGCTGTTTGCAGCGTATCTATTCCGTGACCTCGGGCGAGATTCTCTACAGGAAAGCGGACGCTGAGACTATCGATCTGGCTCCTCTCAACGACGGTGAACTTAAGCAGGCCTGGCGTGACATACGCATGGTCTTTCAGGACCCTTTTGCCTCGCTCAATCCACGCATGACAGTCGGTCAGATCATAGCGGAGCCGCTCATAACCGGCAGCTTGATGCGGGGACCAGAAATCTCCGCGCGGGTGAAAGAACTCCTTGATCTGGTGGGTTTACCGGAGACCGCAGCCTCGCGGTATCCTCATGCCTTCTCGGGTGGACAGCGCCAGCGCATCTCAATTGCGCGAGCGATCGCACCGAAGCCACGGGTAGTGATCGCCGACGAAGCGACATCGGCTCTGGATGTGAGCTTGCGCACGCAGATCCTAGATTTGCTTCTGGATTTGCAGGAGAAGCTGGAGCTGAGTTTCATCCTGATCAGCCACGACATCTCGGTTATTCGTTATTTCTGCGACCGCACGGCCGTCATGTACCGGGGCCGGGTCGTCGAAATCGGAGACACTGAAGAAGTCTGTTCCAATCCGCAGCACGATTACACGCGGGCCCTACTGTCAGCTGTTCCCATCCCGGATCCGACCCAGCGCGGCACGAGGCAGCGCATCCGTTACGGTGGATAGGCAAATTTGGCCATGCATTTCGCGACCCACGCCTTCGACGTGGGAGCGGATCGCTTCGGAGTTCACATTGGTCTCCGGGGGAAGCGATGGTCGGCGAGGCGGAAGTGAATAGCGGAACCACTACCTTGCTGGCTTATGACCCAATCGGGAGATCACGCTGATGGAAACGAGACAGTATGTCGGCCCCATTGAATGGGTGGGCAAGATGATCGTGCCTCTGACAGATCGCGGCGAAGGCGGCCCCGCAAGTCAGGTGACGAGGGAGTTCGATGTAGAACTCGTGCGCGGCAATGAGATCCTGCGCGTATCCGCCTGCGGTCTCTATCGTGCCTTCATTAACGGCCAACGTGTCGGCGAAGATGTGCTGACGCCCGGCTGGACGACCTATGATGCGAGGTTGTCGTACCAAGTCTACCATGTTGCCCATTTGCTCAAAGAGGGCAGAAACACGATCACCATCTGGATCGGCGATGGTTGGTACCGTTCGCCCCTGATGTGGATGTCGGAGCGACGGACGGAGGTCTGGGGCACCGAGGTTTCAGCCATTGCTGAAATTCGTTCAGGAGAGGATTTTTCAAAGGTTCTGGTCGCCACTGACGAGCATTGGCTGAGCGGGCAGACACCGGTTCGGAAGTCTCAAATCTACTTTGGGGAAATCTTCGACGCGACATTCGCATCAAGGCCTCGAGAGGGCGTCAGATCCATCGTATTCGACACACGCAAGCTGATCCTGCACGAATGCGCGCCAGTGCGCGAGCTTTCACCCCTCGACCCGATACGGCAATGGCGGGACACTGACGGGAGGACCATTTACGACTTCGGACAGAACGCAGCAGGATACGTGCGCGTCTCGATAGCAGGGGAAACCGCAGGGGAAATCCTCATCGAACACGCTGAAATCCTCGATGAGCGAGGCGAATTCTACAATGTAAACTACCGCAGCGCAGAAGCTATCTCCAGGGTTCAAGTGAATGAACGCGGCCTCATCGACTACAGTCCGATCTTTACCTATTTTGGATTTCGGTACGCACGAGTCACCGCTTCAGATGGTGCGCGCATCACGAAGATACAGTCAGTACCGATATCTTCCGTGCCTGACGCGACCGCCGGCTTCTCGTGCGGCAACGAGCTGGTGAACCGCTTTTTCGAGAACGCGATCTGGTCGCATCGCTCCAATTTCATCGACGTGCCGATCGATTGTCCTCAACGAGATGAACGCCTGGGCTATAGCGGCGATGCCCAGGTCTTCGCTGCTGCGGCCTGTTATCTAGCCGACAGCGAAGGCATTCTGACCAAGTTCGTTCGCGATCTGATGGTGGATCAGGCACTCGATGGTGCCATTTCTCACACATCGCCCCATGTGGTGCGCATGAAGCCCGGGAACCGCAAGCAGCGCGGATCCATGGGCTGGGGAGATGCCATCACCATCATCCCTTGGCGCCTCTATGTACACTATGGCAACGAGGATATAATCGCTGAAGCCTTTCCAGCAATGGTTCGCTGGATAGATTTCGCCTGGTCGCTTACGACGGATGGGGTTGTAAGGCCGCCTAACACTCCAGGCATGCGTGGATACTGTCTCGGCGATTGGCTTCAGCCGGCCGGTACTGAGGCAAACCCGCTTCCAACCATCGGGAAGGACGCGATAGCCACCATCTACCTGTTCATCAGCCTGACCATCGGAACAAGAGTTGCCGACATCCTCGGGGAGACCGACACCGGTGCTCGTCTTGAACAGATGCGTTCAGCTGTCGAGACCGCCTTTCGGAGAGAGTTCATCACTGCGTCAGGCCGATTGAAACATGATGATCAGACCTCATATGCTCTGGCGCTCCTGCATGATTTGGTGCCTCCCGAACTTGTCGAGGCGACGACCGATTGTTTTCGTCAAGCCATCGGTCGGACCGGTGGCCGACTCGGGACGGGTTTTTTGGGAACGCCGGCTTTGCTCCCAGCGCTGTCCAAGGTCGGAGAGGGACACCTCGCGGCAAGCGTCTTTCTTCAGGAGGAGGTCCCAGGTTGGCTTTATCAGGTCAAACGTGGCGCTACGACGATCTGGGAGCGCTGGGATGGCGTGCTGGCGGATGGAACCCTTTTTGATCCGGACATGAATTCGTTCAATCACTATGCTTTCGGAGCGGTATGCGATTGGCTGCTCGAAAGTGTTGCAGGCTTTCGGCCCGACCCGAAGCAACCGGGGTTTGAGCACATCATCTATTCCCCAACGATTATTCCTGAACTGTCGCCGGTAACGGCTCACTATGATTCAGTGCGCGGAAAAATCTCGGCCGACTGGACGGTAGTTGGGGAAGATGTTCGATACGAGATCACCGTGCCAGACGGAACGCGCGGAACGCTGCGCCTATCTCGCGCGCATCTGGAGCCTGTGGTCGATGGCGTGTCGGTCGACGCTGGACGTGAGGTTGTTGTGACCCCGGGCCACCATGTTGTCACCTTCAGGCTGTCAAACCACGGTCGCTGACTGCAAACGGATCGCCGTCAATGCGGTTCGCCTCCGCTCCACTACCGGCAAAATCACATTGAGGGATGTGTTTTGGGGTACTCGTGCCGGACAGCCCCTCAACTGGGAGAGTTCGCGCTTTGTCACGATGTCGTCGGACTCCATGAGGTAGCAGTCGGGCTCAACCTGGGCGGCGAGAAAGCTCACCGTCTCGAGATTCGGCTGAAGTTTCGCCCGGATGGCTTCCTGCTGCTGGGTGCCGGCACGAAAATCGTGGCTTTCTACTTCCGAGGTCAGTCCTGCTTCCAGAAGGAACCGGCGGACCTTGAGGGAGAAGAGGCAGTTTTCCGTGAGGTAGACGACCGGTTCGAAAGTTCCGCTGGTCACTGATGTGGTGAGCCCGCATCCGAGGTCTCTCTGGTGAGAGGAGGAGGCGCCCGGTTCGTTCCCGGGCGTCTAATCCGCCGCGCTTCATCCGATCGTCCTTCCGAGACGTCGGACTCTACCAGAATCCCGAGGAGATCTAGGGGCTCAGGTCGCAAGCCTTCAATACTTCGGCGACGAATCCCAATGTTCGTCAGCCTTGCCGTCTACAATCCGCCAAGTATCGTACCACGTCTGCGTGTAGGTCTTGGACGCGTCGTGCGGATCTTTTTCGGTGTGAATGGTCGCCACCGTCACAAGGTCGCCTTCCGCCGTTACGAATGCAACCGGCAGACCAATCTTCGTCGGAATTGGTATTTTTGGGAACTTCAGGACTTGCGTAAAGTAGTAAACGGTTCCGTCTCGACCAGATTTGGCGTTGGGATTGTGCTGTATATATCGCTCGGTGAGATATTTGTCGGCGAGCTCCCAATGATTTGCTTCAATCAGGTCACGAACGATATGGTATACGACCTGTTTGTTCGCGTTGAGCGTAGGATCAGGGCTTGTAAACAGCGCCTCGATATCATTGGCGGGAACGACGGCCTCCTGGGCCGACACTGAACCGGTCGCGGCAAGAAGCAGCGCCGCCGCTATGGCCGTGAGATAGGAGGATTTTGCGAGCTTCATTTTCGGGTCTCTCAAGTTGATGGGACTAGTACCGACCTGCATCGATTGGACTTCGCACCCTTTGTTTGTCATTGCGAACGACCGCATATCATGCAGGGTCTTGGTTAGGTGTCATCCATGCCGCCTGGGTGACGTCAGAACATCGTGTTGGTGTTGCGCGAGGTCTCGGGGACCGGCTGCATCGCATCCCAATGCTCGACGACCTTTCCGTCGCGCACGCGGAAGAATTCCATAAGTGCCGCGCCGCGATCATCCGGGCTGGGCTTGAAATGGATATGGGCGGCGACCATGTCGCCGTCGGCAATCACCCGCTTCACGTCGATGGAAAGGTTCGGCATGGCAGCGAAGGTTTGAACGAAGCCCTCCCGCTCCGCCTCGGCCCCATTCACGCGCGTCGGGTTGTGCTGATAGTAGGGGCCGGCCACATGGCGGTCATAGGCTGACAGGTCGCGCTTGGCTGTCAATTCATCGAGAAAGGCCAGCACCACCTTCTTACTGGCCGCGGCGGAGGCGGTCGGATCGGGCGACGGCCCCGCCGGATCGCTCAAGGTCGTGAACATGTCATTCCCGCTCGTGGAGGTCTCGGGAACCGGTTGGATGACATCCCAGTGCTCGACAATCTTGCCATCGTCCACACGGTAAATGTCGATGACGGCTGACCCCGGAGTGCCGGGGTCAAGAATGGCGTGCGAATGCAGCAGAACCAGATCGTTCTCGGCAAGAACGCGATGGACGGTGTGGGTCATCTGAGGATGAGCCCCTTTGAAATACTTGATGAAGCCGCGCAATGAGTCGGCGCCATCCCCACCGTTGGGGTTGTGGTTGATGTATTCGTTGCCGATATACTGGTCGATCACGTTCAGATTGCCGTGAGTGAACAGCTGGTCATAGAAGTGCGTGACGATTTCCTTGTTGCTGGTAGTCATGTCTTGGTTCCTTTCGCTACCGATCGGTGATTGTGGGGAGCCCGCCGAAACGGAAGCTCGATGCAGTGAGTCCACCCATGAAGTCTTTCTGGTGGAAGGTGGTAGCTGCCGCTTCACCCTCAGCGGCACCGACAACGACCATGAGCGGTATCAAGTGATCTTCCCGCGGATGCGCCACACGGGCGGCGGGCGCCTTTTCCCATTCGATCAGCCTGTGGCTGCGGGTCTTGTCGCGTGTGTTTACCAGGGTTTCCTGCAGCCATGCATCGAAGCGCCTTGATGGCTCATTGCCGGCGGCGCCGCGCATTTGCGACAGATTGTGATAGCTCAGTCCGCTACCGACAATGAGGATGCCCTCGTCGCGCAGCGGCGCCAACGCTCGACCGACCGCAAGATGCAACGCGGCGTCATAGCCGGCGTCCAGCGAGAGCTGGACTACGGGAATGTCTTCGTCGGGATAGAGCGGCTTGAGGATACTGAAGGTGCCGTGATCGTAGCCGCGTGTTGGGTCGAGCGCGGCAGCAATACCGGCGCCGCCGAGCAAGTCCTTCACCCGTCTGGCTAGCGACGGCGATCCAGGGGCAGCATAGACGATGCGATAAAATTCTTCGGGAAAGCCATAATAGTCGTAGACCATGCCCGGCTTCTCACCGGAAGAGATGGCAAAGCCCCTCTCCTCCCAATGGCCGGAAACAACCAAAACTGCCTTCGGCTTATCGCCAAGTTCCACACGCATATCGAGGAGCGAGCGTTCGAGTTGGTCGAAGTTTCGGCGGAACTCACCCGTCATGTATGGCCAGGGACCGCCACCATGGCTGATGAAATACGTTGGCAGTCGAGGGTCTGGCACCGCATTGTCCTCATTGCTCTTAGGTTCAGTTTGGGCGTTTGCGCCGCTGCGGGAACCGTGCCCTCAGGCAGCGTCTGACGATGTGGGGTATTTGACGTTTCCTGTTCGGTCGATCAATGTGGCCCACATTGATGAACCGTTTCTCCTGAGTTAATGATCTATGGATACGTTGACAGGCCTCAAAGTGTTCTGCGCTGTCGCCGAATTCAAAAGCTTCACCGCTGCCGCCAACCGGCTCGGCATCTCGACTGCAATGGTGAGCAAACACGTTACACATCTCGAGCGCCGCCTCGGAAGCAGGCTCTTGAACCGGACCAGCCGTACCGTCAGCCTGACGGAGCCCGGCATCCTCTACTTCAATCACGCCAAGCAAATGCTTGAAAGTTTGGAGGAGTTGGAGGCCGCGATTGGCAACGTTACCGTTTCACCGCGCGGAACTCTCAAGATCAGCGCGCCGGTATGGATGGCAACCTCGGGATTCGCGGCTGTTCTGAGGGACTATATTCAGCGCTATCCGGATGTGAGCCTAGACCTTGACCTAAGCAGCCGGGTGATAAACTTGGTGGACGACGGGTTTGACCTGGCCCTACGCGCAATGTCATCCAGTCGACTCGACCCTGGGTTGATCGCCCGTCCCTTGGTCGACATCGATCTTTTCTTGATGGCGGCGCCCGACTACCTGGACCGTTCCGGGCGTCCCCAGACGATTGCTGAGTTGAGCGGTCACGCACTCCTTCGCTTTAATGGCATGAATGTCAGTGACGGCGTTCTGCTCAATGGTCACAAGGAAGGCGGGAAAGTTGCGTTTCGCAATGTCCTTCTGAGCGGCAATGAGACGATGCTTCACTTGGCCGCCTTGCGTGGTATGGGGTTGGTCTACTTGCCCACAAAATTAGCCGAGGAGGACTTGAAGGGAGGCCGTCTGGAGGTAGTGCTCCCGGGAACCATTGGCCTGACGAACACGCTCCATGCCGTCTACCCCAGCCGAAAATATCTTTCTGCGAAAGTTCGCACTTTCATTGATTTTCTGACCGAGCGTTCGCCTGAACTTTTCTAGCAGGAGATACTAGGATATGCGATTACATCTCGCGCTTCTTGCGCGAGGAGGAAAGACGGCAGCGCCATGATGCAGGTCAGCAGCGACGCGCTTCGAGGCGGTCGAGGATGCTTTCGTCGGTGTGACCAAAGTCGAGCCGGGACAATCGCGGCAGCAGGGGCGTTGCACCCTGTGAGATCGTTCGACATGTCGGTCCAAGAATGGCGTGAACCCGCTAGGCTGAATCGACATTCAGCGCATCCATATCATGGCAGCGGCAAGTTGCAGGAGTTGCATCGCCGAACTCAACGGCCACGCGCTGCTGCGCTGCAGTCGCATCAATGCCGGCGAAACCATGTTGCTGGACGGCCCAGACGGCCAGCACAAGGTCACGTTCGGCAATGTGATGCTGAGCGACAACGAGACCATCCTGTACCTGGCGGCCCTTCGGGGTATGGGTCTGGTGTTCCTGCCCAAATGGATGGTGCATGAGGATATTCTGGCCCGCCGTTTGGAGACCGTTTTTCCATCCGCATTCGGATTCAGCAACACGCTTCACGCAGACTATCCAAGCCGAAAGTACCTTTCGGCTAAGGTTCGCACTTTCATCGACTTCATGCCGGCAAACTTGAAGGAACTGAGATAGGCGGCACTTGATAGAGGACCGCAACTACTGCTAGGCGCCTCCTGACCTTAGGGTCGATGTTGATTCAGTTCGTTCACCCGGTGGCCCCCGCCTGCTAGTCGCGGAGCAGGGTCGCCCTTGCCGCGGAGACAATCGACCGATCTAGCTGAGGAAACTGGTGCGCTGCCATCCTGCTGACTTGCCAATGAAGAGCAACGTCCACCGTTGCATCGGGAACAAGCTCGACCAGGCGTCCGGACGCCAGGTGCTCCTGGACCAGAGCGGTCGGATTAAGACACCAACCCAGCCCCAGAAGACAGGCGTCAACAAAGCCCTGTGTTGACGGCAACCAATGGGTGGGTACCGTTTCAGTGATGCCCAGGAAGGTCTGCAGCCAGTCCTGCTGCATGCTATCCTTCTGGTTGAAAGTGAGCGCCGGCGCCTTGGCCATGTCCACTGCACTTGCTCCGTTGGGCAGATAGTGCCGCAGGAAGGCGGGGCTGGCCGTGGCGCGATACTGCAGCTTACCGAGTGGGGTCGCTCTGCACCCGGTAACCGGTTCCGACCGGGACGTTACGGCAGCCACGACGCGTCCTCGTCGGAGCCAGTCGACCGTGTGATCCTGATCGTCAACTGCTATGTTGAGCAGGATATTGGATGAGCGTGCCAAGTCGGCCGCCGCCGAGAGGAACCAGGTTCCGAGACTGTCGGAATTGACGGCGATGTCGAGCGTGACAGGCGTAGTGCCGCGCTCGCCCAATTCCGGCAGGTAGTCGAGCAGGCTGTTTTCCAGCGCGCCCACCAGCTCCATGTGTCTGCACAGTCGCGCTCCCTTTTCGGTGGCGATGCAGGGATTTCCGCGCTCGATAAGCGCCACGCCCAGCCGCTCCTCCAAATGCTTGACGCGTTGGGACACCGCCGAGGGTGTGACATGCAAGGCCTTGGCCGCGTTTTCAAAGCTTCCCGTCCGAACCACTGCGGCCACGGCCAAGGCAGCTGGATAGTCGATCATGATTTAGCTCCGCTAAGGTCTGATCAGTGAGATTAACTAGCCTAAGTCAATTGAACCAGATAGCGAATTCAGGAAACGGGACGCGAAGCGAAGCTATGAATTTTCCAGTCTTTCTCACCGGGCTCGGTATGGGCCTGAGCCTGATAGTCGCCATCGGTGCGCAGAATGCCTTTGTGCTGCGCCAGGGGCTCAAGGGCGAACATGTGCTGGCCGTGTGCCTGGCCTGCGCCTTGTCGGATGCTGCCTTGATCGTGGTCGGAGTCACCAGCTTTGCCCGAGTATCCGCGTGGCTGCCCTGGCTCGATCCTGCCATGCGGTTTGGGGGCGCGGCCTTCCTGGCTCTCTATGGTGCCAGGAGCCTCTGGGCGGCTTTGCGGACCAATGATGCCCTTTCCGTTGCCGCCGCCGGTGAACCGTCTTCGTTGGCCGCAACGCTGCTGGCATGCATCGCCTTTACCTGGTTGAACCCCCATGTCTATCTCGACACCGTGGTCCTGCTCGGCACGATTTCCACGCAGTTTCCGGGACAGGAATTGTGGTTTGCCCTCGGGGCGACGACCGGGTCCTTCGCCTTCTTTTTTGCCCTGGGTTATGGCGCCACGCTACTGCGCCCCCTGTTCGCAAACCCCGTCGCCTGGCGCATTCTTGAAACCATTATCGCCCTGGTGATGTGGGGCATCGCGGCAAAGCTTCTCGTGGGTACCTGAACCCAAACCAAGACGATGGTGGCCCGATACCGGAAGGCGTGATGGTCACCCAGTTGGCATTGCGTGCCGCATCACCCAGACTGCTTGAACCGTGAGGTGTGAGGCGTCTCAGGCCGCCAGTTCACCCAGGGCACGCAACGCGGACGCCACCTCCTCCTTGGCCGCTTCCGAAAGAGGGAGAATTGGCCTGGGTGGAGTGCCAGTCTCATATCCCAGAGCCTCGGCGATCGCATAGACCACGCGCATGCTCGAATATTTCTTGAACAGATTCCAGACCGGGGCCAATTCCCCGGACAGGCGCCTGGCTTGGTCCGCATTGCCGCCTTGCGCTGCGCGGGTCATCGCCAGGCCGACCGATGGAAGTGTCCCGCCAATGACACTGTACCACGTATCCGCTCCGGCAATGAGCGGCTCGATCGAGCGCTTGTCGCCACTATAGCCGATGGCAAAGCCGGCGGGCAGGGCTCGCCTCTGGCGGGACAGTTGCGCCAATGCCTCGTGGGTCTCGCCAGCGGCATTCTTGATGGCGACCACGCCTTCGATGGCTGCCAGCCGATCAATGAAAGCCGGGCTCATTTCGAAATGCGTCGTGCCCGGATTGTCGTAGATGATGATGGGCAGGCCGCTCTCGCCGGCAACTGCCGCGTAATGCTCGAAAACTTCGCCCTCGCTCAGTGGGGCATAGGAGACCGGCGCGAGCAATCCTGCAATTGCACCCGCCGACCTGGCATGGCGCGCGAGATCGATCGCAATGTCCGTTCGCAGGGCGCCGACGCTGACTATGGCCGGCAGGGCGCCCGATATTTCCTCCATGGCCACGTCCAGCCCGCGCTTGCGTTCGCCGGGTTCGAAATACATGTAGCCCCCGGTGCTCCCGAGCAGACCGATACTGTCCACTTTTGCCTGAGCCAGCCGGGCAACGAGTGCGCGATAGGCCGCGGCGTTGATCGTCCCATGTTCATTGGCCGGGGTTATCGGGAAGGCGCAAAGCCCGTGTAATGGCAACGTCATGTCATCAGATCAGAAGGTTGGGGGGTGGGGGCGAAGACACATCTTCTACACGCCAAGGTAAAGTGCAAGCCGGCCAAGACAAGGGAATTGTAGCAGGTGTCGCTCTGAAACCTGAGTCCCGCAAACTGGTTCGTCGCCAAAAATCGACCGGCAGGACGGGACTTACGCGCAGGTTGTTGGCTTGAGCAATTAGGGTTCAGCCGACTGGACCAGGCCGAGCACTTGGCGCTTGCAGATGGCTACCATTCTCTAGTGCACGCGCGGCCATTGATTGGGCAAGCATGGAGCAAATCAAAATCTGTAGTTGATGATACAGCATCAATGGTAAAATGATCAAACTCACCGGTCCTCCGGCGAATAGTATATTCGCAATCGGTACTCCAGAGGCTAAGCTCTTCGTTGACCCGCAGAAGATCATGCTTTTGTTATCTTCACTGTTGAATCCAGAGAGCCTGCCAACGGCGATGGTGACACCCATCGCAATCGCTAGAACGAGGGATACAACGGCTATCAGAACGAGCAACTGAGTGGAGTCAAGATTGTTCCAGACACCAGCGACCACTCCCGCACTGAACGCTGTGTAAACAATCAACAGAATTGAGCCTCGATCAACCGCCAAGGAAAGTAGGCGGTGGCGGCCGATCCAATCCCCTATCCATCGCCTAGCGACCTGTCCCAGCAAAAATGGAGTGACGATCTGAAGAGCAATGTTCACGACGGCAGCCGAATTAAAACTGCCGTCGTTGGTATGTAGAATAAATGATGCCAGAATTGGCGTGACGAAGACGCCCAATAGGTTAGAGATAGACGCCGCGCAGACACTGGCGGCAACATTTCCCTGCGCCAAGGCGGTAAAGGCGATCGAGGACTGTACAGTTGATGGCAGGATGCCGATATAAAGAAGTCCCAAAACCAGTTCTTTGCTGAGGAACATTTCTGCAAAATTTGCTAGCAATATACAAATTAAAGGAAATATTATATACGTTACGCTTGGAATGCCGAGTTGAAGTCTCCAATTAGTAAAGCCGGCGAGAACGACCTCCGTTTTCAGTTTCGCGCCATATATAAAAAAAGAAGTGCGACGGCAAAATAGGCGGCCTGCTTGACGAAATCCGCAAAGGTCTCTCGTGCGGGCAAAACAAAAGATAGACCAACCGTTGCGAGCAAAACTACTAGATAACCGTCAATGCCAAATTTCTTTGCGTATTCCAGAGTCTTCATGTGGGTATCGATGGTTGCGGCTCGAGCGAGCCGGCATAGAATTACGAAGTGATATTGGCGTCACAATTGACATGCCCAAGCTATCACGGTGGTTCGGAAAGGCACTTGCCCTGATCTTTCTTTCAGACCAACCAGTTTTCTAGAGCCAGATTGCTCTCGAATTCCGAGTTCTGAGCACTGGGCCAAACGAATAGCCGACGGTGGCCATTGCTATAATGGGCCACCCTGCTGGGTTCTGCTTAGCCGGAAGTTGCTCGAGCCTTTACGGGGTGAACTCTCGCGGCTAGATGAGGCTCGCTTGCGGACTCCATATAACCTCACAGAGTGCTAGCTCAACCCAGAGGCGCGGCAAGCTCGGACTGTTGTTCCTCATCCATTCCAGGGTGAATGCCCTGCGGTCTCCAATTCATGTGCAAATCTGGTTGGTTGAGTGCGCTCCAAACTGGCTCTGTCGCCTAGACCAGATTTGCCTTACCTGCATGCTGTCAAGCACTAGTCATAGAAGGCGCAGGTATGAGTGAGACAACAAACGGAGGCCGCCCAGCATCCCCCGACGAAATCCCGTTCAAGAGCTGGTTGTGCGTGATTTGTGGCCTCATTTATCACGAGCAAGAAGGCTGGCCGGACGATGGCATTGCGCCTGGAACTCGCTGGGAAGACGTACCAGACAGTTGGATTTGTCCTGACTGTGGTGCCGCCAAAGCAGATTTCCAGATGACTGAAATTTGAGCAAATAAGCCTAGGATTGAATGATGTATGTCCCCCCGCATTTTGCAGAGACAGATGTCGAAAAGCTCTACGCGCTGATCGAGAATGTAGCGCTTGGAACTCTTATCACCAATGGTCGCTCCGGCCTGGATGCCAACCACATCCCGTTCGAGCTTAATAGAACACAGGGCGAGTTTGGCACGCTTCACTGCCATGTCGCGAGAAATAACTCGGTATGGTCCGATGTGACTAACGGAGACGAGGTCTTGGTCGTCTTCAAGGCGGCTGATGCCTACATCTCACCCCAGTGGTACCCCAGTAAGCACGAGTTCCATAAACAAGTACCGAGTTGGAACTATCTCGTTACACACGTATACGGACGAGTGACGGTGCATGACGACGAAAGATACGTTCGCGGCAATGTTGCTAGACTAACGCGTAAGCACGAAGCATCCCAGCCGGTACCTTGGAAGATGACCGATGCCCCTAAGGAGCACATCGACATCATGCTCAGGGCGATCGTCGGCATTGAAGTAACGATCACCCGGATTCTGGGTAAGTACAAGCTCAGCCAAAATAAAGAGATCCGCGACATGGATGGAGCTGGTACCGCTTTGGTTACGCAAGGCGATGATGTCGTGGGCAACGCCATGCTTGAGCAAGCGAGAAAAGCAGAAGAGAAATGAGTAGCGTTGCGGGCGACAATCTAGACATCGTCATCGCTGGCGCTGGGCACAGTGGTATTAAAGTGGCGGCCGCCCTGCGCAAAAATGGCTGGGCCGGCGCGATAACTCTTTTTGGCGAAGAGTCGGTGCTTCCTTACGACCGGCCACCACTTTCTAAGGCTGTGCTTCTGGGTAAGAAGAGAGCGGACGACTGCACCTTCTTTGCGCGAGAGTGGTACGATGACCAGAAAGTCACGGTTCGCCTTGGTGAGACGGTCTCAGCAATCGATAGGCAATCGAGGCGAGTGCTCACCGACAAGGGCTTGTATGTCTCATTTGATCGGCTCGTGCTTGCTATGGGATCTGCTCCGAATGAACTGAAGGTTCGAGGCGCCGAGCTTGAGGGGGTATTGCCCCTAAGGGAGCCGCACCATGCCGAAAAGATTGCGAGCAAGTTGCACCCTGGCAAACCGATCGTGATCATTGGGGCTGGGGTTATCGGCCTCGAGGTGGCAGCCGCCGCTATCGAACGCGGGTGTGATGTGACAGTCATTGAGACCGCCAGTCGCGCGATGGCACGAAGCCTCCCCGAAGTCGTCAGCGGCATGTTGGTGGACTCACATCGTAAACGTGGTGTGACGTTTCGTTTCGATACCGGCGTGGTTGCCATTGAAGGAAACGGCGGTGTTGAGGGCGTCACTACTTCCGACGGCCAAAGCATACCAGCCGGCATCGTCGTCTACGGTGTAGGGGCGACACCTCGTACGGCCCTTGCCGCGGACGCGGGCCTAAGCGTTGAAAACGGCATAATAGTCGATGCTATGCTGAGGACCGACGATCCGTTCATCTACGCGTGCGGCGACGTTTGCCGCTATACCAGTCAATTGTTCGGTACGTCTGTGCGTCTGGAGAACTGGCGCAATGCCGAAGAACAAGCGAGCGTGGTCGCCAACAACCTGACCGGGCAAAATGCAGTTTACGACCCCATACCTTGGTTCTGGACCAATCAATACGACCTGGCCCTTCAGGTAGCTGGCATCCCGGCCATGGGCGCCAATCACGTGGTGCAGAAAGTGGGCGAAACGCATTTGACCTTGTCTGCTGCAGCGGAAGGGCGCCTCGTTGGTGTATCAGCGTTAGGAAGTATACGTGACGTGGCGGCGCTTATCCGGACGTATCGTGCGCACATCGGTAAACCGATATCCGACCTAGAGATTCAATAAAATCTAGGTTCAACGTTTCCAGAGGAAGGTGAAAGAACGTAAGCCCACGATTACCGACTGATGCGGTCGCGGGCTTACCCCGCTCGAGCTGGTGAAGTTCCGCATTGGTAGGAGAAAGTACGCGCCCGTATCGCGTACCGCCCGCGGTTCTGACACTCTTTGAATACCTTGCAATCGACCTCCAACAGGGCCGCCATTAGCGATCGTTGCTATTGCCCCGACGGTTCTTAAGCAATTCCTAGTCCGGTCTCCGCAAGGGTGCTCGGCGGCTCGCTATTGAAGGTCTTTTGGAGTCGTATCAGTCAGGGTTTGACCAAGGTCGCAAAAAGCGGGGCAGCTGCCCCGCTCTGTGATTCTGGTGGGGGACGGAGCGTGCTCACCAGCCCGCTTTGCACTTCTGGAACAGCTCCGCTTTTGTCATCTTATCTAAACCTATAGCGGGCACGAGGTCGTTGAGTTCGGTGAGGTCCTGGCCATAGGCGGTGGACATCATCTTAATTCCAGCCTCATGCGTTTCTGCGTTTTGTCCGACCAGGCGGGTAAGGATCGTCGTCACGAACAGACCGAATGGAACGTCCTCTAGCACATAGCGGGTGTTCGGCGACGATGGCCCCATGACACCCCCGCTACGCCTCAAGAATTCCTGGTTCATGTCATAGTAGTCGCCCATAGGCACGTGACGGCTCAGAGCAAAGTGCTCATGTTGCGTCCTCACCTTGAGCCCAAAGGCCGCTGCGAGGGCCAACCGTTCATTGTCCAACGCAAGAATTACGTTAGCAACAAACCGGGTGAGATTTTCATTCTGGTTCCACGCTTCGCCGCGCTCTATCCGCGTTAAGTTCAATAGACCAAGCGCCAGGTGGCTCTGAGGATTGAGATTGGAAAGGGCAATGGCCATAAGCCCATCTCGTGCTTTGAAAACATCTCCAAATAGGCGCGTACACAACTCCATGCCGTGATCGATCGCACTCTCCGGCACCGTACCCACATCGATCTCCTCACGGACAGGCTTGCAGTATACTTGGGTCCCTTCCGACCGCTTGGACATCAGTAGTGTGGTCCCCCACACGATTATAGGAAGCGCCACTTTCCGCTCAGCCAGACACTTCGATAGATAGAGCGCACCAAAGGAACTGTGGGACGAATAAATGAAGCTCTGATTGTTGGTGAGCCAGGGTGCGACTGCGTCAATGACGTACTTGTGCCCATACCCAGGCACAGCGAGTATAATTACATCTGCATTCTCGACAGCCGAGCGTGCCGAATGGGCAACCGCTACCTCAAAATCTCCTTCGAGTGCACCTGTAGATTGTATTTTGAAGCTATCGCCCAACCCTTCCGTGCTCTTGCCAGATGGTGACCACAAGGTCACCTCGTTTCCCTTCTGCACTAGGAACGCTGCCATTCCGAAGGCGATGCCGCCAGCGCCAAGGACGGTGACTTTCATCAGCTTACTCTCCCAATTTTAGATGGTTTCGCACCCTACGTATGACCATTTTTGGAGGGATGTTTCACAGTTCCAGATATAACCGGAATTGATCCCGTCTGAACATTCTGGCCCAGTAAGCTTATCACTCGAGTTGAATAGAAAGGGGCCAGTTGACCCGCTGGTTTCACGGCAGCACGAAGACCGGTCCGTGAGAACTGTTCAATTGGTCGCGTGGAAGGAAACATCAAGCAGGACGAGGGTTAGGAGATCCGTGGCCGGCCAATAGGGTCAGGTGTAACATGTCTCGATTCCAGAACGGCCGCAGAATCCCGATCCGAATACGTACAGCCGTCACGATTATATTGGCGCCGTAGCGGCATGAAATTGCGTTGGTAATCGTCGATATTCAAAAAGACATAAAAAAGGAGCGCCCACGCAATTGGGGCGCTCCTGCTGTTTGAAAATGGGGCGTCACTCAACGCCTGTGATTTCCTTCCACCGGGCCAAGAAAGCGTCGTAGTTATTGGTCATTTCTGGGTCCCTGCCGATCTGAACAATCTTGTCCTCGGGCATCTGGGCTGCGATTGTCGGAAAGACGTTTGATACGCCTGCCTGATCTTCCGTAAGGGTGCGCAGTGCTGGAAAGCCACCACCCGCAGCATAGGCAATCTGGCCCTCTTCGGATAGCGTAAAGTCCACGAAGAGTTTTGCTGTGTTCGGGCTTTCACCACCACGCAAAACGCCGAATCCCCTCATCGCCAGCGGAGTCCCGTCCGTGAGGTAGGCTTGGCCAATGATCGATTCAACGGCTGGATCCGAGATTGCATTAAAAACGGTGCGTGCGGCAACCAAGTACCCCACCACATATTCACCAGACATTAGCTTCTCCATCATCGACGAGGCGGAGCGCTCGAAGCGGGATTGCGGCCCGACGATTTTAAGCAGGTCCCAGTATTCGTCACCGTGGGCGTCGGCAAGGGCATAGTGGATTTGATATCCCGCACCAGAGAGGTGTGCGCCATAGCCCGTCAGTTTGCCGTTGAAGACATCGGGATTTGCTTCCACCAGTTCCGCTAGCGAGGCAAATCCCGTGGGGCGGAGGTTTTCACCCAACACCAGCTTGTTGTACGCCATCACAATGGGGTCTGCTCCAGCGACATAGAGATAGGGGCTCGGCTGGTCCTTCTGACCGGGGTACGCCACTGCTTCAGGCGACTCGTACTCTACCAACTCCCCACGTGCGATTAGGTCACGCCATGCTGGCGTCGCACTTGTCACGATAACACTCGCCGTTGGTGTGCCAGTCGCGGACTCATTGAGGTACCGCTCAATTATGCCATAGCTGTCGCCGTCCAGGTAGGCGATAGACACCCAAGGATACTTCTCCTTGAAGGCATTGAACAACGGTTCAAGGTCTTTCTCCGTACCATTGCCGTACATAGTCAATGCTGGCTCGGTCTTCGAAGCCTCAACGATTTCGTTGTAGTTCGCAGGGTATTCTATTGTCTGGGCTATAGACATCGGCGTGAGAGATAGGCTTGCTGAAAATGCGCAAGACAACAGGAGCATATTTCGACGACTAAGTTTCACGTTCATTTGAGTTCCCTCTTTCATTGTTGGTTTGTCTAGGTATTGGGGTGTCCTCGGTCAGTACCCGACCGCCATTCCGTCTCGCCGGTGATCCGAGGCACCCACATAGCCACCGTCGATTCTTTGAATGAGTTGCGCGCCGCCAAAACCAAATGTCTGGTCGGGCTCTTCTACAGTCACTCGATGCCCCATCGCGTCGAGTCCTGCGACAGTCGCGGTGGACATGGTTCCCTCACAGGCGACATCAAGCCCGGCGGTGAACCGCCACCTGGGGGCGTCGCTCGCCGCCTGTGCGTTCTGACCAAAGACCTGGGTGCGGACGATCATCTGCAGATGACCTTGTGCCTGCATTGGGCCGCCCATTACACCAAAGCTCATCTCGGGCAGCCCATCCTTCAGCAGGAAACCCGGAATGATTGTGTGGAAAGGGCGCTTCCGGGGACCAACCAAGTTGGGGTGGCCTTGTTCAAGCGTGAAGCCAAAGCCCCGGTTCTGTAAGTGAATTCCGGTCTCTGGAACAACCACGCCAGAGCCGAAGCCCACGTAATTGGACTGAATATACGACACCATCATGCCACTGGCATCTGCTGTCGCCAGATAGACAGTGCCGCCATGTTTGGGAGCACCCGCGCCAAGGTCCTGCGCTCGATGCCGATCAACGAGCGACGCGCGACTTCTAAGGTAGTCAGGATCAAGTAGATCTTTTGACGTGATACGCATGGCTGAGAGGTCGCCAACGTATTTTTTCAAATCGGCATAGGCCAGTTTCACTGCCTCGATCTGTAGGTGGATAGCCTCAGGGCCATCTGGATCAAGGGTACCAATCTCTAGGTGCTCGACGATTCCCATCGCCATCAACGCTGCTATGCCTTGGCCCGCTGGTGGGATTTCGTGGCATTCTGTCCCGTGAAAGCGTGTGCTGATCGTGCCACACCACTCAGCCTGGTGGTCGGCCAAGTCAGCTGCGTTGAGAGCCGCACCGTTTTGCGCCGCCGCCTCAACGATTTTCTGGGCGAGTTCTCCCTGATAGAACGCTTCGCCCCCTGAACGGGCGATCAAAGATAAGCTCGAAGCAATCGCAGGGTTGCGAAACTGCGTCCCAACGGCCGGTGCCTTGCCCGAGGGCATGAAAGTCTCTGCGAATCCGGGGAAGCCTGAAAGCTCAGATGCACCTTGTTTCCATAGCTTAGCGATGGTTGGTGTCACCAAAAAACCGTTCTTGGCGTAGCGTAGAGCAGACTCAAAGAGTTCGGTAAAAGGTAGCTTGCCGAATTTTTTCGAGAGCTCCATCCAGGCCGATACTGCTCCGGGAACTGTCACGCTTTCCCAACCGCGACGTGGCATGGATTGTAGGCCCGCGAAGCGGTCAGGTGTCCATGCGGCGGGAGATCGCCCCGACGCATTGAGACCATGAAGACTGGTACCGTCCCAAATAATAGCGAAGGCGTCACTTCCGAGCCCGTTACCCGTCGGTTCCACTACCGTAAGCGTAATCGCGCTTGCCAAAGCTGCATCGACAGCGTTGCCACCTTTGGCCAAGGCATCCAGCCCCGCTTGAGAGGCCAGCGGTTGGGAAGTTGCTACGACATTCTGTGCCATCACCGGCGCACGTCGAGATGGATATGGGAAGGCGTAGTTCATGAATTCCCCGACGGAAAGTGCTGCCTAGCAGCGATACTTCGCCGGGAGTTCGGTGACTGACAGGTCCAGAATCAAAGGGAAATTAGGGGGTAAGAGGCAAGTCTGGTCCGTATAGTTATCCGGGTCGCGAGTGGAGGATTGGACCAGTGTAGTCGAATTGGAAGAGCAGTCTGGACCTTGGTGACGCAGCTTCTGGCCCGCCAAACTACGATCAGCACCGTTTTGGAAGGAGCCGTTTCTAGTTATGTCAGCAACCAATTTACGGGACGATGCGAAGCCAGACCGGCGACCGCGTAAAATAGCGGTGACGCCCCGATATTCGGTGATCGGGGGAGGCATTGTAGGAGTATGCACAGCACTAGCGCTTATGGAGAAGGGTTTTTCTACCCGACTGTTCGAGGCCCGCTCTCCGGGCGCCGGCGCAAGCTCGGGTAATGCCGGCATTATTGCCATCGCTTCCATAGCACCCACGGGCGTTCCTGGACTTGCTCGGCGGGTTCCTAGGATGCTTCTGGACCCCTTGTCCCCCCTTGCGATTGACTGGCGGCATTTCCCACAGCTTGCCCCATGGCTGATTTCGTTGCTACGGAACAGCAGCCCGGAACGCGTGGCGCAAATAACGGAAGCACGTCACGCGCTGCTCTCCCGTAGTATTGCTGCGTACGACGACATATTGAATGCCACCGGTACTTCTGATCTGCGCCGGAGCCAGCCCAAGCTGACGGCCTTCGAGAGCGACGACGGCTTTCGGACGTTCGCGGCGGGACAAAGTGGTCGGCTTAGCCGCGGCATTCGTGTCGATCTGATCAGCGGCGACGAGGGGCGTGAGATTGAGCCAGCTCTTGGAGCGAACGTGAAGCACGTAGCTCGCTTTCCTGATGTCCACTTTTTTTCCGACCCAGCTGCCGTCGTGCGCGGGCTCGTGGATCATTTCGTTAGACTGGGCGGAGTCGTCGTGAATGATGAGATTCTCGGCTTCGAGGGCCCCCAATCAAAACCGACAAGCCTCATTGGCAAACAATCCAACTATCTTTGTGATCAGGTGGTGATTGCAGCTGGCCCCTGGTCTGGAGCTTTGGCCAAGCGGCTGGGCGTGAAGCTGCCTATCGAGGCGGAACGCGGCTACCACCTCATGCTGGGCGGTGCCAAAGGCTTCAAACACGCTGTGAATTTCCATGAACGATATGTCGGCCTCACCCCAATGACGAATGGGCTACGAATAACTGGAATGGCTGAATTTGCGGGGTTGCATGCCAAACCCAAAATGAGGCGCCTCGATGCGGTTTTGAAGAACATTCGTCAGGCGGTGCCGGGCATCGGTGGTTCAGAACTCTTGCGTTGGTCGGGAGACCGGCCATCCTTGCCAGACTCGCTTCCAGCAATCGGCAGAACTGTGCGAGCAGCTAATGTTCTTTTCGCGTGCGGTCACGATCACCTGGGCATGACCATGGCTCCTATTACAGGCAAGTTGGTCGCCCAGCTTGCCGCTGGCGAAAGGCCTGACCTCAACCTCACCCCCTATAGCCCCGACAGGTTCAAGTAGGCTTCACGAGATGCATAATCTTCAACGTTTTCCTGGTTTAACGTCTACGCGCAGTAGGGCCGTTGCTACCGACACGACCGTCTACACAGTAGCGGTAGCGCCGACGCCCGTTCCGGAAGCTATTTTTGACGAGGCTATGAAGGTCTTTGAGAGAATCGAAGAAAGTCTGACGCTCTGCGGCACTGAAAAAGCCAACATCCTCGCCATCAATATCTTCCTATCGTCACTGGATCATAAGGAGGAGTTCAACCGCGCTTGGGATGCCTGGATCGGCGAACGAAACCAGCCGATGCGATGCTGCTTCGGTGTGGACATTTCTCCGCCTCACCGCGTCGAGCTGGTGGTTACCGCAGCGCGATAGCTCCTTAGTAGGGCTTTCACATCGTCACATTGTGGACTAACAATTGGCGTTCAGAATACGTCATGGACTGAACCACATATGGCGAGACGCAGAAGCATCATCACCATTCCATCTCTAGGTGGGATTGATCGAGAAGGGCGGCGCCCAGGCCGAAGACTGACCCAAGGACTTCGCCAAGCCATTGTCAACGGGGAACTCAAGCCCGGGGAGCGCTTGCCATCAACCCGGACACTCGCCGCCTCGCTCAATCTGGCGCGGGGCACCGTGGTGGAAGCTTTTGAGCAGTTGCGTGCCGAGGGTTACCTAGAGACACGTCCACGAGGCGGGACGATCATCGTCGACGTTCGCGGAAAGCAGGAGCAGGTTTCTCCTCGAGCCAGTCTTGGGGAGGCCCCAGCTCCGTTGCTTCCCAAAAATGTCGCCCGTCTCGAAGGCGTTGCCGAAGAACTGAAACCCTTGCCGTCTCTGCCGTTCTTGATCGCTCATCCTGCCGGCGCGGTAGCACCAGACGACAAATGGCGTAGACTTTCTAACTGGGCTCGAGCTGCTAGGGTCAGCGCGCCATCTGGCTATTCGGATCCTCGAGGGATTTTAGAGCTGCGCACCGCCATCGCGGAATATGTCCGTAAATCTCGTGGCGTAATTTGTGAGCCAGAGCAAATCATCGTTACCAACGGCACTCAGCAGGGGCTTTTTCTTGCTGCAACGGTGCTTCTCTCGGCTGGCGATACAGTCTGGTCGGAGGAACCCGCGTATCCCGGCATCCTCGCCGTTTTGGGAAATTTTGATGTAACGGCGTTTAGGATCCCCGTGGATGACCAGGGACTACAGGTGGATGTTGGGATTGGCCTCCAACAATCCGCCAAGGTGGCCTTCGTAACGCCATCCCATCAATACCCCTTAGGCATGCCGATGAGCATGCAGCGCCGGATGGCGCTTCTCGCTTGGGCACGCAGCAATAACGCCTGGGTGGTTGAAGACGACTATGACAGTGAATTCCGTTACGCAGGTCATCCCTTCCCAGCGCTGCAAGGCATCGACCCGTCGCGCGTGATTTATTTGGGGACCATGAGCAAGGTCATGTTCTCCTCGATGCGCATCGGATACCTGATTGCGCCGCCAGCGCTAGTGAAGGCCTTTGCCGGGGCTCATTCCTTGGTGGATCGACATTCACCGACGGCTGATCAGCACGTTCTGGCCCGCTATATGCGGGAGGGCTATTTTGAAGCTCACATTCGGCGCATCCGTTCAATTTATGTAGAACGAAGGGCCGTTCTGTTGGACGCTGTCGACAAGGAGCTTGCCCATCTTGTGACGGTCCAGTCTAGCGATCAAGGCATGCATATCCTGCTTTGGCTTGCCGACGGAATTAGTGACGTTTCGATTGCCAATCACGCTTTGCAAGAGCAGGTGGTCGTCAGACCCATATCGCCCATGTACGCCTCTAATCCGAGATCTGGCCTAATGCTGGGCTTTGGCGGCTTTACAGCCGATGAAATTTGGCACGCTGTGAAGCGTTTGCGGTCAATAATTGAACTTCATAGGTGAAACTAGCCGTGCTCACGCCCGCCCAAAGGTCGTTCCTTTCAAAATATCGATCCAGAGTTTGGTGGAGGTGGATGGCATTTTCTGACGTTTCTGGTCCTAGACAGAACGCCGAAGGTGTTGAGTATTTCAGTCCAGACATATGCAGGGATCAATATGCACTGGAAGACCAAACTCATTCAAAGCGACGTACGGCCACCTGAAGGGTTTAAGTCGCTTGTGACACCGATTCAGCGGGCGTCGACTGTTGTATTTTCAAAGCAGTCAGACGTGTCGAGCAACTGGCGGCATGCCCAAGAGGGCTATACTTATGGGCTCTATGGAACTCCGACCTCTCGCGAGTTGGCAGCTCGCATAGGTGAGTTGGAAGGCGCCTATCGTACTATCGTCCTCCCCGGCGGGCAGGCAGCAATTTCTCTGATTTACTTGGCATTTTGTTCGGCAGGCGACCATGCGCTCGTGCCATACAGCGCTTATGGCCCGAACAAGGAGTTGGCTGAAAATCTGCTGGGTCGTTTGGGTATCGAGGTCGAGCCCTACGATCCGCTGATCGGCGCCGGCATCGCCTCGCTGATTAGAGACAATACGAAGTTGATCTGGTGTGAAAGTCCGGGGTCCGTCACTATGGAGATCCAGGATGTTCGCGGGATTTCTGAGGCTGCCCACGACCGTGGCGTATTGGTTGCGTTGGACAACACCTATGCTGCTGGTGTGCTGTTCGATGCATTTTCACATGGCGTTGATCTCAGCATGCAGGCACTCACCAAATATGTCGGTGGCCACAGTGACCTGATGCTCGCCACAATCTCAGTCGCAAACGACGCGGTATGGGAGCGGATCGGAACTGTGCATCGTCTGGTGGGTATGGCGGTGTCGCCGGACGAGTGCGCGCTAGCACTTCGAGGCCTACAGACCCTTGCCGTCAGAATGGACCGCCTGCAGGCCTCGACGCTTACTGTCGCTAGTTGGCTGCGGGAGCACCCCGCGGTAGAAACTGTCCTTCATCCAGCCTTCCCAGATTGCCCGGGCCATGAATACTGGCTTCGGGATTTCAGTGGCTCATCTAGCGTTTTCTCAGTGAAGTTTAGAGACGCTGTCGATCCGCGTGCTGTCGAGAACTTCGTCGACACCCTCAAGCTGTTTTCGATCGGCTTCAGTTGGGGTGGGGTGCACAGCCTTGTCATTCTTTATCCCCGCCTCGTCCGGCCAGGCAAAGACTACGGCGGGCGGTTGGTGCGCTTCAATATCGGCCTAGAGGAGCCGGCCGACCTGATCGGTGACTTGCAGGATGCAATGCAAAAAGCTGGTATCTCCTGAGATCGCTGGCGTGAGGCGAACCGACTTTTGTGAAGTCGCACCTGTCCAGAATTCGTAAAGGCGCAACAATCGCGCTAATTCTGGCCCTGTGTAGTCAGGGGTGTGAGTGTACTCTAGGGAGGCCAGACGAACGCCGGACAGTGGATATGGCGAGCTAGTCTTCACCCCATGTCATTCGAACGAATGAGCCCCAAGAACAAGTTGGCTTAGATGTTGAGGGAATAAGCTGTGCCTGACCTAGTTATCGAGAATCTCACCAAGGCGTTCAATTTGCTCAAAGCGATCGACGACGTGTCGCTGACCGTGGCGGATGGAGAGTTCGTCACGTTGCTCGGACCATCCGGCTGCGGAAAGTCGACCACTTTAGGTGCAATCGCTGGTTTGGATCGAGCCGATATCGGCCGCATCCGCCTGGGCAATCAGGTGTTCTTCGACGGCGCAGAGTCCCGGTTCATGCCGCCTGAAAAGCGAGATATAGGGCTGGTTTTTCAGTCGTACGCGCTCTGGCCACACATGACGGTGCGCAAGAATCTCGAATATCCTCTTAAGCTAAGAAAGGTGCCGGCAAAGGAGCGGGATTCCCGCATCGACGAGGTTCTCGACCTTGTCGAAATGGCGCCCTACGCGGATCGATACCCTTTTGCCCTTTCCGGAGGTCAGCAACAGCGCGTCGCCCTCGCTCGGACACTCGTGTATCGCCCCCGTTTGCTACTGTTGGACGAACCGCTGTCTAACCTCGACGCCAAGCTCCGCGAACGTGCGCGCATCTGGCTTCGAAACATCCAGAGCAGGGTCAATGTAACGACCGTCTACGTAACCCACGATCAGATTGAGGCGCTCGCTCTCAGTGACCGCATTGCGGTAATGAGTAAAGGCAAAATCGTTCAGCTTGCCCCACCTAGAGTTGTTTACGACAATCCGGCCACCGAATTCGTGGCTGACTTCATCGGCAGTGCGAATATATTCCCGGGAGCACTGGAAAGCTACGACTCTAAGCACTCCAAGCTTCGTCTTGCAGACGACGGTATTCTCATTGCGGATCGTCCACCGCCAGAGGGAGCCAAAGGTAGGCTATCAATTGCAGTACGTCCTGAAAGGATACTGTTCATCCACGAGCACGGGGATGTGCCGAGTGAGAACGTTTTTACTGTGAAAGTGGAGTCGGCTTCGTTCTTGGGCGCCAGGCTCCTCGTGGTGGTTCGGCTCGGAGACACTCAGTTGCGGGTTGAATGTGACAGTGCGCCGGAGGGGGATGTTGTCCGGATTGTAATCCCACCGAGTGCTTGCACCTTGTTTGAGATGCAAGCCTAGCGTCGCGCTATTCGTCGGCTATTGGGCGCCGACGCTGTCAAATCGGCATTCGAGGAAAAATCGTGTCGCAACAAGAAATTAGTTCAGACGCCGTTTGGAACGCCAAAAAAAACAGGTGGTCCTTCGACCGCTCATCAATGATTCAGTATGGGCTGATGTTGTTGACGGTGGTGATTGTAATGGGGCCGTTGGTGCCCATTGTCTACCAATCGTTGCTTGACGGTGCACTTTATGAGCCTAATAAGTCGTTCACGCTAGATAATTATGTCCAGGTGTTCTCCAACCCAATGTTCTTGAGGGCGCTCCAAAACACCCTCTTCGTATCCTTGGGTGCAACATTGGTGAGCACCTTTGTAGGTGGTGTTGCAGCGATCCTTTTTGGCCGGACCAACCTTCCTTTCAAGCGAATGCTGTCCGGTATCCTGCTATGGCCGATGTTTATCTCACACCTGGTCATCGCGTTTGGCTGGGTCATTGTTTACGGCCCTGCAGGTTATATCACCCAGCAACTCCAGAGCATTACCGGTACTCAACCATGGGATCTGTACACGATTGGTGGCATTATCCTTGCCGCTGGTGTGGTGGGTGCACCGCTGACTTTCCTCTTCTGTGCGGGTTCAACGGCGCTGTCTGAGGCGTCTCTTGAAGACGCCGCCCGGACCTGCGGCGCGGGGCCAATAAGGACTCTCTGGACTATCGCCTTGCCGATGCTGCAGCCGGCTATCCTCTATAGCGCTATTCTGAATTTCACCAACGCGCTCGAGATGCTCGCCATTCCATTTGTTCTCGGCGAATCCACGAACATCGAGCTGTTTTCGACTCTCATCTACACTCAAGGGTTTGCGGCGATCAAACCCAACTACGGCATCGTCTCCACGGCAGCCATCTTTCTGATCGTCGTTGTTTTCCTGCTGCTAACTCTTCAACGCAGGCTACTGTCTAATACACGACGCTTTGTAACGGTAGGTGGTAAAGCTAGTCGCCCACGACTGCTTGACCTGGGGCCGCTGCGCTGGCCAGCTTTTGCAGTCGTTGCCGCCTACGCCGTCGTATTTATCGTTATACCTATTGGTGCGTTGTTCATTCGGTCGAGCGTCTCCATCCTCTCACCGCTCGTGCCGTTTTGGAACTATTTCACTCCGCGTCACTTGATCGCCGCCTTTACCGAGGCCCAACATGTCAGAACGATTGTCAACACCATCCTCGTTGCTACTGGCGCTGGCCTGATTGGCACCTTCTTTGTGGCCGTGCTCGCTGTGATAATTCACCGCTCGGAATTTCGATTTCGCTGGGAATTGGAATATGTGGCAATGCTTCCGCGCGCTATCCCTGGGGTCGTCGCCGGCATGGGCTTTTTCTACGCCATCATCCTTCTTCCACCCCTTGGCTGGATACGGGCGACGATATGGGTCTTGATGGTCGCCTACATCATGCGCTTCATTCCGTTGGCACTGGGCGCGTTATCTCCAAGTTTGCATCAACTCGGACGAGAGCTTGACAGCAGCGCCCGCGTGATCGGGGCAAGCTGGTGGCAAACTCTGCGGACTATTGTGCTGCCGTTGATGCGGCCGGCTATGCTGTCCAGTTTTGTCCTAGTCTTCGTCGTGAGCATTAAGGAATATTCGACGGCCATCTACCTCTATACCCCGGGTAACGAGGTATTGGGGTCGTCGCTCCTGACTTACTTCTATCACGGCGATTTCGCGATGGTCTCCGCGCTGTCCGTAGTGCAAATCGTTATTACCCTGGTCGCCGTCTATGCTGCAAGAGCACTGTTTGGCGTCAAGGCTTTCGGTAATTAGAGACGCATCCATCTCGGCAAACGTGCGGTAATAATAGTTGATGCCATCTGCGGGGGCTGACTTGTTCTCAGTGTTTTCAAACGTAACTTACCGTCGGCTGTTTTTGGCTCAGGCCGTTGCTTTGGTGGGCACGGGTACGCTGACTGTCGCGCTTGGGCTCTTGGCTTTCGAGCTTGCAGGACCCCAAGCGGGCACAGTCCTGGGAACTGCGCTAGCCATAAAAATGATCGCCTATGTGGGTGTCGCTCCAATCGCCTCAGCTTTCACCGGTCTGGTTCCCACCCGCACATTGCTGGTTTCACTCGATCTCGTGCGTGCTGCCATAGCGCTTTCGTTACCCTTCGTCTCCGAAATCTGGCAGATATACATTTTGATTTTTCTGCTGCAGGCTGCTTCGGCTGCGTTCACACCAACCTTCCAGGCAACCATCCCAAGTGTGCTTCCTTCTGAGCGAGAGTACACGATAGCCTTGTCATTATCGCGACTTGCTTACGACATAGAAAGCGTGGTGAGCCCTGTAGTGGCAGGCATTCTCCTGACCTTTGTTTCCTTTCACTCGCTATTTGTCGGAACTGTAGTAGGCTTTGTGGCATCTGCCGCGCTTGTGCTATCTGTTACCCTCCCGGCACTTAATTTTAGGCCAACCGGCAGCGTTTATCATCGAACTACACGCGGACTAAAAATCTACTTCCAAGTTCCTGAGCTGCGTGCGTTGCTTGCCATTAATTTTGGTGTTGCTGCCAGCGGTGCAGTCGTGATTGTGAACACCGTCGTTTATGTCCAAAGTTTATTTGGCATGGACCAATCCGCAACGGCGGTCGCACTCGCATTCTCCGGCGGCGGCTCTATGCTTGCCGCGTTGATGCTACCGCGCTTGCTACAATACTTGTCCGATAGATCCGTGATGCTCACTGGCATAGCCGTAATTTCCGGGATCACGTTCGCATGCAGCCTGATCGGATCTTACAGTGTGCTTCTAGTGCTATGGTTCTGCTTGGGATTCCTCCGATCGATAACCATGACGCCGTCCGGTCGACTTCTCAAGAATGCCGCTGCAGAAGAAGACCGTGCCTATTTGTTTGCCGCGCAATTCACTCTTTCTCACGCCTGCTGGCTTGTCACCTATCCTCTTGCGGGTTGGGGAGGAGCAACCCTTGGCTTAGGACCCACCGCCCTAGTTATGGCTGGATTGACGACGCTGTCGGTTGGTCTGGCGTTCCATCTATGGAGCCGGAAAGCAGCTCCTGTCACCCATCACCATCGGGATCTTCCCGCAGAGCATCCACACATCCGAGAATCCGGGAGCGTTCACAGCCATAAAAGAGTGCTAGACCATCTGCATCCGGCCACTCTGTGGCAAACCTGATGCTGGCCCCGGCGATTATCGGTTTGGTTCTCTGGGCCAATAGAACCCGTCAGGTGTAGGACGCTGTCCAAATATCGCCTGGCCAATCCTGATGGTCGTGGCGCCTTCTTCTATGGCAACATCGAAGTCACCGCTCATTCCCATGGACAATTCCACTACGCGAGGATCAATCACCGCAGTGGCGTCCCGCAGTTCGCGCAGAAGCCTAAAGCATGGTCTGACTTTGCTCATGTCAGTATCATGCAACGCTAGTGTCATCAGTCCACGCGGCCGTAATCGAGGGAACTCCGGTAGGGACCTAACGAATTCTGGTACTCGATCTGGGGGCAGTCCATACTTGCTTGCTTCGCCCGAAGTATTGACCTGAACGAAAATATCAAGAAATCGATCCTCGATGTCCAGTCGACGTTGCAGCTCAGCCGCCAATGAAAGATCGTCGAGGGCATGAAATTCTGATGCAAATCTTGCAATGTACTTGGCTTTATTTTTTTGCAGGTGGCCAACCATCTGCCAGGTAACGCGAAGATCTGCCAGCTCCTCTCGCTTCTCGAGTGCCTCCTGCACCTTGTTTTCCCCGAACTCGGTGTACCCGGCGTGATAGAGACGCCTCAGTATTGAAGAGGGTACCGTTTTCGAAATGATGAGCATGCGCACAGAGTTGCGTGGTCTGGCTGACCGCTGGCATGCGAAGACAATTTTGTCATCGACAGTGTTTATGCGGCGGGACAATAAGCTGAGCGGATCCGGACCGAACCGCTGGACTTCTTCCGCTAGCGCGTCGTCATTCTGCATGATGTCCTCCCTGGATCGGATTGCCAACACGATATGGCGTGAACTAATAAGCTAGCGGGGGAGGTTAAGCGCTGCTGCGGCCAGTATAGAGTCGTTTTTTCGACCAGTTGCGTCCCACCGGTGTGGTGAGCCTGACTTGGGTTCAAGCGCGATATGGGTGAGAGGCTAGCGTGCGTGTATAATTCGGCACGCCAATCTGGCAAGTGGGCGCCAACTAACCTAAAGCATCGTCGGGAACTGAAACTCGGCCCCCTCTTTGATGCCGCTGGGCCAGCGACTTGTGACGGTCTTCACTTTGGTCCAAAACTGCATAGAGTCGGTGCCATACTGGTTGAGGTCGCCGAATGAACTGGCCTTCCAACCGCCAAAGCTATGGTAGGCGACCGGCACTGGCACCGGTACGTTGACACCGACCATCCCAACATTGACACGAGCGGTGAAGTCGCGGGCAGTATCGCCGTCACGGGTGAAGATGGCTACGCCATTGCCGTAGGGGTTGTCTGAGGGCAGTGCAAGAACCTCCTCATAGATTGTAGCCCGGACTACACTGAGGACCGGCCCGAAGATTTCCTCTCTATAGATATCCATCTCGGTGGTGACGTGGTCGAACAGGGTAGGGCCGACGAAAAAACCTTGCTCATAGCCTTGGAGCGCAAAGTCGCGGCCATCGACGATGAGCTTTGCGCCTTGCTCTACGCCCTTATTGATGAGGCCGATAACGCGCGCCTTCGCAGCGGCGGTGACCAGCGGACCCATTTCCGAATCGGCGTCAGTACTTGGGCCAACCTTGAGCTTTTGGATGCGCGGCAGTAGTGCGGCGACAATGCGATCGGCGGTTTCGTTGCCCACCGGCACTGCAACCGAAACAGCCATGCAGCGTTCGCCAGCGGCACCGTAACCTGCTCCCATCAATGCATCGGCGGCCTTCTCCATGTCGGCATCGGGCATGATTATCATGTGGTTTTTCGCGCCGCCAAAAGCTTGAACACGCTTTCCATGCGCGGCCGCGGTCGCATAGACATAGCGGGTTCAGGTAGCCACCCGTGCTGCCCAACAAACCCGTACTGTCCACTCCGGCATCAATCAGTCGTGTCAAAAGCCTCCGATATGCGCCTTTGTTGACAACGCCGTGCTCGTCAGGCGGGTCACACGAAAGGCGCACAATCCATGCGGGTCGAGCACAATTTCACTCCCCATTCTACTGCAGCGATGGCTTATCAGCTGGCAAAGAAGTCACGACTATCCTGCACTATCGCGCGTATGAAGCGGAGGAACGATCTGACCACGGCAGTATCGGCTACCTCCGGTACGGTGACTATCCAGTATGTGCGTCTAAGGCTTACCTCGTCCGGAAGCAGGCGAACGAGCTTGCTGGAGGTTCTGCCGATATACAGAGGTAACACACCTATGCCGAAGCTAGACTCTATGGCCAGTTTCTGGGCTTCGATACTACTATTTTGAAGTCTCGATCTTAACCCCGGATGAATCTCTCTAAGATAATCTAGAGGTCGGCTAAATATCAAATCATTCACATAACCAACAAAAGGGTGATCGATGAGATCTGTTCGAGAGAAAATCGGCGCCGCGATTGATAGGTAATCTGTCGAGGCGTAAAGACCAAGACTGTAGTCGACTAAATGTTCTTGCATGGAAAGATCACGCGGCGGCTCGGTCATCGTAATTGCGATGTCAGCTTCTCTGCGAGACAGGGCTAAGATCTGCTGTATGGTAACTAGCTCGACAGAAATCAGAGGGTTATCTTGAGTGAATTTCCCTACTCTTTCGGCTAGGAAGTAATTTCCGAATCCTTCTGGCGTAGAAATACGAATAGAGCCATTTAGTCCCTGATGGTGGTCCGCAGTTTTCTCCTGTATTTCAAGCACGTGCGCTTCTACTTCTGTCGTCAACGACAGTATCGCTTCGCCCTGAGCAGTTAAGTTGTATCCCCTCGGATTTCGCTCAAATAGGCGAATCCCAAGAGATTGTTCAAGCGCGGTGATGCGGCGGCCCACGGTCGCATGATCAGTACCCAGTCGCCTACCAGCTAGCGAGAGAGTTTTGGACCTTGCCACCGCGAGAAAAAAGCGGAGGTCGTCCCAATTCAGTGGTAGGGGCATTAGTGTGAATTTCTGCACAGAAACTGAGCTATTTTACTCGTTTCTGTGCGCATTCGTCAAATGCTATGCATGCTCAAGTGAACCTGTATCGGTGGCGACGAGATGACCAACGTTTACCTACCTGTGGCATTGCGAGTTGGCGGGGGCGCTCTTCGCGAGACCGCGGAAGCTATGAAATTGTTCGGCCTCCAACGCCCTGCGATCATTACGGACGCCTTTATGAACGCAAGTGGTAGTGTTCAGGGCCTAGTTTCCATTTTGACTGACGGAGGTATCCACAGCCGGATTTTTGATGGCGTCCAAGCAGACCCCACCGTTGATATTGTTAACGCCGCGGTCGATTTTGTCCTTGCGGGAGATCATGACAGCGTCATCGGTTTTGGAGGAGGCAGCTCGATCGATACGGCCAAGGCGGTTGCCGTGATGGCCAAGCGTGGGGGAGATATTCGTTCCCTCAAGGCGCCGCATCAGGAAAACAATCGCGGGCTTCCTATTGTCGCGATTCCTACTACTGCAGGGACCGGATCTGAGGCGACGAAGTTCACGATCATCACTGACAACGCAAATGACGAGAAGATGTTGTGCGTGGGTCTTGCGTATCTTCCAACGCTTGCAATTGTTGATTTTGAACTTTCGATTAGCGCACCGCCTCGGCTGACTGCAGACACGGGAATCGACGCGCTCACCCATGCTCTCGAAGCATACGTTTCCCGACGGAACAACCCATTTTCGGACGCGATGGCTCTTTCGGCGATGCGTTTGATTTGGCCGAATTTGCGAAAGGTGTGGACGTCTCCAGGCGATCGAAGCGCTCGAGAAGCAATGATGGTTGGTTCGATGCAGGCGGGTATTGCCTTCTCGAACGCCTCCGTGGCGTTGGTTCACGGCATGAGCAGACCTATCGGCGCGAATTTTCATGTGGCTCATGGGCTATCCAACGCCATGTTGCTTCCGATTGTGACTGAATGGTCAATCTCTGGATGCGAAGAACGTTATGCGGACTGCGCTAGGGCCATGGGGATCGTCGATCTTCACTTCGACGATGCAGGCGCAGCCAAAGCGCTTGTGGATGCTCTCAGGCTGCTAAACAGTGACTTGCAAGTGCCAACGCCGAAGGCCTACGGTATTGATCAAATGCAGTGGAGTGCGCTGATCCCTTTTATGGCCGATCAAGCCCTTGCCTCTGGTTCTCCAGGCAACAATCCTCGCGTTCCTACAGCTGACGAAATTAGAGACCTCTATGTCGCAGTTTGGAACGATTAGCTAACGCAGTCGCGAAACACGCAGTGGTCGCAGCGATGTGCGAGCGGGAATTATTGGAAAGTACATTTCTGAAATCCATTAGCCCAGCAGGTTTTTGAGCTGCAGAGAATGGGCTGGAGCTCTTGAGTTCCGCTACGAACATGTCCAAGCAAACCATGACTGTCAGCGTGGGGTTGGCATCCCTACATCGCGGGCTGCGGATGTGTAGGGCGACCCCAGCCCACGACAGCGAAATCGACCTCTTTGAATATCCCCGCGTTCTGTAGACACCTTCGGGGTTAGATTTGGTGCCGTTTCTCGAACTCGACGGGCGATAGCATTCCATTGCGGGCGTGCTTGCGTGTCGGGTTATAGAACATCTCGATGTAATCGAACACGTCCTGCCTGGCTTCATCGCGGGTTCGGTAGGTCCGCCGCCTGATCCGTTCGCGTTTGAGCAGGTCGCGTGGGTGTTGATGGTCTGTCGCCGCGTGCAGTTTGCCGCCGTACAGGTCTTGGAATGCAACAATGGGCATTTCAGCCAAACCAAAACGGTCCTGGGCCGGCGCTGCGCCTATCGAGCAGGGTGTGGCGCTTGAGTCCTCGCCTCAACCGGAAATTCAGAGCGCAAACCTTCGAAAGCCGTCCGATTGCGGGGCTCGCTTGCGGTCTGTCCGTTGGTTTCATGTCAGATCTACTCCGAGGTTTGCGTCTCCCATCAAGCTGTTGGCGGCCAATAGCGACCGCATCCGCCCGCAGGGGAAGAGCAGTACTCCAGCCGGAGTACACCCGCTCGAGAAACTCGTTTCGCCAAAAAGGAGGTCGGCAACGACGCTACCTTTCTCCTTCCAAGACCATAGGCACTGTTCCAAGGCGTCGCGTGGTACCGCGCCACTGCGGTGCGACGTATCTGTTCAATTGCGCCGCGCTTTCCAGATGCGATCGGAACCAGGGATGCGCCAACCAGCACAGCAATGATCAGGTCATCGCCCATGACGCCATACGCCCCCGGAAGTGACTCCATCGCTGACATCGGCCACGGCTTGATGCCGTCCACAATACCGCTAAGTGGCGTAGATTTGTGTCTTCTTGTGACGACGCCTGTCGCCAGGGCCGACGACCGCCGATATACTTCGCTGCGTAACGTGAAGGATCGGAATACGAGGTCTTTTCACACAGGAGCGGGTTACGATTTCGACATACTACGCAAAGCATTGCGCTCTTCCGACAGTAGGAATGCAGACAGATTCGGTGCGTTGAGCTGGTGACGCTACCTCGGTAAATGGGCGTCGGGGCAGCGGGGGCTGCCTCCATTAAACTGGTGGAGACCGCATCTATGGCGCTTGATCAAACGGACCTGAACCTGCTGCGTGTGTTTGACATCCTCATGAAGGAGCGCAGCGTGACCGGGGCGGCGATCGCACTTGGCAGGACGCAGTCGGCAGTCAGCCATTCACTCAACAAGCTGCGCTTGCTATTCGAGGACGAGTTGTTCACTCGAGACGGCCCGAGGATGAAGCCGACGCCGAGGGCACAAGAGCTGGCCGAAGACGTATCCAACTCGTTGATAGGCATCCAGGCCACAATAAAGCGTTTCAAGACGTTCGACCCCGGTCAGACACACCGAAACTTCAGGATTGGTCTTTCGGACTATGACGCGCTGATATTCGTTCCAGGCCTGTTGCGGCGGTTCTCGCTGGAGGCGCCTTACGCAACGTTAAACATTATACCAACCTCCAGCTCGGAGGTGAGGCCTCTCATTTCATCAGGCGACCTCGATTGTGCCGTGATCTCAAAGTTGGAATGGGACGATCCGAACCTCCACCGCATAGTCTTGGGAAAGGACGCATTGCGTTGCGTCGTCTGGCGAGGAAGCCGTCTAGCTCAAAAAGGGTTGGATCTCGATGCCTACCTGGCTGCGCGCCATGTGCAGATTTCGGCAGACGGCGTGTCCGCAGGTGCGGCCGAAGCAGCTTTGAGAGAAATCGGGCAAACCCGAAGGGTGGTGGCCACTGTCCCTAGCTATCAATTGATCCCGCAGATGCTCCGAGGGACGGAGTTGCTGACACACTGCGGCGAAAGTGTCGCCATGATCCTAGGGGGGCAAGACGAAGTTATTTTCCTTCGCCCGCCGATACCGCTTCCTGACATCTCTGTAACCTTGATCATGCATAGCCAACTGACTCTGGATCCCGCTACTTCCTGGTTACGAGAAATGATCGAGAACGTGTTCAAAGAGTGGCGCACGCAGAAGCAAAAGAAGTGAAGGGTAGGGGTTTCCTCGCCGTAGATGAATGAATTTCGTTCATAGTGTTAGTGATATTTTCTAATTTGATTAATGGAGTCCGTTTTCGGAAAGTGTAGAGATAGGGAGGATTATCTATGAAACTGCCATCTACACTCGCTCTAATGATACTTTCAGCCGCCGGATGCGGGGCGGCCAATTCCCAAGAGGTTAAACCGACGGCGGAAGTCGAGAATGCCGGCAAACTTTCGATATCGGCGTTGTTGGCGTATGCGCCCTTCGGTTTCGTCGACGAGGCCGGCAAACCGGCAGGCGTCGATGTGGATTTGGCCAATGCGGTCACGGATGCGTTGGGCGTGGAACTCGATATCACCTCGATGCCGTTCGCCAACATGATTCCGGCGTTGGTGTCGGGACGCTCGCAGGTAGCGTGGACAACGTTTTCGATAACTCCGGAACGTCTGCAGCAGGTCGATTTCGTAACTTATCTCAGCGCTTCTACAGTGTTCGTCACGACCGCGGCGAACGCGCCCCGCTTCCCGGACCAGAGTAGTCTCTGCGGCGCGACGGTTGCGTTTCAGTCGGGCTCGATGTCAGACTTGGTGGTCGACCGACTTAACGCCGACTGCGCGGCGGCGAGCAAGCCGGCAATCGAAAAAGCGATCTTTCCCGAGCAGAAAGATACGATCCAAGCGGTTCTGACCGGCCGGGTAGACGGCCGTCTCGATGACTCCACCGCCGCGGCCTATCTCGAGACTCAGAGCAACGGACAGTTGGTTGTCACACCCGGGACGTACTTCCCCACTCCCATCGGTATCGCGGTCAGGAAGGGCGACGCCGAAACTGCGGAGATGATGCGATCAAGTTTCCAGAACCTCATCGATTCCGGTGAATACGCCGAAATATTGCAGAAATGGAATATGTCCGTAGCCGCGATCAAGGAAACCCGCGTCATCACCGACGAGTCCGAACTCGTCGAATAGCGGTGCGCGCCCGCCTACGGCGGGCGCTGACTGCTTGCTCGTACAATGTGAAACACCGATGCCTTCATCACAAACATCTCCATCTCCAACGGTCGGGGTCGCGCCCGGCGCTTTCCGCGTGGTGCCTTTGCGGCATCCGTTTCGAATGGCAGCCGTTGTTCTGGTCGCTCTCTGCGTGACGGCTCTCTGCTATGCGATAGCAACCAACCCTCTGCTGCAATGGGGTACGGTCTGGCGTTATATGTTCAGCCCCATCATCGTCAGCGGATTGCTCACGACATTGGCTCTCACCGTCATCGTCATGTTGCTCGCCGTCTTTATGGGCACTGTGGCAGCCCTCATGATGTTGTCACCAAGCAAGCTCTTGGCGGCTCCGGCCGTCGCGTTCGTATGGTTTTTTCGCGGCGCGCCTGCTCTAGTGCAGATCATTCTCTGGTACAATCTCGCACTGATCTTTCCCCGGTTGGGTATATGGCTGCCCATGTTGGGAGAGGTTGTTTCCGTGCCGACCAATGAGGTCATGACACCGTTCGTCGCTGCGGTCGTGGCCCTCTCTCTTCATGAGGCCGGATACATGGCCGAAATTGTCAGGGGTGGGTTAAAAACCGTGTCGAAAGGACAGACAGAAGCGGCTCTATCCCTTGGTATGCACCCGAGCTCCCTCATTTTCCGGATCATTTTGCCTCAAGCGATGCGCATGATCATTCCGCCGACGGGAAACGAGACGATTAATCTGCTCAAGACTACCTCCCTTGTCAGTATCATTGCCGTTGCCGACCTCCTTTACTCCGCACAGGCCATCTACGCTCGGACTTTTGAGACCATCCCTTTGTTGTTGGTCGTAACGGCTTGGTATCTGGCTGTAGTCAGCGTGATGACGGTCGGTCAGTTTTATCTAGAGCGATTCTTCTCCCGCGAAGAAGGCAAGCCAGCAGGGGGGGTGAGGCAGAAAGTCTTTGGCATGTTGATCCCTATGAGAAGGCGCTTCCAATGACCGAACTCAAGTCCATGCACCGAAAATTCGGCGCGGATCAGAAATCCGTCGTCTTCGCTAGCGGCATACGCAAATCCTTCGGATCTCTGGATGTTCTGAAAGGGATCGATCTGGAGGTCCCTCAGGGATCGGTCGCGTGCATAATCGGTCCGTCAGGATCTGGTAAGAGCACCTTTCTGCGATGCATCAACCATCTCGAGGAGATCAATGGCGGCGTTTTGCTGGTCAACGGCGACTTCGTGGGGTACCGGCTGGTGGGCGACGCGCTGCACGAACTTCCCGCCTCCGCCATCTGCCACCGTCGCGCTGAAGTCGGGATGGTATTTCAACAGTTCAACCTCTTTCCCCACATGACGGTGATCGAAAACATCGTCGAAGCTCCGATACATGTACGGAAGGAGCCTGTCGCCGAGGCACGCAAGTTTGCACACGAGCTCCTGGAACAGGTGGGGCTGTCGGATAAGGCCGAAGTGTATCCGCGCAATTTGTCCGGTGGCCAGCAGCAACGTGTCGCGATTGCCCGAGCCCTGGCGATGAGGCCGAAAGTCATGCTGTTCGATGAGCCGACATCCGCGCTCGACCCCGAACTCGTGGGAGAAGTGCTCAATGTCATGAAAGAACTGGCACGTAAGGGCATGACGATGGTCATCGTCACACACGAGATCGGCTTTGCCCGCGAGGTGGCGGACCAACTGATCTTTATGGATGGTGGCGTCGTGGTCGAAAAAGGCGATCCGAATGAGATGATCGCCAATCCGAAATCGGAACGGACACGAGAGTTCTTGGCGCGAGTGCGCTGAAGGACGGCGGCCTCGACATTCCACACAATTCAAGAAGTATTGCAAAATGACATTAGACGAATTGGAAGAGTACGTCACCACGCTTCCCAGGAAGAGGGTCGGGTTTTATCCAACACCTCTACACAAAGTCGAAAACCTGTCAAAAAAGTATGGCATCGAGCTCTACCTTAAAAGAGAGGATCTGGCCGGGCCGGCTGCAGCGAGCGGTAGTAAGGTCAGGCTCGCGGAATTTATCGTCGGAGAGGCGCTGCAGAACGGTGTGACGCACATTCTCACCGTCGGCGCATACATCTCCAATTCGGCGACTCAACTGGCAGCGGTAGCGATCCAAGCCGGCATAACTCCGGTTCTTTTTCTATACGACAACCTGGCCGAAGGATTTCCAAAATCTTGGCGCGGCAATCTTCTGGTGAATAAGATCATGGGTGTCGAGGTCCACTGCTATCCCCGTTCCCCGTCAGAGTCCCAAGAAACTATTTGGGACGATAAGCTTTACCCCGCTGTCGCACGAAGGAAGGCCGAACTTGAAGCCGCCGGACACACGGTGATGGTCGCTCCCGCTGGTGTAACCCATCCCGCCAGCTTTCCGGCGCATCTATTAACCTACAAGGAGATCCAGGATCAGTGCAGAGCTTTGGGGTTCAAGCCGGACTATCTTTATCACACCACGGGAACCGGCGGGGTATTGCCAGCATTCGCAGCCGCAAAGCTCATCACGGCAGATAGCACCTTAATTCGGTCCATCGCTATCAGCTCTTATCGTCCCGACAATTATGTAAGTCATGACCTTATCGTCTCACGCGTCAAAACGATCTATGAGCAAATTGGAAAGCCTGCCCCGGACGATAGCGAGATTCTAGACGTCCTGGATATTGACCAGCGGTTCATAGGTCCCGACTATGCTGTTCCGTCAGACGAAGGAACTGCAGCGATACGCGAATTGGCCACCTCGGACGCCATACTGCTTGGGCCGGTGTATACGGGAAAAGGTTTCGCAGGTCTTCTGGCACATATTCGAGAAGGACGCGTCAAGCCAGGTGAGAAGGTTGTGTTCCTCCATACCGGGGACACCAACAATCTTTTCGAGGATGCCGCTGTCACCGGATTGGTCGCTGCCGGTTAACCGCAAAGGTTGAAGTACCACTCGTGGTCTGCCCCCTGAAAAGTGGTTCTCCCTGAAGCCGGCTATTGTGCCGTTGGAGAGGACATTGGAATGCCCCAGAAGAAGCACAGACCCGAAGAGATCGTCGCGAAGCTGCGAAAGATGGTCGGTCCTGGTACCACGGCTCCGATCGGTTCTCCTCTAGCGGCTAAGGCCGCACACCACAGTCTACAACCAGTTAGTTGTCATGCGCAGCAACGCGTATGGCTGCAATGTCCAGAACGTTGAGCGGGCGCTCACTCGGAGTGTGCGTTTGATCGGCAGATCCATCGTTTGAGGGCACCAGCATGCCCAGATGTGAAGTGCCGCCCGCCAGACCACGTATCAAGAATACACGACACTACCGCCTCTTTTATGCAATTGCCGCGCGCCGGCAATCGTGCTCGTGCAGAAGGATCGAGGGATCTTGATCACCCATGTCCACTCAGTACAATTTTCCGGGTAACGACAAAATTACAGTCCGAAGTAGCTAACTGCCGACGATGCATATGCGTTGCGATATCAAACAGGCCGAGCAGATAAGCATTCTTGTTCAATTAGTTAAGGGGCTTTTCTGCAAGCCAGCCATGGACTTTTCAACTGGGTAGCATGGGCAATTGACATTCTCAAGACGCTATGGGATCAATTATACCGGGTATCGTCAAAATAACGGCAACCCGATTTCTCATGGGAGGTTACATGAAGACCCTTTTGAAGGTTGCGACTCTGGTCGTAGCAGTAAGCCCGCCTGCGTTGTCGCTGGCAGCAGAGCCAATCGAGTTCTGGTCTAACTGGCCGGCCGCCGGCGAACTGGCAGCTGTTAACGCGCTTGTAGAACTAGCCAATCAGGTCGATGCAGATCATCCCGTCACGGCTAAGGTGGTGCCGGGCGATTTTGCCGGCTACCGCCAGCAGCTCCAGATTGCAACGCTCGGCGGCACACCGCCGCCGGCATATATCTTCAATGTGGGGCTCGAGCTTCGCGACGCTGTTCAATCTGGGCGGGTTCGGCCTCTGACCGCAGCCTGGACCGCGTTGAACGGGGATGAGGTCTTCTCCGCGGGCCTCCGCAGCCTCGTGACCTTTGACGGCGTGCCCTATGCCATCCCCGTTGCGACCAATGTCATCAGCGACATCTGGTATAACAAGAAGCTTTTTGCGGAGCTGGGCCTAACACCGCCAACAACTTGGGAAGAGTTCGGTGAGGTTTGCGACAAGCTTGCGGCCGCCGGCAAAGAGTGCCTGGCCAACGGAAAGGGACCCTATTGGTCATTCTATACTTTCTATCCCTCGATCATCGCAACGATGGGTGTGGAAGGCTACCTCGGCCTTGCCAGTGGTGAAGTAGCTTTCGACAGCCCCCAGTTTTCTGCCGCTCTAGACCATTTTCGCGACAACGTCGCCGCCCACTTCATGAGCAACTGGACGGGCGGCGATTGGGTCAACGGTGCTGATGCTGTTGTTGCCGCTGATGTCGGCATGGACCTCATGGGCTCGTGGTTCATGAACTACGCAGCCGCGAAAGGTGCCGTGCCGGGCGAAGATATCGGATACTTCCCCGCGCCGGGTATGGCCGACAAGGCGATCATCCAGATCGACGGTCTGTTGAGTGGGAACGGCCTTTCCCAAGACGTCGAAGCAGCGGCCGACGCATTCCTGGAAGTCGCTGGCAGTCCCGCGGGGCAGGCCGCACTCAACGTTGCTAAGGGGGCGCTGCCTGCCAATAGCCTTACCTCCCCTGATGCCTTCTCCGCCAATTCGCTACATGCCCAGATGGTGAAGGATTTGCTGGATCCAGCAAAGACAACAATCCCGAATCTGTCGCTGCTCCTGCCCGCAGCTTTCTCGCAGGACTTTGGCACAGCCATCGAGCGGTTCGCAGCTCAGCCTACTAGCGAGGTGAAGGCCATGATCATCGAGTCGCTGGAGGCCGAACGCCAACAGCTCGTCGCGGACGGTAAGTTCAACGACTGGACCGAGTGAGGACAGGGCGCGCGATTGCGGTCGAGCGCCATTTTTAGGGGGAACGAAAATGACCACGCTCTCACCGAACTACCGCAAGCGTGCCGATCGCTCGTTCATGCTTTTCCTGCTGTTTCCCACAGCGCTGTTCGTGTTGGCCTATGTTTATCCGATCGCTTACACGTTCGTGACCTCGCTCCACGAATGGGACGGTCTGTCGCCTACCTGGAAATGGATCGGCTTCGCCAATTATGCGGCCTTGCTCGAGTCGCCGCGGTTTTGGAATGCTCTTAGCAATAACATCCGTTGGCTGATCTTCTATCTCATCGTCCCTACTGGCGTAGGATTGGGTCTGGCGACACTCTTGGACGAGAAGATCAAGGGCGAGAATATCTTCAAGGTGATATTCTTCATCCCATTCACGATGACGCCGGTTGCTGTCGCGGCCATTTGGAAATGGATGTATCGGCCGGGCAGCGGCGTTTTTTCCTCGGTTGGCGCACACCTTGGGCTATCCAACCAAAATTGGCTCGGTGACCCATCGATTGTTTCTTTCTCCATCATGGCAGCGAGCCTTTGGTGGACCGCTGGATTTGCTTTCCTGGTCTACTTTGCTGGTCTGAGAAGCATCCCCAAAGAGTATATTGAGGCCGCTCAGGTCGATGGCGCTAAACCTTGGACTATTTTTTGGCAGGTTACATTCCCCCTCCTACTACCGACAACCGTCATCATTCTTGGTGTATCAGGCGTCGAAGCCATGCGGGTGTTCGACATCGTTCAAGGAATGACGCAAGGTGGACCGTTCCATTCATCTGAAGTCTTGGCCACGTTTGTCTATGACACATCTTTCGCCCGTTTTGAGATGGGTAAGGGGGCGGCCATTGCTGTGACCTTGATGGCGTTGGCCTGCGCCGTGATCCTTCCCTACATCCTCTATATTTCTGGGCGCATCGAGGAGCGCGACTGATGGATACAAAAGCAGTTCCCATCCGCCGATACATCGCATTGATATTGGCGTCGGTCGTATTCCTTTTTCCGCTCTTGCTCGCCATCCTGGCGTCTCTCAAGACACCGGCAGAGATGCTGCAACCGCTTAGCCTGCCCAGTTCCATATACTTCGCGAACTATATGGACGCCGTGCCACTCCTCGCTAGGCCCCTCTTGAATTCTCTGTTGATCACGGCTCCGGCGGTCGTCATCTCCGTACTGATCGGGGCTTTGGCCGCCTTCCCCCTGGCCACAACCCGTTTGCCCGGTGACCGCGTGATTTTCGTCTTGCTGCTCATGGGCATGTTCGTGCCGTTCCAGATCACCCAGCTTCCCGTTTTCTTCACCATCCGGAGCCTGGGCCTTTACGACAACATTATGGGGCTGTGGCTCGTCCATGCCGCATACGCCATTCCCTTCTGCACGTTCTTCATGCGCAATTATTTCGCAACCGTGCCGAAGTCGCTTTGGGAAGCCGCCCAAATGGACGGTTGCTCTCCCGCCAGTTACTTCGTGAAGGTTCTGCTTCCGGCCTCCCTGTCTGGTCTGGCTGCCTTGGCTATCGTGCAGGCCCGTTACATCTGGAATGACCTGCTTTTCGCTTTGACGCTTACGAACAGCGACAACGCATCGCCGGTTACCCTGAAGCTGTACGGCATGATCGGCATGTACGAGTCGCAGGAAGGTCTGCTGATGGCATCCACGCTTCTGGCTGCCGCGCCAATCGTACTCGCTTTCCTCCTTTTCCAGAACGCCTTCACTCGCGGGTTGCTTGGCGGCGTCAACAAGTGATCACCCTTTCGCGCTGATCGGCCAAACGGCCGGCGCGGTTTTGAGAGTTCTTCAGAATGGCAACCATAACCCTCCACAAGATTCAAAAATCCTACGAAAACGTACCGGTCGTCCATGGTATTGATCTCGAAATTGCAGAACACGAATTTGTCGTTTTGGTGGGTCCATCCGGATGCGGCAAAAGCACAACACTGAGAATGATCGCCGGCCTGGAAACCATAAGTGGTGGCGATCTGGCAATCGGCGGGAGGAGGGTCAACGAACTGGGTCCTGGCGAACGCGATATCGCCATGGTATTTCAAAACTATGCCCTCTATCCGCACATGACAGTGGAGCAGAACATCTCATTTGGCCTTCGTCAGCGCCGAGTGCCCAAAGCAGAAATTGACCAAGCTGTAAAAGAAGCTTCTCGAGTGTTGGGGCTAGACCCCCTACTCAAAAGAAAGCCCCGCGCCCTTTCCGGTGGCCAGCGTCAGCGAGTCGCGATGGGGCGTGCCATTGTGCGCAAACCGCAGGTATTCCTGTTTGACGAGCCGCTTTCCAATCTAGATGCAAAGCTGCGTGTGCAAATGCGCGGCGAGATAAAACGCCTTCACTCCATTTATCCTGTAACGACAGTCTATGTGACGCACGATCAGGTGGAGGCCATGACGATGGCCGATCGCGTCGTTGTCATGAACAAGGGAGTGATAGAGCAGGTGGGGCCGCCCCAGGAGCTTTATCGCAATCCGGCTACAAAGTTTGTCGCCGGTTTTATTGGATCGCCGAGCATGAACTTCATACCATGCACGGTTTCACATGGTGGTTCTGGCTTAGAGGCAGTCATGCCCGGAAGTTCGATTCTCCTTCCGGCCGAACGCAGCGAATACGCACGATTTACCGGAAAGTCGGTTCTGTTCGGCATTCGCCCTGAAGATCTCGCCATCGGATCGAACGGCGGAGCGGGCCTCAGTCTGACCGTCACGAACGTCGAAACACTGGGATTCGAGACCATCATTTACGGGCAGTACGCTGGGCTCGAAATCTGTGTGCGCGTCGCTTCCGATGTGTCCGTACATCGGGGTGAAGTCATTCCGCTCACACCCGACACGGCAAAAATACATCTCATTGACCCGGAAACGGGTCTGGTAATCAAAGCTTAGCGGTCACGAGGCTCCTCCCGTGAGGCGGCGGCTTCGAGGCACTTGTTGCTTTGGGGCCGCCGGCTCTCGGCTCCACAACAGAGTACACGATGCTTCCCAACGACGATCTATCCTTCCAGCTGTTTTCTGCCCGAGCCTTTCCGGTCCTTGAAGAGAAAATTTGGACATTGGCGAACGCGGGCTACACCGATGTTCAGCCTTACTTCAACGCTGATCATGCCATTAACCCGACAATCGACGTAGCGGCCCTTAAGCGACTGACAGCCTCACATGGTTTAAGTATCAAGTCAGCGCATTTCGATATCTCCCTTATCGAAAAGCGCACCGAACTGGTCACCGCCATCTGCGATCGGCTTGGAGCGGCACTGGTCGTCGCTCCGTGGTTGGAGCCGTCAGACCGCCCCGTCGATGCTGCCGGCTGGTCGAGAATGGCCGATCGTCTGTCTGCCATTTCCGAACTCCTGGCGTCCAACGGTCTGGAGTTCTCCTGGCACAACCATGATTTCGAATTCGTACGCCTTCCGGATGGCCAGTATCCTATGGACATTCTGATGGCCAGCGGCATCACATGGGAACCAGACCTTGCCTGGATTACCTTGGCCGAACAGGATCCTACCCATTGGCTGCGGCGCTACGCGGGACGCCTATCCGCCCTCCACGTCAAGGATATCGCACACCCCGGCAATGGCCTTGATGAGGGGGGATTTGCGGCTCTGGGTGAAGGTTCAATGCCTTGGGACCATTTGTGGCCAGTTGCGGTGGAGGCCGGCATCCGGCTAGCGGTCATTGAGCACGACAATCCCAAGGACTACCGCCACGTCGCATATAGAGGCGCGACAACACTCAGGGCGCTCGCATCAACCAAATAACGCGATCGATTATCTGGATCGGATGGCGCCGGACAGCAAGCCGTGCCCCATCTGACGGTCTCGAAGGGCTAAAAAATGACGGATTACATCATCGTTGGCGCTGGCTCTGCAGGGTGTGTGCTGGCAGATCGACTTTCCAGGGACCCGGGGAACTCCGTGCTGCTGCTTGAAGCTGGTGGAAGCACCGAACACCCACTGGTACACATGCCCCGTGGCATGGCCAAACTCTGGCAGACTCCGAAATACTTTTGGTCCTTTCCAATGGAAGACCATCCAAACCGTGCACCCAACGAGACATGGTACTATGGCAAGGGACTGGGTGGTTCCAGCGCAGTTAACGGCACTTGGTATTTTCGCGGGCAACCTGGCGATTACAATAGCTGGGAAGCGCTTGGGCTCGCCGGCTGGAACTGGGAAGTGATCTCGAGAGCTTACGCCGAACTGGAAGGGTACAATGACCCTCAGGCTGATCAGTCTCGAGGTAAGAAGGGGCCGTTGGAAATCACTGCCAGCAAAGATCGAAATCCGATCAACGACGCGTTGATCGAAGCAGGTCGACAGATGGGTATCCCATTTCTCGCCGATGTGAACCAGCCCGGAACTGAGGGTATCGGGTACACTCAGATGACGGTTAACAGCCGAGGACGCAGGGTGAGTGCGTACTCTGCCTTCCTAAAACACGCTCGGAAGCGACCAAATCTCAAAGTCAGAACGGGCGTACATGTCCGAAGGGTCGACTTCGACGATAGCAAACGCGCTGTCGGTGTCACCTGTTCAATGGGTTATGGGCTCGAGCGCTTCACGGCAAATAAGGAAATCATTGTCTCATCCGGCGTCATGCAGTCGCCCAAGTTGCTGCAATTGTCGGGCATCGGACCGCGAGACTTGCTCGACAGCCACAAAATTGCAGTAGTTCATTCCAACGATCAGGTCGGCAAGAATCTTGCGGAGCACATGATGATTTCCATGTCGTACGACCTTATGGAAACTCCTGGCATAAACCGCGAATTTAGCGGTTGGCGTCTGTATAAGAACGTTCTCGACTACTTCTTGATGGGTAGAGGGCATATGGCAACAAACCTGCCCGATGTAAGCGCGATGGTATCTTCTCCGGAAACCGCATCGGACTTCCCGGACATCCAATTGGGCATTTCGCCGTACTCCCTTGAAAATTCGGCCGAGGCCAAGTCTGAGGCCGGTAGAGGCGTGCCAGAAACGACGCCTGGCATTACCGCCGTAGGATTCTATTTGCGCCCGGAAAGTCGTGGCACGGTTTTTATCCGATCGTCTGATCCGAGAGATCCGCCTCGCTCGACTGCCAATTGGTTTGGCAACGAACGGGACAAGAAACATTTTCTAGACATGGTCAAGACGATCCGGGCGTACATGTCACAACCTGCCCTGCAACGCTATGTTGGGGACGAGAAGTTCCCAAGTGCGCAGCATCAGTCGGACGAGGAAATTCTGGAGATGGGCTATTGGTTGATGAGCACAGGGCTCCACGGAACAGGCACTTGCCGCATGGGACTGGAAGGAGCGGGCGTTCTTGACGAACATCTCCGGGTTCGAGGCGTTGATGGTTTGCGGGTCGTCGATTGCTCCGCAATCCCAACTCCTATTTCTGGGAATACGAACGGGCCCGCGATGGCTCTCGCATGGCGTGCCGCCGACTTGATTTTGGCGGATGCGGAGCAATCGACGATCCGGAAATCGAATTGAGGCTTTGCCGGTGGCGTTCGTCTACGCGTTATGAGCAGCATCCCAGTGATGCTGAAAGTTGTTATGCGTTCGTCGCCAACTCAACGATCGCCTCCGCGGCTAATTGAATCTCAGAGCGAGACAACCTTACCCCTACTTTGCTAGCGACGGTTGATCGGGTCACGACGTATCCATAGTTTGGTACGCTACTCGGAAAAATTATCATGAATCCGTCCTTCATACGGCATCTGAATGCTCTAAAAATCTTTCATGCGATCCGCTCGAACCCAGGGATAACTCAGAAATCCTTGACTGACCTGGTCGGCACCGACAAGACTACGACCTCGTCAGTCGTGAACAGCTTTCATCGCGCGGGTCTGATCGAACGTGTTCGACAGACAGAACGGTCAGGTGCGGGGCGTCCTTCGGATGGGTTTGCCATATCGCCACGCGGAGGATTGCTGGTAGGAGTTGAAATACGCGGGGGCCATGTCATGCTCATCGCTGCAGGTCTCGATGGGCGCCCGCAAACCAGCTTGAGCCTTCCCATGGCCGAAGACCAAGAGGGTCTCGGTGACCAAATCGCAAACGGCCTGCGCGGCATAACTATCGCTCTTGGCCGAGAGCTATCGGAAGTGAGGGCTGTAGGCCTAGCTGCCCCCGGCGGGGTTTCGATCGACGGTCGCGTGACAGAACCCATGGTGTCGGGCCTCGACCGAGCGCTTAAAGAAATGATTGAAGGAGCTATCGGTGCTCCGCTCTACATAAACAACAACTCCAACGGGGGAGCACTTGCAGAGTTATTCTTCGCGCGGGGTGGGCAGTCTGATGATTTTCTCTATGTAGAGACGGATGCAGTCAATGACGGACAAGGTTTAGGCTCAGGAATCATAATTGGCGGAGCTTTACATCGTGGGTCTAACGGCTTTGCGGGCGAGTTAGGCCACGTTAAACATCCTACTCATCTTCCCCTTCGCTGTGTATGCGGAAAGTTTGGATGCCTATGTACCCTCGTCGCAGACAAATGGCTCCTAGAGCGGTCACGGATAGCAGGCAATGAAGTTGCGAGTATGGAGCAATTGTTAGACCAGGCCAGTCTTGAAGTGCCCGCTGCGCTGGCAGTTCTGCACCAAGCAGGCACAGCTCTGGGCCAAGCTGTGGGTAACTTTCTCAATATGCTCGACGTCACAGAAGTCGTCTTCGGTGGCAGTCTCGTTAGGCTGGAACCCTTCTTGCGCGATAAGTTGAGACACGCACTTTTCGAGACGACGTTCCGCCCAATAGCAGAGCCATTGACTGTTTCTTTCTCCCGGCTTGGCGAGGCCCCGCTTGACGGAATCGCAATTGCCCTTGACGGCTGCACCAATGATCTAGAGCGCGAGACGGCACCCTGGCATGGTACCAAACCGATTACATGATCGATTGGCTCGATGTGGAACTCGCTTGCCCCAGGAAGTGGGCGAGCGCTGACTTTCTAGAAGCCCTATCGAGCGCATAGGCGGTATGATCGAAGGCAGCGCCGTCCAGCAGGCCCTGTATGTAACCTGCCATTTTTTGGTCGTTCACACTCGGTGTGACTCTGGTTGGCTGGTGGGCTGCGGATCAATGGGGACGCTCGACCGGTATTCCCGATGATGGCCGCGTTGTTGTAGACGAGGTGGCGGGCGCGGCCATGTTGTTGGCCTGCGCGCGCCCTCGCGACACTTTGTGGATGATTCCTCTCCTTATCGGTTTTCTGGTTGTCGACGGGATCAAGCCGTGGCCGATGTCAGCGATGGAGTCCCTTCCGGGGGCGTATGGCGTCATGGGCGATGACTTGATCATTGCTCTGCTGGTTGGCGCAGTCCTGGTTCCGCTAGGCATCTGGCAGGGGCGGCGCAACTGAACAGATACGTCGCACCGCAGTGACCCGGTACCATGCAATGCCTTGGGCCGCTGCCAATCGTTTGGAGGGAGGAAGGTAGCGTCGTGGCCGACCTCCCTTTTGGCGAAACGAGGTTCTTGAGCGGGTGTACTCCGGCTGGAGTACTGCTCTTCTCCTACGGGCGGATGCGGTCGCTATTGGCCGCCAATAACTTGATGGGAGAAGCAAATCTCGGAGTAGATCTGACATGAAACCAACCGACAAATCGCAAACGAGCCACGCAATAAGACGCCGCAATTTTCTCACCGGTGCGGCCGCACTTGGTGTGGGTGCCGGATTGGCCGCGCCGGCCATTGTTACCCGCGCCTCTGCCGCTGAGCCGTCGGTCATTGCATCGCGCGACCATGACCTGAAGTTCATCGCCACGGAAGAGACCTATACCACGGACGAGCTGATCGCCCTGAATGCGATCAACGACGAACACGTAGAATATCTGCGCGAAACCGGTCTTGTCGAACTCGGCCCTGACCGCATCGCCAAGATGGACGAGGCGGGGATGAATGTTCAGATCCTCTCTGCACATACGCCGGGCGTGCAGGATGTTCCAGGTCAGGAAGGGATCGATTTCGCCCGCCGCCTTAACAAGATGATTGCCGATGGTCCAATGGCCAATTATCCGGGGCGCTATCAGGCTTACGCAACCTTGCCGCTGCAGGACCCCGAGGCATCAGCCGACGAACTGGAGCGCGCCGTGACGGAAGATGGCTTTGTGGGAGCCATGACCAATGGATTTATCGGGGAAAAATTCCTCGACCACCCCGACTTCGACCCTCTTCTGGCACGGGCCGAAGCATTGGGTGTGCCCATTTACCTGCATCCGGGTTACCCGCCCAAAGCGGTCTACGACATCTATTACCGCACCACTCGTCCAGGAGACGACCAGACATTCCAAAATTACATTTTCAGCGGTTCAGGCTATGGATGGCACCAGGAGGCCCTTACGCAATGCCTTCGACTGATCTTTACCGGGACGTTCGACCGGTTCCCCAATCTGCAGATGATCCTCGGGCACATGGGAGAGGGCCTCCCATTCTACTACGAGCGTATCGTGGGAGACATGAGCGAGTCGACCGAAGGTTCACTGAACAAGCCTCTGGGTCAGTACTTCAGCGATAATTTCTGGTACACCACCAGTGCATTCTTCCAGGATGAACTGCTCCATCTTTTGCTGCGATACATCAGCGTAGATCGGGTGATGTTTGGAACGGACTATCCGTTCGCCGACATGAAGCAGGGAACCGACTGGTTCCGGGCAGTGGATCTGCCTCGCGAAGACAAGGAGAAGATCGCGTACCGGAATGCAGAAAAGCTGTTCGGTATAAAAGTCTGAAGCTTCCAAGACGGAGTGGACTTCATCAGCGGGTTCGCGCTTGTGAGAACCTATTGGCGCGGTTTCCTAAGGGTGCCGCCAATAAGATAACAGCTGAATTCCAGGAACGGCATGGTGTCGCTAGGCGAAGAGATCTGTCACAGTCGGGGTGAAGGTGGTGTGAAGCACGTCCTGCAGCGGATAGGGCTTGTCGATCTAGCTCTGCTTCTCGCTGCGCTTGCGATGTCAGTCAGCGTGCTGGCTTCCGATCCCGACGTCGTCGCGGGACGACAACTCCCCGGCATCGCGATCGCAGTCATCGCTGCAATCCTATTGCTCTTCGGCCGCCATTGGTTCGGCTGGGCAACCCTCGTGGCGGTGGGTGCGCTCGACGTTTTTACGCTCACTTGGACTGCCAGTCCGGTTGGCCTTCGGCCGCTGCTGGCCGTGGCGTTGTTCCTTATCGTGCGCCAGAGCGAAGACCGTGCCGCGATTTGGTACGCCTCCTTCATCGCGATCGTGGCCGCCAGCGTCGGGGTGCAACTGGATGACGAGCCGTTCTGGTTCGAGTGGGCCACCGATGCGGCAGTGCTTCTGCTCCCGATCGCTGCGGCAGAGGCAAGCCGTGTGAACGTGCGGCGTCGGGCAGAAGCCGTGGACCGCGAGGTCGCCGAGCGGCTGCAGGCAGAGCGGCTCCGCATCGCCTATGACCTGCACGACATCGTTGCGCATTCGCTCTCAGCGATCACTGTGCAGTCGGGAATTGCTGCTCACAGGTTCGAGCGTGATCCTGCCGTAGCTCACGATGCCCTTGTAGAAATCAACAACACAGGCAGGCGATCACTCGACGAACTCCGGTCCCTGCTCGGGCTATTACGATCAGATGAGCCCGTACCGCTTCGCCCGATGCCGATGGCGACGACGCCCCTGAGCGAGGTCATCGCGGCCGAGGGGTATCCTAGAAATGTCAATCTGGTCGAGGAAGGTGGCTATCCCAAAGGCGTGGCGGATAGCACCGTGCTGACGGTGCACCGCGTTGTGCATGAGTGCCTAGTCAATGTCGCCCGTCACGCCGGCGAGGTGCCTACCACCGTGCACCTTAAGCACACGGACAGTGGTTTGCATTTGACCGTTACGAACGACGCGCCAGCCACACTACGTGCCGCCGCTCCGGGGACTGGGATCGGGCTTGTTGCCATCCGGGAGAGAGCAGAACTGCTTGGTGGCACCGTGCAAGCCGGACGAACCGAGGATGGCGGATTTGTAGTGGACGCTTTCGTCCCTTACCACGTCGGCGGGGTGAAAGAATGACTTCCCGATCGCAAGAGCTTGAGGTGACGGATGGCGCGATCCGCGTGTTGCTCGCCGATGATCAGGAGCTGGTGCGCCGCGGCTTCGCAGCCCTACTGGCCAGCGAGCCAGGCATCGAGGTCGTCGGTGAGGTCGGCGATGGAGCACAGGCGGTCGCCGAGGTTCGTCGTACGCGTCCGGATGTGGTGTTGATGGATATCCGCATGCCTCGCATGGACGGCCTTCAAGCGACGCGGGCGATATGCGGCGATGCACGGCTCGGGGCGGTAAAGGTTCTGGTGCTTACAACCTTCGCGCTCGACGAATATATTTATGATGCACTCAGAGCAGGTGCTTCCGGATTCCTCCTCAAGGACACCCCTCCGCAGCTTCTGATTGAGGCCATCACTGCCGCAGCCGCCGGCGACGTCTTGATCTCGCCGACGGTGACCAAGCGCCTGGTCGCCGACTTTGTTCGCAGACCTGTTATTCGTCCGGGTGAGCCGAGTTTACTGGATGTCCTGAGCGATCGGGAGCGTGAAGTCCTCGTCGAGGTCGCGCGTGGCAAGACCAACGCCGAGATCGCGGAGTGGCTCGGCATGTCACCGCTGACCGCTAAAACGCACGTCAGTCGGATCCTTGGGAAATTGAATGCGCGCGATCGTGCGCAGCTCGTCATCATTGGGTACGAAACCGGGCTGGTAAGCCCTGGGGAATGAACGTGGCGAAATCTGTGATGAAGCAAGTGTCGAGGCAGGACAACGGCGCTCTGCCAACGTCGGCGCCCTTTCTTTAGGACGATGAGAACGACCGGGCCATACGGCCTTCGGACAGTTGCGCTCTGAATCTTTCGGATGAAGCAGAGGCTTGGGAGCCTCGGCCCGCTCGATAAGTGCGGCGCCGACCCAGTCGATCAGAAGTGAGGAAGACCACTTGTCAAAACAATCGCTGCGGATCGCTATCGTTGAGGACTCGGTCCTCCTTCGGGAGGGCCTGGAGAGGCTGGGGGAAGCTACCTGACATCGACTACTCACATCGCCAATCTCTGTGTCGGAATAGAACTGGCGCTCAGCAAGGGGACAGGTGGAGAGGTGTATTTCATCACCGATGGCGTGCCGGTGGAGTTCCGCAGCTTCATCTCACAGCTCCTCAAGACGCAAGGAGTGCCCGTCCCAGAAAAGACGGTGCCACGCGCCCTTCTGAAGGCAATAGCCACGATCGGCGATGCTGTAGGCAGGATCTCGGGTGGCCGGATCGCCGCACCGTTGACGATGCAGTCCTATGCCACTTCGGCGGTGGAGGTCACTCTGGATATTGGCAAGGCAAAGAGGGAACTGGGCTACGTTCCGGTCTTTTCCAGAGAGGCAGGGCTAGCGGAGATGCAGGAGCAAGGTGCCAGCACGTCCGTAGGGCCATCGATGCCCTGGCGAGGCTAGGCTGCGCTCGCAGAGGCAATGCCGAGGCGGCGTGCAAGCGTGTCTCTCTTCGGTGGCAGTCCGTAGAAACGTGAATAGTCGCGGGAGAATTGTGCCGCGCTCTCGTAGCCGACGGCAAAGGCTGCTCCCGTGACATTGTCCGTGCCAGCATCCAGAATTTTTCTCGCCTCCACAAGTCGCAATTGTTTCTGGTACTGGATCGGCGTCAACCGGGTGAGGGCTTTAAAGTGGCGATGAAACGACGTGAGGCCCATCCCTGCGGTCGCGGCTAGATCTTCCACGAGGATTGGCGCCGCAAAGTCAGTTCGAAGCAATGCCAGCGCGTTTTCGATGCGATCTGACATACCTTCTGGTTTAGTCAGTGCCCATAGGTCCGCACCCGTTTCTCCCTTGAGGAGCCAGTAGCTGAGTTCCCGCAGCATGCCTGGATAGAGCACTGGCATTGCGTCCGGAGTATTCAGGAGCCGTGCCAGGCGTACCAGGCAATCGAGCGCCTCGGGGCCAAGGGCGTGGACGGACAAGCTTGCGCCTGCAGGCTCTGGCGGTGCCGCCAGGGAGGCTCCGACTTCGCGCAGCACTGCGGTATCAAGTTCGATCGTCACGCCAAGGAACGGCTTTTCGGCACTTGCCTGGGTGATCACACCCTTGGCGAGAAGTGACACACTGACGAGCAAGGCCTCGCCTTCGTGGTAGTCGAGCACTTGTTCGCCAAGCCAGACCTGCTTCGCGCCTTGTACGACCACGCCAAGTGTCGGACGATAGATGGCGTAATCGGGCAATTTCTGCGCCTCGGCGTGCCCGATCATCATCCCCGGAATCGGCGTATCGAAGACCCCGAACTCTACGCCCTGGCTATCGAGAAAGAGTTTTAGGGCATCGCTGAGTTCGTTGAGCATACAGCCTCCTAAGACATCCCAATCTGCGGCAATTGGCAGTATTTGGCAAGAAATTCGTGCTGAATGATTAGCGGCTCGTTCTGTTTTGCGCGACCATCCTTGTCTCAGCAATGACCAATGGACCAGCACGAATGTCAAACCAAGAGAACATCGTCCCGACCGCATCCAGCATAGAACGAGCCACTAGGCGCTTCGCAGGCAAGACTGTGCTCATCAGCGGCGGAACCGGCGGGCAGGGTGCCGCTCACTTACGCGCATTCGCCGCCGAGGGCGCAAACGTCGTAATTGGCGACCTGCGGGATGACGCTGGTAAAGCGCTCGCCGCAGAGATCGGTGACCAGGCGCTCTATACGCATCTAGACGTGACGAGCGAAGATGACTGGGCCGCAGCCATCGCAGCGACCGAGGAGCGATTTGGACCGCTCGCTATCCTGGTAAACAATGCGGGCATTCCCAGTCCAGCCGTCCTCATCGAGAATGGTGAGCTGACCACCTGGCAGCGCATCCTGGACGTCAACCTTACCGGTGCATATCTGGGTATCCGGGCCGCGGCGCCATCCCTACGGCGCAATGGCGGCGGCGCGATTGTGAACATCGCTTCGATGGCCGCCGACGTGGGCATCGCCTATGCTTGCAGCCGCGCGCCAGTTGCATCCAGAAAACGGAATTCGATGGTTCGAGGACGCCATGCCTCACCTTAAGTTTCTAGGCAACGAGACCTTCGGCTTCATCATCCTCAGTGCCGTCTGGATGTTCGTCCCTGAAAAGGATAGGCACGAGGCTGCGCGGAGGCTCAGTAACCTGATAAGACCCGGGGGCAAGATCGCGGTATCACTTCGACCGCTCACCGGGACCGAACCAGGTTTCTTCAGCCGCGACGACATCCAGCGGACCGCTACTATCTTTGCCGCCAACGGCCTGACGACGGTGGAGCGGTACGATCAAGCCGACACCCTCGGCCGCCCGGACAGGAACTGGACTACGCTGGTCTTCCAGATGCCAGGTTATCTAGCGGTCTCCTGATCCCATCTTTCCTAACTCATGATTGATCAACCGCTTTGGCACGGTGGTTCTGCATACCGGTTGCTACCCAGGGTTCTCTCCTTGTAGCGTCGGCATCCGAACTACATTGTCCAGCAACTTCGCCGAGAACAAAGAGGTCACCGCAGCTTGGTCACGATGGGCGACGCCATCTTCAAGGCCCGTCAGGCCGGACCTTAGCTACCATCCTCGGGCTCGTAGGCGACCATCCTGTTGCCTCCGATTTTAGGCCGCAACCGGGATCTTGGTAAACCTGAAAAGGTCCTCGCGAAACTTCCTCGCATAATCGGACGAGGCTACGGACTTCGCTAGCGGCACTTCCCATGTCGGGGCGATACCGTACGTGGCGCGCATTTGCCTCAAAGCTATCTTGCCATCGGCCAAGCGCCACTTTGTCGTGGTCTTTCCTGTTTCGTCCATGCTTTCCATATGCAGGATGATGTGGTCGCGAACCCTGTCGAGCTCGTCCTTGAATGTCTGCCAATCGCAATTGCCGCTCGCCACCCGTTCCTCGAGAAGCCGTTGCGTGTCCTCATCCCGGGCGTCCTGTGCATGGGTCCCCCCGAGCACGCCCGAGATCTTCCCTTCCGCGTGGAGGAGATAGCTAGCGTACTTGCACAGCGCCCCCAGGAATTGGCGATCCACGATCTCCGAAACCTTTCGCACGATCTCTTCGGGTTTCCTCTTACCGAGATCAGCCAAGGTCGTCTGGTCCACGATGTAGGCGACGATGTCGGCCTGGCGCAGCAGAATGTTTTCCGCCTCGTGATCGGCGAGATATAAAAGACCATCTGACTGGTCCAACGAGAAGATGGCGCCGTCCGACTTTACGAAGCTCTTGAAACCCTCGCTTTCGGGCACCGAGGCCTCACCGTCGAGCAGAGCATAGACATTTGGATCGTCGGGCCGGTATTTCTCGACATAGGCCCTCGCCGGACCGCATCCGGTGCCCCCCTCCGGAGGCGGCTCGAAAACGATGTGCTCGTTGAAACCAGGCCCGACGATGGTCCGGAACAGGTTAGCGTCAGCTTCGGACTCGACGTACACGACGACCTTTTTGACGTAGCGGTGCCTGAGCGCCGTAGTGTCCCTCAGTTCGGATAAGCTAGGCATTAGAGGATATCCGTCTCAATGAGATAGCCACCCTTAACCAGCCCTGGCTCCTTGGTCTCGAAGCGGTACAATTCGATGAGGTCGAGATTGTGGGTGGTGAAGACCAGCGAAACGGCGGGATAGTCTCGCAGGAGCTTCTTCAAGGCTTCGAACATGCGGCTCAGCCACCGCGTGTGGAGATGTATCTCGATCTCGTCGATCAGGACGATCGTGTTCGCGGTCATGTGGGTTAAGGTACGCGCCAAGATGTGCAGCATGGCCCGCTCGCCATGGCTCAGGCCACTGAGCGGATGGGAACCATGCCTCGTCTTCACGTAGGATCTAAGCTCCTCTCGGTGCGGGCGCTGGATGGCCTTGTCGGGCGAGTCTTGGAACACCAGTCCGTTGACGAACTCGAGTAAGTCGTCGACGCGATGATCGCGCCTGTCGGTTTCCTTGGCCGCGAGCCATTCGAGCCAAACGAGTACGTTGTCGATCGACTTTCCCCATTCGGGGCCATCGGAGCTGAAGTAGACTGCAGGTTGATAACCCCAGTTGTCGGGCCGGGTGACAGCCTCGTGGCGGTTCGGGGCTACCACCCGCCTGTCGGCAGGGAAGTAGAGTACCGACGGCATGTTTTGCGATATGCCGAACAATTCTGTTGGCGGGGTACCGAGCGACCCTTGGATCGCCTGATGAAGCAGGATGCCGAGGTCGTTGGTACCGCCAAGCCTGGTGGAAGCGGAGCCGTTCCGGGTCAGACCCAACTTAGCCCAAGTGGTGGTGTTGCCGAGCTTCTCGAGGTCGACCTGGGACAGGGGGTCCAACGGCTCCTCGCTGCCGGTCCAGAGCGACAGCATCATGGTCTGTGCCTGACCGTCGATTATCCATGTGGTGCGGATGTCTAACTGGGCGCTGCCCTTGTAGACGCCCTCGGCGAACTTGCCGGTGCCTTCGGTGTTCAAGAGCCCGTAAAGGCCGAAGATGGCTTCCAGCACGGTGGTTTTGCCGAACCCGTTGACCGCTAGGATCATGTACATGTTCGCTGCATCAGTGGTGGTCGACTTCGGGTCGTCAGTGTCCGCACCCACCAGGTCGAAGGTCTGCCTGCCCTGACGGAACGGCCCCAACTCGTCCAGTGTCACCCTGACCAGTTTCCATTCGGCGATTGTAAGGTCGGTCATTTATCCCACCGCTCCGCTGATATCCGACGGCTGTATCCTGGCACCATGGGCCCTCACTATCTGCCGACCGCTGAACTTCACCAGCATGTCGCCGCGACCCAGAAGATTCTCCGCGCCACCCTCGTCCAGGATAATCCGGGATTCCGCGCCCTTCTGGACGGTGAGGGCAACGCGGCTCGGCACGTTCGATCGAAGCATGCCCGGGAAGGTCGCCGCCTCTGGCCTCTGCGTGGCAAGGACAAGATGGATCCCTGCGGATCTCGCCTTCTGCGCGAGCCTTATTAAGGGGATTTGGATGTCGTCGGATTGCATGAAGAGGTCGCCGAGCTCGTCTATCACCGCCACTATGCGCCTCAGTCCGGACCCCGCGGCCTGCGCCTCTGCAAGGTCGCGCACCTCGAGCTCGGCGAAGGCGTCTTGGCGCCGGTTCATCTCCTCGATGAGGCCGTTGAGCGCCGTGAACGCGTCGCCGACGCTCGTCACCACGCCGGGAGGCAACAGGTTTTTCAGCCCCCTGTAACCCGCGAACTCGACGGCCTTCGGGTCGATGAGCAGGAGGTCGGGAGGGGCCTCCAGGGCAAGAAGCGAAAGCAGGATGGCGTGCAAGGTCATGCTCTTTCCGCTGCCGGTCGTACCGCCGAGGAAGAGGTGGGGGGCTTCGGCAAGGTCTATCAACAACGGCGCGCCGAGCACGTTGGTCCCTAGGCAAATCGGAAGCGTCATGGCCCGGGCTTCGTCAGACCGTAGCGAGCCCTTCACGTCGTTCCAGTCGACCGTGCGCCATTGGCTTACGGCACGCGGGATATCCACCAGCACCTGTCTTTCTACTGGGGCACTGGACACGGTAGCGGCCCGGTCGCCCAAGCCCAAGCCGAAAGCGAGCTTCTCCTCGCCGCGCTTGAGCCGGTTCAGGTCGTCCAATTGAGAAAGCTGGAATGTAAACCGGGTTAGCCTAGGGCCCTGCTCCGTCCGCACGAGTCGGCCGTCGACACCCATTTCGGCCATGATCCTCGTGACCTGGTCTCCCAGCTCCGCGGCGACTTCCCCGTTCTGTGCGCCATCGGTGAAAAGGTCCTGTAGAAGGTAATGGTTGAGATCGGTCCCGGAGGCCCATTCCGTCGCCATTGTCGCCAGCCCCCTCCGTACATGCCGCTGCAGGGCGGCATGGAAGGCTACCTCGTCGGCGAAGAGATCGCGCCCTTCGTAGACGGAGATCAGGGCGCGATAGACGTCGGAATAATCGTCGTCGCCCGGTTTCGTCTCGCCGATCAACTGTGCGGCGTGCAACTGGATTCCTTCGTCTTGCACCGACAGGATCGGAAACATCTCCGGATCGGGCGCGGTCGTCTGTTGTAGCGACCGGGCGAGCGCCAGACGCGCGACCGTCCAGTAGTCGAGGCCGGGCCTTCCCCATCCGGCGGTCATGACCTCCTCGATGAACTTCTTGTCCTTTTCGGTCAGTTGTACGCGGGCTACCATCAGACCTCCACCAGGGCCCTTTGCTCGACCCTTGCGGCATCGCCGCTCTCGTTGACGATGCTGTAGTGCTGCGCGACCTTCCCTTGCAGGAGCTGTAGTTTGCGGTCGTCGATTTCCGCGTTGGTCGGCAGGATGACGACCTGGTGCGAGAGCGCAGGATAGTATGCGCGGAGGAGATGGTCCTGGTTCTCCCGATCGATCCGGCCCAAGGGCGTGTCGATGATCACCGGAACGTCGGTACCGGCAATCTCCTTCATGGCCCACAGGAGTGCTGTCGCAGCGAGTTGTTTCATCCCGCTGGACAAGCTGGTGCGGCCGATCGCCTTTCCGCCCTTTTCGTAGAAGGTCAGCACGTAGCCCTCGTCCAATCCTATCCGGTCGATCAGGTTATGCTGGATGATGAGCTTGAACTTCTCGTTTAGCAGTTGCTCCAGCTCCTGCCGGGTCTCCGTCTTGATGCGTTCGCCGATTTCGGTCAGTGCCGTGGCCGCTTTCTGAAGGAACTTGCTGTCCCGAGCGGCTTGCGACACCTGATCCTGCGAGGCTTCGAGCTTCTTCACCTCTGCCGCCCACTTCGTCTCGTTCGCGGCAGCTTCGGTCAGGCGTGCGGACCACTGCCCCTTCAACTGGTTCTGCTTGGCGATGCCATCTTCCAGTTCCGCAACCTTGTTCGAGACCGCCCGGAATTCTTCGGCGTTGCCGTTCGCGCCGACTTCCAGGGTGAATAAGTCCCGCCTAAGTTTCTCGATTTCGTTGCCGTGCCTGTACGCCTCGATCAGGAGTCGCGCCCGGGTGGAGCGCAAGGCGTCGCCGGCCATCGACCAGCTCTCAAACCGCCCAATGATCTTCTCGATCACCGCCGGGCTGACATTGGAGAAGAGACCCTCGCCGCCCCCCACCTGCAACAGACCACGCATGCGGCCGACTATGAAGCTCGCGAGCCTTGTAGCCTCGCCAGTGGACAATGCCGGACAACCTTCGGCGATCCAGTCCTCCAGATTGTTGGAGACAGACTCCGCGAAAGTCGTTTCCGCGCTCCCGATCTGGGTCATCCGCGCGTTCATTGCCGTGAGGGCCTGCCTAACAAGCCCCAGGTTCGCCAGTACGGGAACGTCCTTCGGAAGCTCCCGGACGATCTGGTCGGTAACCAGGGCCAGTTGTCGAGTGGCTTCCTTGAGCTGGTCCTCGACGACCTTGCGCTGCGCTTCGGAAGCGCCCGAACTGAGGTTCGCGCGCCGGATCTGAACCCTCCTCAACTCCACGCCGTCAATACCGAGCTGGGCATCCAGGTCGTCGATGGCCTCGCGTGCCTCGAGCTGCACTGTCCGGGCCTTTGCCAGAGTGGCCTGTGCCTCGTCCAAGGCGCGGCGGAGCGAGGACTCCAATCCACTCCGCTTCCGGTCTCCCGACAGAGCGAGCAGTTCGCGGGTCAAGTCGTCGAGAAAGGTGATCCGGAGCAGCCGGTTGAAGTCGGTCTGGTACGAGCCCGAGCTCTCCGCGAGGCTCTTGATGTCTTCGCCGTCGAAGAAGAAGAAGCGCACCAGGTCGGAGGGGATCGTGTCCTCGAGGATTTCCTGTGCGACCAGGCCGGTCTTCCTGTCTCCGGCGCGTTCGACCACCAGACCATTGGTGAAGTCATCGGCATCCACGGTCCACCAACGTGTTGCCGTGACCGTTTCACCGGCGTTGTCCAGCCAGGAGACGATGATCTGCGCGGTGACCGGCTCCCCCAGGGTCAACGCGCGGCGACGCGCCTCGCGGTTCACCAGACCTGTCCAGCGCGATCCGTCTCCAAGCACGTATTGCGGCGCGGAGAGACCCACGGGAGGGAAGCCCACCCGTCGGAATTCCGTCTTCTCCATCCCGGTAAAAAGGAGCTTCATCGCATTGAGGAAGCTGGTCTTGCCCATGCCGTTGCGGCCCCAGATCAGGACGATGTTCTTGTCCGGCGTGGTTCCCGAAAGGTCGAAATCGGCTTCGCGGTAAGCGAAGACGTTCTCCAGCCTAACCCGCAGTAACTTCATCGCCGCCCTCCGCGCGATGCTTTGCCAGTGCCTGCTCGACTATACCGCCGACGTCCCTGCGCAGGTGCGGTCGAGCGCCCCAGGCGAGGAGGTCGCCATGGTCCGTCTCCAAGTCGAGCAGCGCCTCGATGAAGGATTGGTCGATACCTTGTTCCGCGCAGACGTCTGCAATGATTTTGGCCTTTGACGCTTTATTCTTCATCTGCCCCCCCAAAGGGCCAAAGTGCGCACGCTATGATTTAAATAGCCTTATCTTGGGCGTTTCAGGCGATGTCAAACCTTTCGGCAAGAAGGGCGACCAAGGTTTCAGGTTCCGCGGGTAGTTCGTCGGCGATGCCGCCCAGCTTGGCGGTTCCTCGGGCCCAGTGAGCCGATACCAGGGCTTGGAACATCTTTCGCGTCAGGTCCATCCCTCCCGCGTGCTGCACGATCAAGGCTACCCAGGCGGAAAGCTCCGCTTCGTCGGATCCGAAGAGGAAGTCGCCTTTTATCGGACGCCCCGAGGTATCGGCGGGGGCATCCGGGGGGGTCGGGATGCGCAACGACAGCGCCAGTGCCAAGCGCGCGGGTTGGTACTTGAACTGGAAGGCGAATTTTTTCTGGATCGAAGCGTTTACGGTGTCGGCGTGGAATGACGTTCGGAAATCCGCACGTGCGATGTCGCCGATCTGCAGGGGAAGTAGCGGGTCGCTCATGCTGCGTGCCTCGGGAAGTAGCCGGGGCTGAGGGTGGAGCGACCCAAACCGTCCGCCCCCGGCACGTATGTAAGATGGAACTCGGCCAGCAGGCGCGACTTGATCAGGTCGTAGTAGCGCCCGCCCACCTCCTCCGGCTGAGAGAGCAATATGGTCTGGACCGGCCGGTTGGCGAAGTGGGCCAATATGCGCTCGCGATGGCCGGGATCCAGCCGCCCCAAGGGTGTGTCGATGATGAGGGGAAGCGGACTACCGAGCATGTCGGAGATCGCGGAGATCAAGGACATGGCGAAAATCTGGCTCTCGCCCGCGGATGGATCGGTATTGCGCAGGTTCCGACCAGCGGCGTCGAGGAGTGTCACGGCACCGCTGGTGTCGATGTCGACCCGCTGGACTATCCCCTTGTGCGCCAGCGCCCGGTAGATCTCGGTAACCTTGCTGGCCAGCTGCGCGTAGTAGGTCGGAACGACGGCCTCCATCGCCCGCGACAAGCTCGCGACTGTCGAATGCGCCGCGGCCACGCGATCCGACAAAGAGGTGGAGCCAGCCCGTTGCGAGCGCCGCCGCAGTCGCTCGTCACGGAGCGGGGCAAGGGCGGTCTGGATCCGTCCGAGGTTCTGGTCTAACGCCCTGCGCTTGAGCTCCAGAGCCGAAATGGCCTGGTTTACGGCACCGAGTTCTTCCGCCAATGCTCGTCTGATCTCCACGGTCCTTGCGCGGGTATCCTCCGCGTCTCCCATTTCCTTGAGCAGACGCTTTGAAGTCTCGAGCGTCCCAAGGCTGTCCTTGACCTGCTGCCCCGTGGTGGCCGCCATCCGAAGGGCTTCGGTGACACGGTCAATCCGCAGCCCCGCCAGGTAGTCGTGTAGACTCTTTTCCTGACTTGACCGCGATCCTCGAGTTGCGTCGGCTCGCATCGCCTTCCACGCGGCGCCGATCCGCTGGTCGATGAGGGACTGCTCCGCGTCCGTCAATTTCGGCTGCACATCCCGCGAGGCAGCCAACAGGCGCTGCAGCATCACGTCGTCGTACCTCGAAAGGCGATCGGCCTCGCGACCGGTTTTCTCCAGGCTGCGGACGGTTCGCTCCAGCAGGTCCGTGCCGACCAGGGCGAAAGGCAGGCGGGACGCTGCCGACATGAGAGTGTCTCGCCCCGACTTGATCTCCGCCTCGAGTGCCTTGCGCCGCTCCAACCTGTCCTTCTGCGCATCGTAGGTGGCGACCCCCAGCGACCCCATTTCCTGGACCATGTCATCCCGACGGGCGCGCAGCGGTTGCAGTTCGGCTTCGATCAGCTCGAGTTCACGACCGGCTTCCTCCAGCTCTGCCTCGAGTTTCGACAACGCCGCCGCGCTCGAGTTATCGGCGTCCTCGGCGGACAGATCGCGCTCGCGATCACGCGCATAGTCCCTCAGGTCGTCGACAAGGGATCGCAGCGTGGTAAGGCCGAGTGCACTTTCGATACCGTAACGGACCTGACCGTCCAATTCCTGCTCGGCAAGCCTACGTACGTGTTCGCCGTCGAAGAGGAAAAAAGGCATCATGCTGGCCGGGGCCAGCAGCCGGCCGATTTCCCTCTGGTAGAATTCGGCGGGGTCTTCCGCCTCGGGCACCTGAAGTAGGTGGCGATCGTCGCCTATCCGCAGTACTAGCTCCTCGTCCCCAACAGAGAAATGACCTTCGTCGTCGAAATACCACTGCCGATCGATCTCGATCGGCCCCTCACCCGTCGCGGCGGAGATGCGGATGGAGATCGTCGTCTCGCCCCGCTCGAATGCCGGGCGGTGCAGTGCCCGCTCCATGAACCTCTGGTAGTCCGCCCGCCTGCCCGCGACCGGCACATCACCGGCATCGGGCCGGACGGCACGACCGGTGTCGAGATGTCCACGGACCCCGTAAAGTCCGTACATCACGGCTTCGAGGATGCTGGTCTTGCCATTGCCGTTGTTCCCCCCCACCAGGATGACCGAACGGCCATCTCCGCTTTGCGGGAAAGTGAATTCGGCCTGGTCGAATGCTTTCCAATTGTTGACTGTCATGCCCGTGAACGAGAAGCTCGCCGCGCGTTCCGGTGCCCGCAGCTCAGGCAGAATCGCGCCTTCGTCCGAGCCGTTGCCCGTTTCCGCCAATATCTCGTCGAAAACGGTGAAAAGCCTGCGGCGGTTTCCCGTGCCCCCGAATTGGAAGCGCGCCTGTGACAGCCGTTCGAGAAGCGACACAGCCGGCAATGTCACGCCCGGTCCGCCGCCGCAAGAGTCACCAGGTCGGCCGCCCAGATCTTCCGGATGGCCTCGATCTCATCGGGCGAGATAAGTTGCACGTCGACCTCGTCCTGGACGGCGATCAACCGCGTCAGGATCTCCTCCCTGGCTTCGAGGGTGAACGGTCCCGGGATAAGCCGACCCTCGCCGACGAAGTTCAGCGTGCCGTTTCGCCGAGACGCCATACGCATGGAGCCGTCTTCGCGGATTGCCTTCAGCCAGTCACGGAACTCGAGCAGCGGTTCGAGGTCGCCGTGCCCCGCTTCGATGAACGACTCCGCACTCTTGTCCTTTTCGACGACCGTGCAGGTCCAGCATCCGAACCGTGAGGACGACGTGCCGCAGGACGGTGCCTCGGTCTTGTCGGTCACCAGCGGGCACTCTCCGCCTCCGGCGTTGCGGTACATGGTCACCAGCGCGCGGTGCGTCCCGCCCCAAGGCGGATTGGATTGCAGGAGGGTTTGCCAGACCTCGTCTGTGCTGAGTTCCACTATCGGCTTGTAGACGAAGCAGTTCTGGAGACTGTTGTGTGGATTGAGCCTCTCCCCGTTCTCGTAGCGGCCCACGCTGCGCGCCCGCTGGGTCGATTCCGAGCGTCGCACGCCAAGCAGCAGGATCGTCTGGCCCGACGCGTCGACTTGCGAGCGGATATACTGGGTCGTAGGCGCGATCTTCATGCGGTCGGTGCACCAGCGGAAGACGCGGCTCGGGGAAGGATAGCCCCTTCCGATCAGGTTCACCCAAAAGGTCTGTTCTGTGGGCGGGACGGTCTTGGCGACCACGACCGGCAACCGGAGCGGCTCCACCGAACTTCGTATCCTGGCCAGGACTTCGTCCAGATGATCGGCGATCACCGGCGACTCCACCAGCGTGTCGTTCGCCACGACGTGGACCGTCCGTGTGCGCCTGCGCGGCGGCAGCGACAGCAGCATCTCGAACGCGAGTTGCGCCAGCAAAGTGCTATCTTTCCCGCCCGAGAAACCGATTATCCAGGGAGTATCGTGGGGTTGGAGGTACTCCTCCTTTAAATCGGCCAGGATGCCCTTGAGCTTGGCGCCGAGATCCGAGGCTGGAGGCGGAAGCTCGAGTGTTTCAAGGATCATATTCATGCTCGATTCCGTACAGACCTGAGTGCGTGGACCGCCGATGCGATTGCATCGACCGTATCGGCGACTATCGCGCCGGTGGTGGACGGCCCCAAGCCGATCCTTATCGAACTCTCCGCCTGGGTTCGCGACAGCCCGATAGCGAGAAGAACGTGGGAGGGCTCGAGAGACCGGGCGCTGCACGCAGAACCGGTGGATATAGAGACAATGTCTTGCAAATAGGTCACCAGCGCCTCGGCGTCCACACCGTCGAACCGCACATTGGCGTTGCCGGGCAAACGGTGGTCGAGCGAGCCATTCATGTATGATCCTGGAATGCGGAGCAGCCCGTCCACGAGAACCGCCCTTAAGGCGTAGACGTGGGCGGCATTGCTCGCCATCTCGACACTGGCAATTTCACAGGCTTCGCCGAACGCGACGCATAGCGGCACAGGCACCGTCCCGGACCTCAGACCGCTTTCCTGATGACCGCCGCGGAGATGGGCAGTCATCTTTGGTCGAATGCGCCTGCGAACATACATCGCCCCCACGCCGGTCGGTCCTCCCAGCTTGTGGGCGGAGAGGCTGGCCAGGTCGAGAAGGCCAGCAGATACCGGCAGCTTGCCGGCGGCTTGCGCCAGATCTGAATGGAAAAGGGCACCACGTGAGCGGACTGCCTGCGACACGGCACCGAGATCCTGAAGCGTGCCGATCTCGTGGTTGGCAGCGGCCACGGAGACCAGCCCGGTCTTTTCCGACATCATTGTTACCAAGGCGCGCATATCCAACAGGCCGTCGGATGTCACCGGTACAACCCCGACCATGAAACCCTTATGCTCCAATTGGTTAGCAGACTGAAGGACCGAAGCGTGCTCGGTGGAAGAGACCAGAACCTCCGTGCGCCCCAAATCCTTGAGGAGGGTGGCGATGCCTTCGAAAACCAGATTATTGGCCTCAGTAGCACCTGATGTGAATACGATCTCGGATGGGCGAGCGTCGATTAGACTGGCTACCTGCTCGCGGGCTTGCTCAAGGCTTGATCTGGCTTCTATTCCATGCCGATGGGTAGAATGCGGGTTCGCATCGACCGATAGGAAAGACGAGGTGAGCTTCAACAGTACCCTCGGATCGATCGGATAGTGGGAATGATAGTCGAGATAGTGTGGCATGTTGACCTTGGTCCGCCGACCGATAACCTTCGCAGACTAAGGTGCCTGAACAATCCTGCATAGCAATTCCAAAGGTTATGGAGCAATCTTGAGGGGAAATCGCCCATCTCACCTCGAATCCGGCGGCTCCCAGGTGAGATGGTCGTTGTCCCAGCGATTATCACCCCAACCTATCCCATAACGGTGCTGGCGAGATACCGACCCCGTGGGCGCAAGCTGAAGCGATCAAAAGCAGCTGTTGCTGGCTGCGGCGCTCGAATACCGGGCGAGCCAACGGATGCGATCGCAATCTTGGTCAAAGCTAAGGCAGATGCCGTGTCGGCGCCACCCCATGGGGTCAAGGCATTGCCGGTAGGGTCGCCTTCGACAAGTCGGGCGAGAGGTTTTACTGCTTCGCAAACTCGGCTGCCGAGCCGCCAATCACGTCCAAACTTGCGGCAACAATCTACGATTTCAACGAAGCCGGCAAAGGCTCATGCCCGGCAAAATAATTCGTGCTACGGATCTAAAGTCACCTAGCCGGCCCCGTACGTCTTTCGTACACCGCCGCTAGCTTGAGCAGCCATCCACGACCTCCAGACATACGACTGGCATTAAGCCTCATTCCTTTCTGAATGAATCTCCTTTTGTCGCCCGGGCGGAGGCGACTTCGACGATGCGGTCAATTACGCGGTCCCGATCCTTCCACTTCATCACCAATTTGCCAGGGTCCATACCGTATTGGGCCACGACGTCGAGCAGGCGTTCCAGATCAAGGTCCGCCAGTCGCGCCCGCAAGGCGGGTTCGCCTTCCTTGACGAGGTCGATAGGATCAAGGGTGGCGGGCGCGCGGCGGCCACCCTTCCGATGTTCTCTTTGCTCCGGGCCGCCCCCGCGTGGCTTGGGTCCTGATTCCAGGCGGGAGGCCGGGGGCTGTAAAACGGCCTCGATGCGCTCCTTGAAGTCGGGATTTCTCCCGGCCTCTTCCAAAATAATCGCGACTAGCGCGCCAAGAGTCTTCTTCAGGTTCATGCGTCGATCTCCAGCTTATCCAGCAGCTCCTGAGCCAGATCGATATAGCGGGTAGCGAGGTCGCCGTAGCCATATTTCTGCTTGAGCGTCCGCCGGCTCGTTTGCAGTTCGGCCGCTGCCGCGATTTGGTTGGCCTGACGTATCACCGTCTCAAAGACCGGTGGATCATTGCGCCGGCGCAAGTCGCGAGACACGTTGACGTGAATGGTAGAGGCCTCCTGGTACTTGGTGATGACGATACCAAGCGGAGCGATTTCTTCTCCGACCTCCTTCGAGAAATTGCCCACGCGTTTCACGATCTGAGGAATGCCGTACGTGGACAGGACGTCCGGGACCGTGGGGATGATATAGCCTTCGGAGATTCGCAGGCCGTTCAGGGTGATGATGCCCAAGTTGGGTGGGCAATCGACAAGCACAAGGTCGTAGTCGTCGAGGAGCGACTTCACCGCAAGGCGCAGCAGGTCGATGGGTGTGACGGAATAGAACTGCCCGCTGGGCGCGCTGGCAAGCTTGTCCTGGACGTCGATCAGGTCGAGGCTCGAAGGAAGCAGGTCAACTTTCTCGGCGCCCTGGACGTCGGACACGCCTTTCTGCAGTGTCTTCTGAAGGTCGAACGCTTTGTTCTCCGGGTCGAGCGCGTCCTTGAATAGAGTGGCCAGCGTCCACCCCTTCTCATTCAATTTTTCCCACTTCTTCTCGCCGATCAACATGGTCGTAGCGTTGGTCTGCGGGTCCAAGTCGATAACGAGGATGCGCTTGCCAAACCGGGAGGCGAGCGTTTCCGCGAGCGCTACGGTGGTGGTAGTCTTGGCCACCCCACCCTTCAGATTGATCAGTGATACGACACGAGCCATGGGCACTTTCCTTTTTCTTAGCCAAGCTTTGATCTGGCGGGCTCGGAACACCGGGCCGGCCTTGAGTTCGGTATGAGGTTTGGGGAAATCGGCGAACCGAACCCGCCAATTGGCGACGGCTTGTCGCGATACCCCGGCGATATCGGCGATCTCGTTGATCCCGACTAAGTCGTCTTCGGCTAGAGGCATAAAAAGCTACTTGTGACCATTGCTCACAACCAATGTGTACAACGGTCACAGATCGCGGTGCAAGAGGAATAATGGGGGAGGATGCCTTTTACCCATTATGGGTATTACCGGCTCCTAGCCGGCGATCCCTGCCGATACAGGTCTACGGTGCCGGTGACACTCAATGTATGCCACTGCTAGCGTGACGCTCAAAAGGCCTATAGCGCGCCTGGTGTCTGCCTTTTGGGAAGCGGTTAGGTGATGAACGACCGATTTGGGCGCGCAAAGCAGGTGCCGGATTCGCATAATATGCGGTCTGGAACTTTGTTCGGAAACCATACCGGACCGTCAGCAGTCGACCCCATTGCGGCCGTTCAGCAGCTGCTTTCGATTGCCCAAAAGCTGCCATCGGTCAGTGGGTATGGGCTATCAGCGATGGTCGTATCATGGAGGCTAGTCGCGGACCGGGCTTGCACACCTTCTTATGTGTAGCTGATAACCAGTTTCTAGCTTTCGTCTCACAATGTGAGGCAAACTCGCATCCATCGTCGTCTCGATGCATTGACCGTCTCACCACCCACCATGTACCTCACTAATTGGAGGATACATGTCTATCGGCGAGCGGATCTTATTGAAGTGTGGCGCTATAGCGCTCGAAGTGGCGCCCGCTTTTGGCGGCCGGGTGACAAGACTGACGCATGATAGTGTCGATGTGCTTGTCCCGCTGGAAGCACAAGAGTTCCACCCGCCGTTCTGGCCTCGGGCCGGCGCTTATCCAATGGTCCCCTACCATAACCGCATCGAGGGCGGCCGCCTGCGCCTCGATGGATGCGAAGTGGCGCTGCCGTCACATCCTGACGCTCAGCCGCATACACTTCATGGTCCCGCTCATCTTGCAGCGTGGCAAGTTTCGGAACGCAACGACACCACAGTTACGCTGGCGCTGGAGCGGGCAGCCGACCCGCACTGGCCTTGGAAATTTAGCGCACGGCAGACCTTCGTGATCACCGAGGGCGGGCTGCGATTGAAGCTGTCAGTTACTAATCGAGGTGAGACTGCGATGCCGGTCGGTCTGGGATGGCATCCCTATATCGCCGGCTGCCAGCGTGTTCGCCACGACGCCGAATACGAGTGGCCCATCCGCAAGGATTATCTGCCGACAGGCGATCGGCAACCAGTGATTCAGGCGTTTGATGAAAACGTCAGCGGCACACACTACCTGTCCTGCTGGTCCGATGTTCAGGTCGATACCAAGGACGACCTCACGCTTACAATATCGGCCAGCCCGACAATGAGCCATCTTGTTCTTCATAAAGGCGATGGCGATTTCGTTTGCATCGAACCGGTTTCTCATCTCGCCAACGGTTTCAACCTCCACGCGCGCCAAATTCTGGGAACTGGCGCCAGGATCCTGGCGCCAGTTGAGGAAATGTCGGCAACCATCGAACTTAATATTGAGAAGCGTAGGAGCTGATTTCAGATGGCCAAGCTTCGGGATGAGGCCCTGGACTGGGAAGAAGACGAGCAGCCACAAAGCAATGTGAAGGGCGCAGCCCTGATCGGCAAAGCCACTGAGGTCCTAACACGTATCGGTAGCGCCCCTGGCAAGATCGGGTTTGCAGAACTGTCCGCTGCCACGGGCATCGCGCGCGCCACGCTCTACCGCATCCTGTCTGCTTTGACCTCGCGTGGGCTGATCCGGGTGGATCCGGTCACCCAAAATTACACCCTGGGTTTTCAGTTTCTCGAACTGGCGCAGAATGTCTGGTCGTCTGCCGACCTCGCCTCGGTCGCCTCAGCCGAGCTGCGCCGGCTGCGCGACATGACCGGAGAGACTGCCTATCTCGCCGTGCAGGAAAAGCGCCATGTTCTTGCATTAGGCCGGTTTGAAGGCGCACATTCGCGCCGCTCCAACGCCAAATTGGGTGCCCTGAAGCCCATGCATTGCACCAGCCAGGGTAAGGCGATCCTTTCCGCCCTCAGCGAGGCGCAGGTAGACGCCATCCTGAGTGACGGCATGGAGAGGTTTACTGAACATACCATCGTGGACGCGGCCAGCCTTAAGACGCAGCTGCAGATCATCCGGGCGCGCGGCTATGCCACCGACGATGAAGAGATTGTCATGGGAACGCGATGCGTTGGTGCCGCGGTCAGGGACCGTTCGGGCAGACCAATCGCTGCCATCAGCGTTGCCGGGCCCACCTATCGCATGACGGTGGAGCGTGCCGAGCAGCTCGGGCGTGAAATCGCCGAAGCTGCGCAACGCATATCGGACCAGCTGGCGCCGTACCTCTTCGAAACGAAAAACCGCCATCCCGATATCAGCCAGGCCAGCGAAACCTCGGGCTTTACGATTAGCTCTCCCTTTTGGGACGCCGAGCGCGGCTGGCTTTGCTGGTTGGACCGTCTGGCCCCATCGGTGCATGGCTTGCGCAGCGCTGATGATGTGTTCAGTCTCGATGCTTTGGGAGAGAGCCTGGTGGGCGCATTGCCTCATCAGGATGGCATGATCATCGCTAGCGCGAACCGCATAGGGCTCCTGCAACGCGACGGGAGCTATGACTTGCGTCCAGTGGAACAAGGCCTGGCCGTAACGACCATCCTGGGCATGCCGGACGGCACCCTGTGGGCGGCGACAACGCGCGATGGTGAAGATGGCACCTCTATCGGGCCGATGAATGTTGCGGATGGCACGGTGCAGTCTGTGTTCGAATTGCCCGAGCCGGTTTCTGCACTCGCCATCAGCCGTGACGGTCAGAATGTTTATGCGGCGCTGCCGGGCAAGAGCGCCATCTACCAGCTCAGCCTGCACGATCGCCGCAAACGGATTTTCGCTGATCTGCCGAAAGCTGCTGGCACGCCGGCGGCGCTGGCAATTGACAATGAAGATTGCATATGGGCCGCGATGGCGGATGGCTGGAGCGTCATACGGCTCAATCACCACGGCGATTTCGACCGTACCATTGCCGTACCGGTTCCGGCGCCCACCGGACTGTGTTTCGGGGGGGCGCGCAATGACAGGCTGTTCGTGACCAGCGCCAGGCTCGGTCTGTCGCGAGAGGCATTGATGCATTCGCCGCTTTCCGGACACGTGCTCGAATTGGAGCCAGGCCAGATCGGCGGCCCGTCACCCGTCACCACGATTACACCAAGCGAGACGCCCTGATGTCCGAAGTCGCGCCGATCCGTTCGCTGGATACCTTTTTTGTTTCCATTCCCTTTGTGGATGACGGGAGCGGAACAGGGGCAACGCCGTCGCGCTGGCACACGCTGGACATGGTCTTAATCCGCATCGAGGATGAGGCGGGCAATGTTGGCTGGGGCGACGCCTTTGCCTATTTCTGCACGCGCGCTACGCATGCGGCGGTCACTGACATGATCGCCCCCAGCGTGATCGGGCAGGTGATCGACGACATCCCGGCTTGGAACGTGGCGACACAGAAGAAACTACATCTCTTTGGCCGCTACGGCATCACTACGTTTGCTCTGTCGGGCGTCGATATCGCGCTTTGGGACCTTCGGGCTAAACGCGAGAAACAGAGTCTGGCTGCGGCCGTGCAGGAAAAAGTCGTAGAGGCGCGCGCTATCAACGCTTATGCGAGTCTTGTGCGCTATGGCGATCTCAAGATCGTGCGGCAGCAGTGCGAGCGTGCCATGGAGCTGGGTTTCCACCACATCAAGCTGCACGAAGTCGACCCCGTGATTATCGCCGCCGCTCGCGACGTCATTGGTCCCGAGGCTGTCTTGATGGTCGACGCCAATTGCGCCTGGACGGTCGAGGAGGCGGTCGCCCAAATACCGTCGTTTAAGCGCAGCAATGTGCTTTGGATCGAAGAGCCCATCTTTCCGCCCGACGATTATGAGGGGCACAAACGCATTGAAGCTGCCGGTATGGCAGTAGGCGCTGGCGAAAACGCTTGCACAGCGTTCGATTTCCGCCGCCTGAGTGGGGCCTTGAAATACCCGCAACCCAGCATGACCAAAGTCGGTGGCGTGTCTGAGTTTGCCACCGTGTGCCGGGATGCCGCAAGCTTGGGCAAGACCGTCATGCCGCATACGCCCTATTTTGGACCGGGCTTCTTCGCCACCTTGGCAATGGCGCCGCTCCTGCCGGAAGACAGCCTTCTCGAATATCTCTTCGTCGAGCCGCAGGGATGGCTGCAGCAGACCCCACCATTGCGGGACGGCAAGATGATCATCGGTCCTGGTAGCGGCATTGGCTTTGCTCCCGATGAGGCTGTGTTGTCCCGTTTCGCTGCAGGCGCATAATCTTACCATGTGAGATGTGGTCCGGCTGGGTCAGGTCTCAGCACTTTCTTCACCCGGTGAATTCTTCCAAAGTCATGTTGCATCCTGTGAGCGATCGCAAAGCGGGCAGGGGCAAAAACCGGCGGTTTGATAGCGGGCGTGACGTGTCGGTCCCGAGTGCGCCCTGACCTGGAATTGCAAATGAGCGATATCGTCATCACCCAGGATATCCTGGACAAGCTGAAGCAGGCCAGTACGGCCACTCTGACTACCCAGTTGTTCAAGCACGGCTTTCGACAGCAATTCCTTGTGGGTCTGAACGCACTCAACAAGGATGCAGGCAGCTTTGCGGGCGAAGCCTTCACACTTCGCTTCATCCCTTCCCGGGAGGACAAGGATTGGGACCTGGGCGATCTGGCAAAACGCGGCGACGACAACCTGCAATGGGAAGCTGTGGAAGCGATCGAGCCTGGCAAGGTCCTCATCATCGACAGCCGTAGCGATCCTCGCGCGGCTTCGGCCGGCAATATGCTAATGACCCGGCTGATGCGCAAAGGTGTGGTGGCGGCCATTACCGATGGCGCTTTCCGCGATGGTACCGAAATCTCGCGCATGAGTTTCCCGGCCTATTGCGCAGCCAATACCGCGTCCACGCGACCCGCCTTCCACCGCGCCATCGATATGCAGCGGCCGATCGGTTGCGCGGGCGTTGCGGTCTATCCGGGTGACATTATCGTCGGCGATGCTGACGGGGTGGTGGTCATTCCGCGTCATCTGGCTCCGGTACTGGCCGATGCAGCATATGAGCAGGAAATGCGTGAGCGCTTCCTATTCACCAAGATCGATGCCGGACAGCCGCTCTGGGGGACCTATCCCCCAAATGAACAGACACTGGCCGAATACGCGTCCTGGCGCGCTGAGCAGGGGAAATAGGCCCGTGACCGATCTATCCCAGAAGGCCGAGGCGCTGATCCGTCGCTATTTTGCGGCCTGTAATGCGGCCGATCATGCTGAACTGGTCGCCTGCTTTACCCCGGATGCCGTACATTATTTCCCGCCGGGCCTGCCCGGCGCTCCCTGGCGTGGCGCCAAGGCGATTGCTGATGGCTGGGTGTGGTGCGTCAAGACGCTGGGTTCGCAATGGACGATCGAAAAGGTCCTGGCGGGCGCCGACGGCAAGGAAGCCGTGATCGAGTGGACGCATTGGAAAACCGCCGTAGGTGAAGCTCTACGTGGTGACGAGTGGTACATCTTCGACGACAAGATTGATCGCATCGTTGAGATCCGCGCTTACTACGCGTCGCCTGTCGACAAATCCCAGCCCATCAACAAGCTACACGACTTCGACTATGCCGGCCGCGGCTTTGCCATGGCACCGCAGTCCGAGCCGCCAAAGATCGACTGAACACTCCAAAGATGGGCACGCAACGTGACTGCACTCACCGGTAAAACTCGCATCAATCTGCTCATTGGGTCGCCGATCGCGCAGGTGCTTGCACCTGGCTGGCTGACAGATCGCATGCAAAAGGCTGGCCATGACGGTCTGCTGGTGCCTATCCAGATCCTCCCCGACCGTCTGGACGTGGCGCTCCCAGAACTGATGGCCATGCCCAATGTGGATTCCATCTTGGTGACGCTGCCGCACAAGTTCGGCGCCTCCCGACACTGCTCAGAGCTCTCGCCACGTGCGACAATTCTGGGAGCGATCAATGCCATGCGTCGGGCGCCCAATGGCCACTGGCATGGTGACAATTTCGATGGCGCCGGGATGTTGCAGGGTCTGCAGAATGCCGGCCACGATGTGGTGGGCAAGTCGGTCTACGTCGCAGGCGCCGGTGGCGCCGGTTCGTCCATTGCGGTGTCGGTTCTGGAAGCAGGGGCCACCCGCATTGCCTTGCACGATCCCGACGCGACGAAGGAAGGTGCGTTGCTCGACCTGTTGGAACGCAATTATCCAGGGCGAGCAAGTAAGGGCACAGGTGACGTCACCGGTTTCGACGTGGTCATCAATGCGAGCTATGCTGGGTTTAAGGCAACCGACCCCCTGCCTGTCGATGTCTCTGGTCTGGTCCCTGCAACCGTCGTCGCCGATGTGATTACCGACCCTGTGCCGACCAGGCTGCTCGTCGAGGCTGGTGCGCGTGGATGCGCAACACGTGATGGCACCCATATGCTCGAGGGGCAGATGCAGCTGCTCTACGACTTCATGACGAAGCGATAAACCGCACCCTTTATCTCCATCTTTAGAACCCTGGCGGAGCTTGCCATGTATTTCACCATTATTGCGCGCGACAGCACGCAGCCCGGCAGCCTGGAAAAGCGCCTCGCCAATCGCGATTCCCATCTCGAAAAGATCCACGCCATGAAGGCCGAAGGTACTATCGTCGATGGCGGCGCCATGCTGGACGACGCCGGCAATATGGTGGGATCGATAGTTCTTTGCGAATTCCCAGATCGGGCCGGACTTGATGCCTACCTTGCCGAAGAGGTCTATGCCACCCAAGGCGTATGGGGTGACATTGAGATTGTACCCTTCCGTCGCGTGGCTTGGAGAAGCTGACCATGGCTGAACTACACAAGAACCTCATCGACGGGGAATGGGTGGGCTCGGATGGGGTGGAGAATATCAACCCGTCCAATACGTCCGAGGTCGTCGGCCTCTATGCCCGCGCCACAGCTGAAGAAACAAAGCAGGCCATCGCTGCTGCCAAGGCGGCGTTTCCGGCTTGGTCGCGCTCGGGCATTCTCGAACGCCATGCGATCCTCTCCAAGGCCAGCCAGGAAATCCTGGCCCGCAAGGCCGAGCTGGGTGAACTGCTCTCGCGCGAAGAGGGCAAGACGCTGCCGGAAGGCATTGGCGAAGTGACCCGCGCCGCGCAGATTTTCGACTTCTTCGCTGGTGCTGCGCCTGGCCGGCGAAGTGCTGCCGTCGGTGCGTCCAGGCGTCGGTGTCGAGATCACCCGCGAGCCGATCGGCGTCATCGGCATCATCACGCCGTGGAATTTCCCGATCGCCATCCCGACCTGGAAGATTGCCCCGGCTCTGGCCTATGGCAATACCGTGGTCATCAAGCCGGCTGATCTGGTTCCGGGCTCCACCTGGGCTATCGTCGACATTCTCGTGCGGGCCGGCCTGCCCAAGGGCGTGCTTAACCTTGTCATGGGCAAGGGTTCGGTCGTTGGCCAGACCATGCTCGAGAGCAAGGATGTGCATGCCATTTCCTTTACCGGCTCGGTGGGCACCGGCAAGCGCGTGGCTGCCGCCTCCATCGAGGTTGGCCGCAAGTTCCAGCTCGAAATGGGCGGCAAGAACCCGACCATCGTTCTAGATGACGCCGATCTCAAGGTCGCCGTCGAATCCGTTGCCCAGTCGGCCTTCTTCTCGACTGGTCAGCGCTGCACGGCCTGGAGCCGCGTCATCGTCACCGAAGGCATCCACGACGCCTTCGTCGAAGCCCTGGCCGAGCGTACGCGCAACCTGCGCGTCGGCGATGCGCTGGACAAGAACACGGAAATCGGCCCTGTGGTCGATCCGAGCCAGCTCAAGCAGGACACCGATTATATCGAGATCGGCAAGGCCGAAGGCGCCAAGCTGGTCGCCGGTGGCGAACGCGTCAAGGCCGGCACGGAAGGCTACTTCCTGCAGCCGACGCTCTTCACCGAAGCGACCAACCAGATGCGCATTTCGCGCGAAGAGATCTTTGGCCCCGTCGCTTCGGTCATCCGCGTCAAGGACTATGAAGAAGCCCTGGCAAAGGCGAATGACACCGAATTCGGTCTCTCGGCCGGCATCGTCACCACGTCGCTCAAGTATGCCACCCACTTCAAGCGCAATGCAGAAGCCGGCATGGTCATGGTCAACGTCCCGACGGCCGGCGTCGTCTTCCACGTCCCCTTCGGCGGCCGCAAGGGCTCGTCCTACGGCCCGCGCGAGCAGGGCAAGTATGCAGCAGAGTTCTTCACCGTGGTGAAGACGGCTTACACGGCTGCCGGCTAAGCGAAATTAGAATGGGCCCTCTGGCCGTTTGCTTTTGGACCGACTTGCGCGTGGTAGCGGATAATTAAGGCCGGTCTCAAACCGGCCTTTTTGCTTCTTCAGCTTTTGGAGGTTAGTGCAGCATCTGCGCCAAGAAGGTCTTTGCACGCTCGCTTTGCGGACTGTCGAAAAACTCCTTGGGCGGCGCCGTTTCGACAACGCGGCCCTTGTCCATGAACACGACGCGATCGGCGACGCTTCTGGCAAATCCCATCTCGTGGGTCACGCAGACCATTGTCGTTCCCTCTTTGGCGAGCTCGAGCATGGTATCGAGCACTTCCTTGACCATTTCGGGATCGAGGGCTGAGGTCGGTTCGTCGTAGAGCATGATGGCGGGCTTCATACAAAGCGCCCGCGCAATTGCGACACGCTGCTGCTGGCCACCCGAAAGTTGGCTTGGATATTTGTCGGCCTGCTCCGGAATGCGAACGCGCTCAAGATAGTGAAGGGCGAGATCCCGTGCTTCCTTTTGCGACGTGCCCTTCACCTTCCTCTGGGCAATCATGCAATTTTCCAGCACGGTCATATGAGGGAATAGGTTGAAGCTCTGGAAGACCATCCCAGTAGCTTTGCGAGCGGCATCGATCGATGCCCGGTCTTTGGTAACCTCTCGGCCCAGCACCATGAGCTTTCCGCCCTCATGCTGTTCAAGAGCGTTTATGCAACGGATCATGGTGCTCTTGCCCGATCCGGAAGGCCCGCACACAACGATCTTCTCACCTTGAGAAATGGTCAGTGAGACGCCGGTAAGGCTCTGGAACTGGCCATAGTATTTGTCCATCTGCTCAATCTCGACTGCTGGGACTGCCCCGGCATTCTGGGTCGACATGGCGGACCTCCTCACTTCGCGACACATTCAATGTCGCCAACTTATTGGATGCCATCAGGGGCGTCATCCAACTTGAAATGCAGCACGGCGTGATTGTCTCACGAAATGAGACGGCGGACTGGCTCGTCTCTCCAACCTCATTGACCCAATAGGCCGCCTGACAATACCGATACAAGGATTGGAGGAGCCATGAACGGTTTGGAATTCAGTGGCACGCTTTCGCGTATTGACCTGCTCATTGCTGGAGCCTGGACAACTGTCTGGATTTCCGGTGTCTCAATGGTGTTGGGTCTTCTGATCGGCTTGGCCTGCGCGGTTGCGATGGGTGTCAATCGTCCGGTCCGCCTGATCGTGCTGACCTATATCGAGATCATCCGCAACACGCCCTTCCTGGTGCAGTTGTTTGTCGTTTATTTTGGCTTGCCGAGCTTGGGCATCAGGCTGTCGCCGGTGACTTCCGCGATTATCGGTCTGAGCATCTATGGTGGTGCATACCTCGCGGAAATCATCCGCGCGGGCATCGATAATGTGCCACCTGGCCCCATTGAAGCGGCGCGAGCTCTGGGCATGCGCAGCACGACCATTTTCGGCAGTATCGTCTTGAAACCAGCGCTTGCGTCGATCTTCCCCGCGCTATCGGGTCAATTCGTCTTGCTGCTCCAATCGTCCAGCCTTTTGTCGGCGATCTCGGTGGCTGAACTGACGGGTGCCGGCAACGACATTCAAAGTCTGACAGTGCGCAATTTTGAGGCCTTCGTCTTCGTTGCAGGCTTCTATATTCTGCTGACCACCGGCTTCCGGCTGATTTTTGCAGGCATTGCACGCACGTCCTTCCGCTTCAAATATCTGGGGAGGTGAGCCATGTTCCAGCAGTTCACGTTCAACCACGTCCTGTTCCTGGCGCAATCCACGCTGGTTACGCTGCAATTGGTGGGGATCGCCCTAGCCGGCGGCGCCGTTGGCAGCGCCATCATCACAGCTATGCTGATCTCGCCCATTAGGCCGATCCGCTGGCTGGCAGAACTCTTTGTCTTCATCATCCAAGGCACGCCGATCATCGTGACCCTGTTCATGGCCTATTACGGTCTGCCGATGATGGGGCTCAACCTAGACCAGACGTGGTCGATGACCTTCGCCTTTGCCATTTTCACCAGCGCGTTCCTGGGTGAGATCTGGCGCAGTTCGCTTGCCGCTGTACCGAAGGGGCAGTGGGAAAGCGCGCATGCGCTTGGCTTGAGCTGGCGTACCACGATGGGAAGCATCATCGTCCCACAAGCAATGCGGATCGCAATCCCACCCAGCATAGGTTTCCTGGTGCAACTGGTGAAGGGCACCAGCGTGGTGTCTATCATCGGCATTGCCGAGCTCACGCGCGCTGCCCAGATCGTCAGCAATGCGACCTTTAAACCGCTACCCGTCTTCCTGACTGCGGCTGCCTTCTATTTCGCCATCAATTTTCCCCTGACCATGCTGAGCCGTCATCTCGAACGGCGCTTCAAGGTCGGTGGAATGGTAAAATCTCACTAAGTGGGACAGCCTAGCAGTCATCGCAATCAAACCGATGGCGTGATTGGGCGGACGGTGATTACCTAAAATCACAGTTGCAGTCGTCAAGTCAAAGCACACTAGACCAGCGACTGATTGGAGGAAACCATGAAACATCTCTCGACCGCTTTCGCCGCTGCCGGCGTCACGTTTGCTCTTGTCTCTGTTTACCCCGCGATGGCGCAGGGCGAGGCTTCGTCCCTCGATGCGATCATAGCTAAGGGCAAGCTCAGCGTTTGCACCTCGTTCTCGACGCCGCCCTATGGCATTACCGATGCCGACCTCAAGCCCGCCGGCTTCGACATTGCGGTGGCCAACCTTCTGGCACGCGACTTGGCGGTGGAACTCGAGCTGGTCGACGTGGCTTCGCAGGCCCGCATTCCGAGCCTCAACGGTGGCAATTGCGATGTGCTGATCTCGTCCTTCGGCGTTACGGCCGAGCGCGCCAAAACAGTCTGGTATTCGGTGCCGATTTACGTCGATACGCAGACTGTCATCGCACCGTCCAGCACTAATTTCTCATCCTACGAAGACCTGGTGGGCAAGAATATCGGAGTGACGCGCGGTTCGACCAACGACACGCTGCTGACCGAAAACGCCCTTCCGGGCACCAACATCATGCGCTTCGAGGACGCAGCGACCGGCAACCAGGCGCTGTTCTCCGGGCAGGTCGATGGCCTGGTTTCTGGTACGGCCGCTGCCTTCACCATCACCAAGGAAACCGATCAGTTCAAGCCGCAGTTCCCGATGCGCACCTCTCCCATGGGCGTCGGTATCCGTAAGGGCGAGACCGATCTGCTGCAGTGGGTGAATACCGAGATCATGCTGCTGTGGAATTCCGGCGAGCTGCAGGCTGCCCAGCAGGAATGGATCGGCACGGTCAACGAAGACCTCCACAACTACTGGTTCTGATCTCCTCCCAGGGTGGCCGATCCTCTCATCGGCCGCCCACCCCTATCTCAAGGATGCCTTCATGGTTGCCCGAATTAAAGTTGCGACATTGGGCAATGCCTTTCTCGATCGCATCCTCTACGTGCCCAACCTGCCGACCGAGCCGAGCAAGATGCGTGTCACCGGTCAATATGAGACGGGTGGCGGTATCGCGGCGACCGCAGCCGTAGCCTGCGCGCGCCTTGGCGCGGAGACCGTCTGTTACAGTCGCATTGGCTCCGACGCCGCTGGCAACGAGATCATCCGTCGCCTCGACGAGGCCGGCGTCCAGACAGACCAGGTCCATCAGTTCGAAAATGGCCGGAGCCCGCAAGGTACCATCATTGTCGAGCGGAGCGGCGAGCGCATGGGCTTTGGCTTCATGGGTGAGGGCTGGAGCGATGATGCAAGCTGGCTGGATTTTTCCCGGCTTGATGGCGTTGCAGCGGTCATGGCCGACTATAGCTGGTGGCAAGGCGCTTCGGCCATTTTCGCGGCCGCAGCGGATCGCGGCGCAAAGTCGGTGCTCGATGCCGACATCAACGACCTCGAAGCGGTGCAGCGCCTTCTGCCACTGGCCGATCATGTCGTCTTTTCCGAGCGATGCCTGGCGCAGCTAACGGGGCATGGCGAACACGCGCTTGGACTCAAGGCCATCGCCCGGCGTGCCAAAGGGCATGTCTCGGTGACGGCCGGAGAAGGCGGCTTCTACTGGCTCGATGCAGACACGGTTCGGCACATGCCGGCCTTTGCGATCAAGGCGCTCGATACCAACGGCGCCGGCGACGTCTTCCACGGCGCCTACACGGTCGCGGTGGCCGAAGGCCACAGCGTCGAACGGGCCGGGCGTTTCGCCAGCGCGGCGGCCGCACTCAAATGCGCGAGAGGCAGCGGCTGGGAAAGCATTGCCGATCGCTCTGAACTCGATCTCTTTCTAAACGGAGCACAATGATGAAAATTTCGCCCGGTAAGCTTTGGGGCCTGCGTCGCCTGTCAGACGACAATGGCCGGTTTAAGATGCTGGCGATGGACCAGACCGGCCCCATCGTCAACCCGATCAAGCAGAAGCGCGGCGTAGATGTTGCCGCATTCTCCGATATCTCGGCCGTCAAGGGCATGCTTGCCGAATATCTGGCGCCCCATACTTCTGCCGTTCTTGTTGACCCCCCGTTTGGCTATGCCAGCGCCGTCCACTCCATCCCGCCGCGCACCGGCCTGATCCTCGCCACCGAATGGGCGACCTGGGTTGTCACCGAGGGGGGCCGCAAGTCCTCCAATATCCCGCAATGGGATGCCGGCGAAATCCGCAAGATCGGCGCCGACGCCGTCAAGGTGAACCTCTGGTTCCGTTCCGATATCGACCCGGAAGTGCGCGCGCACCAGCTCGCATATCTTCAGTCGGTCAAGGATGCCTGCAAGGCCAATGACATCGTCTTCCTGCTCGAATTTTTGATCTACCCCTTCCCGCAGGAAGCCCCGAACGTCGTCGTGCAGAACCGCACTAAGATGGTTCTGGAAGCCCTGTCGGACCCCGACGTGATGAACCCCGATGGTGTTGACGTCTACAAGCTCGAAGCACCGATCCACGTGCACAACGTTCCCGATCCGGATGGTCCGGAAGCGGCCGGCGTGCAGAAGATCTTCGACCAGATGGCCAGCAATCTCAAGCGCCCATGGGTGCTGTTGAGCGCCGGCGCTGGCCCCGAAGACTTCCTCAAGAAGCTGGTCTACGCTTACCGCGCAGGCGCCAGCGGCTATCTGGCCGGTCGTGCTATCTGGGCGCAGGCTTTCGATCAGTTCCCGGACATGGGCGCTATGGAAGCCAAGCTCAAGAACGAGGCCGTGCCGTTCATGCACCGCGTTAACGAGCTGACCGAGCGCATGGCCCGTCCGTGGAACGAGCATCCGTCCTGGCAGGGTGCCGTCGAAATGGATCCTGCAGGTCCCGACTTCGCCAAGCTCTACGGCAAGGCCAAGTAAGCTTCGGGCGCCCCTGTTTGCAGGGGCGCCCACTTTGTCTGTGCGACACTGTCGCAGGCGACGGTCCGACGGCTCAGTCTACCTCACCGGCCGAGCGAACGAAGGTCAGCTTCTTCGGAACAAGTGCCTAAAACCCGCCAGTCCACTCTCCACCCCGTCGCTGCCGGTATCCTTGCGTCCACAGCAGCCGGTCAGATGCCGACCCCATTCCAGTCATTAGGTGGACTGTAGCGCTCTGCCAGAAGCGGACATTATGCTCGGCTGGTTTGGCGATAGTCTGGCTATGGCAGCTAGCCAAAAAACATCGGGACATATTGCGCATTCTGGGCGGAAACCCGGTTGGCCGCGGTCGGTTGATCCGCTGCAAGAGCGGGCTTCGGAGTCCTATTCCCACTTCGGCGCATCTCAAGGTGCAAGGTTGCTAAACTTTGACTTGAACCTCTCAAGGCTCAATCGAACCGACTCGAGCTCGGGAAGTTGGGTGTGGTCCTGTTCAAGAATGATGTACTCGGCATTGGGAAGCCTTGTGCCGGTATCGATGATCTCCTGGATCGGAAGAATTCCGGTGCCGATCTCGGTAAAGCAGAGCGGATCTTTGCGATCCTCGAATTCTCGCATTGTGATCTCCTCGGTTGGTGAGAAGACGCCGTCATAAAGGTTCAACGGCTGCGCGGTTTCGGCCGGAAAGTCCTTTTGATGGAGGAGCACTACCCGCTCGCCAAGCTGCTGCATCCAACGAACAGGATCTTGGCCAGCGCGGTACATCCAGTAGGTATCGATCTCGAAATAGACCAAACTCGGATCTGTATTTTCGATGATGTGCGAATAGACGAAGTCGCCATCGATGCGCTGAAATTCCTGGAAGTGGTTGTGATAATAGAACCGCATGCCGCGCTCGTGGGCCAGTTGGCCCACCTGGTTGAAAACGTCGCAACGACGCTTCACATGGTCGAGATCGTTTGGCGGGAAGAACTCGATGTCGCAGCCGAACTGGGCGTTCCCGAGGGTCGTCTGATAATCCAGAGCACGGGGCAGAATCGAGAGATCCAGCGGATTGATGTGACACCCGATCATGGATAGCCCGAGGTCATCGAGGCGCTGGCGAAGTTCTCGCGCGTCAACTCCGAAGCCAACGCCTGGATCCGTCTTAGCCTTATGATTGGCGGCCTCGATCCTCTTGAAGCCAGTCTCGGCAATCTTCTCGAGGGTTCCCCAGGGATCGGCCGCCAGTGCGTTCCGGACGGAATAAAGCTGCAAGCCGATACCTAGGGACATTTTGCGTTCCTCTTTGAAGGACTGTGATTGGGTGCGTGCCAATTAGCTGCGGACGATGACGTGATCGCTCTTGAGCCAAAGTGGCGGCAGGCAGAGCTGGATATTGGACAGCGGCAGCAGGTGATCGCCAAGGGTGACGCCGATGGTGTCGCGGATGAAGGCCTTGCGGGCCTGGATGCGAGACCACGTTTCGGGATGCTTCTCGGCCAATGATGCCCGCAGCGCCTCGTCGGCGATGGCAACGGCATCTTCGCAGTTCAGCGCCTTGCCGGCCGGCATCGGGGTCGGGATGACGTCGACCTGGAAGACCATGCCCGAGACGAGCTTTTCGGTGGAACCTGGACGAACCGGAGAGTGGCTCCATTCGTCATAGCTCACGAGGTGTCCTGGGTTCAGCGCCGATTTGAGGTTCGACTTCGCCAGGGTGTCGACGACAGCGGTGCGCAGGTCGCCACCGGTGACGCCGATATTGGCGGTTTCATACCAGGTGACCAAAGCGTCGAAATAACCGGCGGCGATCTTCACGAACGCATCGTCATTGTCATCAAGCTGGCCGGCGCGCGAGCTGAGGCCACCCCAATAGCCGACGGCCGTGGTGACGCCATCGCCCTTGTTGAGGATGCGGGAGCCAGCGCTGTTCAGACCATGGATGACATGCTTTGCGTCGCCCGAAGCGAACATGGAATGGGCGCTGAGGGGTTCGCCGGCATAAAGGAAATTGCCAGCAGCTTCGATCTCGCGCTGGCCGGGACGAGCCTTCGACAAGACGTTCCAGACAGAAGCCGAAGCGCGGGTCGATGCCCATTCGAATGCAGCGATCTGATCGACATCCACCACCGAGCGGGCACCCGTTGCCGGATGCATCAGCACCGCCGTTTCATCAGACAAACCGTCGAGACCACCGATAATCTTGGAGAGAATTACGATCATGTAGTGGGGAACGAGATAGCCCGGACGTTCATCGTTCCATTCCTCGGGCTCGAGGTATTTCCAGCCTACGATACCGACGGTGTCGCCTGGCTGAAGGCCGGCGTCACGAAGAACGGCTTCTAGACTTGGCTTGCGGGTGCGATCCTGGGACATGAGGCTCATTGACTGGCTCAGCATGACCTCGAGGTTCGGGAGCGGCGAAATCGCGGTGAAGCTCTCGGATTCATTACCGGTGATCACCACTCTCTTGCCATTTGGACCGAGCAAGAGAACGGCCTCTTCGAAGCGTGGGTCAAAACCGGAAAGGTGCAGAATGTTCGCGTTGTGCTCCCGATCGGCATAGACGAAGAGCCACGTCTTTCCTGCCTTGGCATAGGCAAAGTCACAGCGGGCAGCCAGCGTCGCAGCGGGGATTTGCGGGCGATCGAGAGGTACGCCGAAATCAGGGATGGAAACGCTTTGCAGGTGGCTCATGAGCTTCTCTCCAGGTCTGGCCGGTCTTCCAGCCGGTGTAAAAGGTGATCGGCGCAGCGGAAGGCGAGCGCCATGATGGTGAGAACGGGATTGAAGGCCCCGTTTGTGGGATGGAGCGAAGCGTCGGCGACGAATAGGTTTTCGTGCCCCCAAACGCGTCCATTGATGTCGGTGACCGAGTTTGTCGGTGCAGTACCCATTCGGCAGGTGCCAGCTTGATGCTGATATGCGGAGAGCCGTGGTTTGGGTGGATCCCCCCAGACGGCTTTTGCGCCCGCCGCCGCTAGCCACTCTTTCGCCCGCTCAAGCATTGCTGCTGCGGTGCGAATGGTCTCGGGATGCACAACGCCGGATAGCCGAGCGACCGGCCGCCCCCACTTGTCGGTGACGCTCGGATGAAGTTCCACCCTGCAATCGGGATTTGGAATCTCGTGCACCGGGCCCTTCACCTGGATCAGGCGGCGGAAGTTGGCGCGCATGAAGTCGTGCGGTGCTTGACCCCATCGCGGCATGCCTTCGGGGAGTGCGGCATCCCAGAAAATGATGGGGAGCATAACAAAGTCGTCCGCCAACATGGCACCGCCCACGATACCGGGCGTGCCATGAGCAAAATCCGTGGTCGCGATGGTGACGCCGGGCCCTTTTCGGGCATAGACCTCGTCGTCGAACAGACCGAAGGCTGTCGGGTAGGTGTGGCCCTGAAGGTTCCGACCCACGAGACCAGCATTGTTGCCCAAACCATCGGGCTCTTTCTCATTAGCGGACAGCAGAAGGAGTCGGGCACTCTCGATCGCCCCGGCAGAGAGCACGACGTCATTGGCCGTGACCTTAACGGAGTGGCGGCCGGCTGCTCCTTCCCAAATCAACGCGACCCCGGTGACGCGGCCCTCGAGATCCGTCTCGATACGATCGGCAACTGTTTCGGCCGCTACGATCAGCCGACCGCTGGCAATAGCCCTCCGGATCATGGTGTTTTGCGTGCCGTTCTTCGCATCGGTCGGACAAGGAAATCCCACACAACTGCCGCACTCGATACATGCACCCCGGCCATGATGGGGAACCGAATTCAGCAACAGAGGCGGCTGGGTCGTGCTGATGCCGAGTGCCATCGCTGCCTGCTGCAGAACATGAGCGGTTTCATATTGCGGCATAGGCGGCATCGGCAGATCTTCGCTGCGCTCCGGTTCATGGGGCAGGGAGCCCTCTGGTCCTGCGACGCCCAGCATCTGCTCAGCACGAGTGTACCAGGGCTCAAGCTCGGCGTAGCCGATCGGCCAATCGGTCAATGACGAGGCTTCGGGAATTCCATAGCGGCTCGCCATGCGGAAATCGTCGGGGTGGAAGCGCCAAGCTTGGCCGCCATAGACCAGGGTGCCGCTACCCACACAGGCCGAATTGCTGGAATAGGCGACTGTATGCGTCGCTACCTGATGTTCGGTCCCGTCGGACGTGACATGAACACGAGGCCCGTCGTCAGCATCTGGGCCAGTATTGTGTCCATAGAGCGGATAGCGGTGATTTCGCAGATGATCCCGGTGGCCACCGTGTTCATAGTCAAGCCAACGTCCGCGTTCTACCAACAGCACTCTCTTGCCGCCGAGCGCGAGTTCACTTGCGACTATGCCGCCACCTGCACCGGCCCCAATAACGATGGCGTCGAAGTGCTGGCTGAAGTCGGGTTTTGGACGGGGCGCAGCAGCGGAAGCCGGAGGGCCCTCTGGGCCTTCCGGAAGGCCATGCTCGTATCCGATCTCGCGCCAAGAAATTGCATTCGGATTTCCGCCATTGCCGGGATCAGCGTAGATCGCCTCGGCCACCCAGTGCGCTAGCGTTTCAAACCATGGAGTCTGCTCGTGTTCGGCCAGTCGTCCATCGAGCTCAGCGTCGGTGGCTGCGACAAAGTCTACGTCGGCGCAAAGGGAGTGGAAGCCAGACCGAATGGCCTCGGCGGTATCGGGCTCGACCTCCATGCGCCTGGAGACGTATGCGGGCACACCCATAGCCATGCTGCCGAGAACCGGATCAGGAGCGATCCGGTCGAGCATTCGTAAGAATGACTTCTCGGCCACCAACATGATTTCAGCCCAATACCTTGTCGTTTGACGGATCCAGGAGGTGCACCCGGTTCATGTCGACGCCTAGGTTCAACCGAGCGCCGCTACGCAGCGATGACTGAGGCAAGAGGCGCGCGACCGCCGCCTCGTCGCCCAGATCGAAGTGAACGAGCGTTTCCATCCCCAAGGGCTCCACCAATCGCGCCGTGACGGAAAGCGACGCTCCAGTGGGTTCGAGATAGAAATGCTCAGGGCGAACGCCCAGCAGTGCCGGCTTACCGACGAGCTGGCTGAAAAGCGGTGTGCGCTCCGTCGGCACCTCAAGCGTCTGACCATCAGGCAAACGCACGGACAATTTGCCCTGGTTGCTTTCAACGACGGCGGTGAAGAAATTCATCCCGGGGGAGCCGATAAAGCCAGCAACGAACTTCGTCGCCGGGCGTAGATAGAGCTCTTCCGGCGGCGCGATTTGCTCGATCCGGCCCTTGTTCATGACCACAACGCGATCTGCGAGCGTCATCGCTTCAACCTGGTCGTGGGTCACGTAAATCGTCGTCGTCGGTACCTTCGCATGAAGTGCCTTGATTTCGGTGCGCATCTGCACGCGGAGCTTGGCGTCGAGATTCGACAGCGGTTCGTCGAAGAGAAAGACCGATGGATTCCGGATCAGCGCGCGTCCCATGGCCACACGCTGCCGCTGACCGCCGGAAAGCTGGCGCGGCTTGCGAGCGAGCAGTTGATCGAGTCCGAGGATGTCCGCGGTGCGCTTCAGCCTCTCAGCGATCTCGGCCTTGTCGACTTTCCGGAGCTTGAGCCCGAAGACGATGTTCTCGGCTACCGTCAGATGCGGATAGAGCGCATAGTTCTGAAAAACCATTGCGATGTCGCGCTCACCCGGCTGCAGGTCATTGACCCGCTTGCCATCGATACGAACCTCGCCGTCGGAGATCGTTTCAAGCCCAGCGACCATCCGCAAAGTCGTCGATTTGCCGCAGCCAGAGGGGCCAACGAGCACGATGAATTCGCCATCGGCGATCTCGAGATCGATGCCGTGGACAATCTGGGTACTATCATAGGCCTTGACGACCTTATCGAGGGATACGACAGCCATAGTGGCCTCCTGATCGTCTGAGTTACGAAGCGTCGCCGTAGGTGTTGCCTGCGGGCGCCCAGTCAAAATTCTTGTCGAGTGGCCAAGCAGGGCGGGACAACCGCTCCCAGGTCAGCCGCGAAAGATCGAGCTGGGACACGCCGTCGCTGAGGAGCAGAATGTGCCTGGCCGCAATGTCTTCGATGCGCGGGTGCAGGTAGCCCAACTTGACGACGTAAACCTTGTGAGCCAGCGGATCGATGCCCATCGATCGGAAGTGCTCGGGTGTCGTAATGCCGATGGGACGGGCATGGAAGGTGGCCACGACATTGCCGATCCGAACCTTCGCCCATGCTGCTTCGCGTGAGCGATAAGGCTGGAAGCCACTCAGATCCAGATATTCACCGCAGGCCTCAACCTTGACCTTCATTTTCTCGTCGGTGGTCGGACGCGACCAATGCTCGGCGCCAAGGGCGATTTCGACTTCAGCGCCGGCACCGGCTGCGTTGAGTTGAGCTACCGTTTCCGGTGCGGTAATGCCGGCGATGATGATGTCTTCGTTTGCACCGAGGCGAAGAGCCGATTGGAGCACATAGGTCAGTTCGCCGGCAGCGCCGGCGGTGGTGTTGTCGCCGGAATCCGACACGTATACGGGACGCTGTGGACTGTTGAGCGCGAGCTCTAGCCCTTCATCGACCTCGGCGGTTTCCATGCGGAGGATAAATTCCTCATGGGCAGCCCAGATGGCATGGGCAAGCTTCGTTGCTTGCTCCTGGGCCAGTTCCACGCTGTCCTCGCTCACGGCAAAGGCTGTGCACTTTGTCCAAGGGCGGTCGTTCCAGGCAAAGCCGACGAGGATGTTGGCTTCCATCATCCCGGGCACGCTGTCGTATTTTGGCAGACTTCCATAAAGGTGATTGGCCGGGGCCAGAGCCGTTACGGCGGTTTCGCCGGGTATGAGGATTGGCAGGCTGACTGCGACCTTCTTGGGCTTCAAACCCTTCCGGATGACCCGAATAAGCTGATCGGCGGCGCGATAGCCAGTTGATTTGTCGTCACGATGGGGGGCAGTTCGCAAGACGGAAAAAACGGTGCCAGCATCGAGCAATTCTGGCGTCATATCGCCATGAAGATCGAGCGATACGCCGATCGGCAGATCTGGGCCAACCTGCGCACGAATTGCCGAAACGAAATCCGAGTCCGCGTCTGCATCGAGCCCCTCAACTTCCAGGGCGCCATGGTTGACGATCAGAACACCATCGAGGTCCTGGGCTTCGGCCAGGAGCTTCAAGGTCTTTTGCTTGACCATTTCATACGCATCTGCGGTCATCATTCCGCCGGGCAAGGCGGTCGCCCAATAGAGGGGAACTGCCTCAATATCGGTCTCCTCGCCAATCCGTTGGAGCATGCCGCGAACCATCCACAGATCTCCGTCGCGCATTTGCTGAGCGTCGTAGAGCTGGAGTGCGTCAACGCCGGTTATGGCCGGCGACGACAACATGATTTCGATGGAGAGGCCTACGATTGCGAGACGCATGAGGATGCTTTCTGGAGACAAAATGGTCAGGGAAGGACGTGGGAGGTTTGGATGTCGGTGACGCCATCCAAAGCCAGTGCCACGCCGCCTAGGCGGGGCCCCTCAAGGTTGGGGTCCGCGAACTTGACGATGCTGCGTGCGAACATCGCTGGGTGGGTGAGGCGTTGAAGCGCTCGATCAAGAGAACTTGTGAGGTAAGGAGCGGCAATGGCGATATCGCCGCCAAGCAGGACCACCGGTGGATTGAAAATGCTGATCAGGCTCGAGACCGCCGAACCCAGGACGTCGCCAGCGTGATCGAGGACATTGAGGACAACCGAATTGCCGGCCTCAGCCATCTTCATGATCTCGTCGAAAGAGCGAGGGCGGACGCTACCAAGGCGGGCAATCTCCTCAATGAGCGAGGGTGCCGACAAATAAGCCGAAAGGCAGCCGGAGGCGCCACATGTGCAGAACCGACCTTGCGGTACGATCTTGATATGGCCCAGCTCCCCAGCCAAACCGCCTGCGCCCTGATAAATCGCGCCATCCAGAAATAGCCCGCCACCGACGCCAGATCCGGAGAACAGGTAGATGAAGTTCTCCATATCGATACACGCGCCGAACATCTGCTCGGCCATAGCGGCGGCCTTACCGTCGTTGCCGACATAGACTGGCGCCGCACATGCGCCTTTCAATCGGGAATAGATGTCCAAGTCACGCCAACCGAGTGCCGGCACGTGAATGAGCTGGCCCTCGGAGTTTAGAAGGCCGGGCAAGGAAACGCCGATACCAAGAACGCGCGCCTTGGAACCTGACTGTCCAACCACCTGGTCGACGCCATCGGCGATAAACTTCTCGACGCCTTCTGCGGCGCCGTCGAAGGGAAGCACCAGCTTAGCCGATACTGAACCATCAAGACCGCAAGCGACAAAGATGATCTCGGTCGCTTCCACCTCGACACCAACCAACATGCCGGAATTCGGAGAAATGATCAGGCCTTCCGAAGGCCTGCCTCGGCCCCGTTCGCCAGCTTTGACGTGGCGCTCCACAAGGCCACGCTCAGCGAAGCTGTTTACGATCGAGGAGACAGCGGATTTGTCGAACTTCGTGCGCTCGATGATCTCGCGCTGGGAGATGCCCGGTTCCAGGCGGATCCGATGAAAAATTGCACTGGCGTGGTAGCGCCGCAGAAACAGCCGATCCACTCCCGACCCCTTTTTATTCTGGCACAAAGAAAAATAACCAGAGGATTCTAGCTCGGTCAATACGGTGCGCCAGGCCGAAATTGGAAGATCGAACAAAAAAGGAAAAAAACCTAGTATTCTCGGCAGTTTGTGCGTGCATAAAAATATTGCACCCGAGTGTGACTGCCTAACCTGTTGACTTTTTTCGGCCCATGTCTCAGATTTTTTCTGGTGTGAAGATTATTCACGCGGTAGGGAAGGCCTTATGGCCGCAGAAGGTAGGGAACATGAAAAAATCAAACTGGTTGGCCGCCCTCGGCCTCGCGATGCTTGCGACGACCGCTGTCCAGGCCCAGGAAAATAACGAGATTTGGCACTATTATGCCGCCGGTTCCGAGCTCGCCGGCATGAATGCATTGATTGATGCGGCTAATTCCGCCACCGACCAATATGAGTTCTCCGGCGTCGTGATTCCGGGCAATGTGGTTGAACTGCGCCGCCAGCTGCAGACTGCTTTCCTTGGCGGCCGACCACCAGCGCTTTATCAGAGCTCGATGGCATTCGAGCTCAAGACCTTTGCAGACGGTGGCCAGCTCCACCCACTGACCGATGTTTGGGCAGCCATCGATGGCGACAAGATTTTCCCGGAAGGCGTGCAGCGCGTGGTCAAGGTGGAGGGCGTGCCCTTCGGCGTGCCGTTCGATCTCTCGCTGATCAACAACGTTTTTTACAACAAGGAAGCATTCGAAAAGGCCGGCATCGAAGTCCCGACAGACTGGGCGAGCTTTACCGCCGCTTGTGACGCACTGCGCACAGCTGGCTATGAACCGCTCGGCAATGCCGGTGGCACTTTCTGGAGCCTCTACAACTTCTACGCAGCCTTGGTTTCGGTGCTCGGCGAAGACGGATATTACAAGATGGCCAGCGGCGAACTCGGCTTCGACAGCCCTGAGTTCAGCGAGGCTCTCGATCTCTACCGCGACAGCATGGTCTCCTGCTACGCCAAGAACTGGAGCGGCAAGACCTGGACGCAGACAGCTGACGACCTCGTCAACGGCAATACCGGCATGTTCATGATGGGTATCTGGGCCGCCGGCTACATGGAAGGAGCTGGGTTCAAGGCCGGGGAAGGCTTCGACATGTTCCAGGCCCCCGGTACCGTCGGTAAGTCGATCTTCCAGATGGACGTTCTTGCCGTTCCTGAAGGTCCTGGCGTTGCCGCCGCTGACGAATTCATCAAGGCGGCGACCACCCCCGAAGGTCAGGCCGCTTTTGCAACCTTGAAGGGCTCGCTGGCGCCCAACATCAACGTTGATCCGGCCGTTTACGGATACGCCGGAGCGACCTTCACGCGCCAGTTCTCCGAGGCCTCGGCCAACAATGCGGTGCTGCCGAACCTCTTCTTCCTTCTCCCCACTGATCTTGGCACCGAATTCGGCGTTCAGATCGAGCGCTTTGCCATCGATCCGTCTGACGCCGTCAAGTCCGAGATGATCTCGACGCTGGAAGGTTTCCGCCAGGAAGCTCTGGCCGAGAACGCTTTCATCAAGTGGTGAACTGATCCTCCCGGAGGGGCGGCGCTTTCGGGCGTCGCCCCTCTTATTCCGCCTCAAGCGAGACGATAGCAATCCGATGGCCCAACCAAAAAGCCGCCTGACACGAACGGACTGGACCCACATTGCCTTCCTGGCGTTGCCGGCGATTCTGTTCGTCACTTTCTACATTTATCCGGTCATTTCCAGCATTAGCCTGTCGCTGCACGACTGGGATGGCTTCTCGCCTCGCATGCGCTTCATCGGCATAACCAATTACACAGTGCTGGCGGGCCAGCCGCGCTTTCTTCATGCGGTGTTCAACAACATCCTGTGGGTTGTGTTCATGCTGATCGTGCCCACCGGCATCGGTCTGCTCTTGGCGGCTATCCTCGATCGCGGCATCCGCGGCGAGAAAGCATTCCGCATCATTTTCTTTCTGCCGTTCACCATTCCCGCCGTAGCCGTCGCCGCCATCTGGCGCTGGATGTACGAACCCGACAACGGCCTGGTCACGACGGTTATGAACCTGCTGGGATTGGGGAGCTTCGCTCAAAACTGGCTCGGCGATCCATCGGTCGTGAACTTCTCGCTGATGGGCGCTGTCGCATGGTGGACAACGGGCTTTGCGTTTCTCGTATTTTTTGCTGGCCTCAGGAATATTCCCACCGAATGCGTCGAGGCGGCACGCATTGAGGGGGCGACACCTTGGCAGGTGTTTTGGAAAGTCAGTTTCCCGCTGCTCTGGCCATCGACGATCATTGTGCTCGGCATGGCTGCGATCGACGCCATGCGCCTGTTCGACGTCGTCTGGTCCATGACCAAAGGCGGACCTGCATACTCGTCAGAAGTGCTGGCGACGCAAATGTACGATTTGGCATTCGGACGTTTTGACATGGGCCGTGCATCGGCCGTCGCGGTCTATCTCTTCATCATCGCCGGCATCATCATCATGCCCTACATCGTCTACATGTCCCGGCGTGTTCAGGACAGCGAGGCAGAATAATGAGCTCCTCATCCATCGAACAACGCCAGACGATCCTCACGCGAACCGTGCTGATTGGCATGGCCGTCATCTTCATGGCGCCGCTTCTCATTGCATTCCTGACCTCGTTCAAAACGCCGTCGGAAATCACACGGGTCCTTTCCATCCCGAGCCAGCTCTATTGGGAAAATTATGCGATAGCGTTCCAGCGCGCCGGTCGAACCTTCCTCAATTCGATCCTGATCACGGTGCCCGCCGTCGTGCTGTCCCTTCTGATCGGTGCGATCGCTGGATATCCGCTGGCCTACATGCGAGGGTCCAGCGGAAAGGTGGTGTACTTCATCCTTCTGACCGGCATGCTGGTCCCTTTTCAGATCGTGCAAATCCCGCTGTTTTTCCTGATTCAGAAGATCGGTCTCTACGACACCATTCCGGGCATGTGGCTCGTCCACACTGCCTATGCGGTGCCGTTCTGCACCTTCTTCATGCGTAATTTCTTTGCCTCGGTACCCCGCTCAATGTACGAGGCCGCCCTCATCGATGGCTGCAGTCCTAATCTCTACTTTTGGAAGTTGCTGTTGCCTGCATCGGCTTCGGGCCTTGCTGCGCTGGCCATCATTCAAAGCCGGGCAATCTGGAACGATCTGCTTTTCGCAATTACGCTGACCACGAGTGACATTGCACGTCCAGCCACCGTTGCGATTTCAGGTTTTGCCAGTAGCCTGCAAGTTGAATACGGACCACTCATGGCTTCGACGGTTGTGTCGATCATTCCGGTAATGGCGGCCTACCTGCTATTCCAGAAATCCTTCGTTCGCGGACTGTTGGGTGGAGCCGGAAAATGACTCCAAAGCGTTTCTTCAGCGCATCGGGCGTGTTCATTGAACGCGGGAGGTGTGTATGCAAAGCCAGGTGAGGGGCGCATGGGCAAACCCGAAGGCTCCGCCGGATGAGAAGGACGCTACCGGTACCCGGAAACGACAATGGCGCGTCGCGTTCGATCGGTTGCAGCAACCAGGATTGATGTCGGCTCTATCAGGTCGCCTCAACGGAAAGTCTAGAGCTTAGACTCGCTTTGTATCCCGCGAGTCCTCATCGACCTCTCCCAACCTCGTCGAGAAAGAAAAACGAGAACCGTGCTTCGACTTTACCAGTGGCGACCTGCGCACCGCTGTTGTCGACACCTGGCAAAGTCCAACCTCAAGTCGGCGCTGAACCCGAAGCACCTTGTCAGCTATGACGAGTGGAGCCACTCGCCGTTTCGCACCGGCTCGGTGGAAAGCTCGTTTCCGGCATGTTCCAGGTCGACGTCATTCCGACCTGATACAGGCCGGCAAGGCATTGAACTGTGAAGATGCCGTCGCCAAGAATTAAAATTCGTTCTGAAAGTTGGGAATCTGCGATCACGTGCCGGCCATTGTCTCCCGGGTGGCTGCAGTTTACTGTCGTGGCGCTGAAAGCGGACAGTCTGTTTACCACCCCCTTTCAGACGTCAGAGTCCAATTTGGGGAAGGGGGTGGCTTCAGGCCGCCGTATCCAGGTCCGCCTCGTTCTTCGCGTTGGCGGGGAGTGTTAGGGCTAGCGCGATAGCGTCCGCTACCTTATTGGCCGCCGCTCTTATCGGATCTGTCTTGAGGTGCGCGTATCGCGCAGTGGTCTGGATCTGCGTGTGCCCCAATAGTCTCCCAATCATAGTCAGGTCCTCACCGAGTTGCAGGGCATCTGACGCGAAGGAGTGCCGGAGATCGTGGATACGAAGTTCGTTCATTCCAGCGCGTTTGCGCAATCGGCGCCAGGGCTTCTGCATGTCGGTCAGGTGCTGGCCCTCAACAGTGCCAGTGATGACATACGGATTATTCTTGACCTTCGGGATGGTCTTGAACACCTCGATTACTGCCTGGCCGATGGCAACCAGCTTTGCGCCACTCTTGGAGTCAGGAAGACGAAGGAGGCCAGCTTCGAGGTCGACGTAGTCCCACTTGAGGGTCTGAATCTCGCCGAGGCGACATCCTGTCAGCAGAAGAAGTTGGATACAGCTTGCGGCCTCGCGCTCCCCATCTGCCTCCCGCAATACCTGTCCGAGCCGAGCAAGTTCGCCAGGGGTGAGGTATCGTTCACGCTTCACTTCCTTGTATCGCTTGATTTTCCAGCAGGGGTTCACGCCATCAGCGCGAACGCCCCAAGTATGGGCAACCGTGAACATGACCGAGAGGACACCCAAGGTTCGATTGGCCTGATAGGGGGTTGCCTTCATGGAGTGATGCAATTCGACGACATCGGCGCGAGTGATGTCGATGACGCGATGAGACCCGAGCTTCGGATTGATGAAGATCTCGACCGACCGCTTGTACTCAGCGTGGGTTGAGGGTTTGCAGTGCGAAGCGACATGCTCATCAAGAAAGCGCTGTCCGAACTCCTTCATGGTAGGACTCGCTTTGCGCCGATCACGCTCGCCTGCGGGATCTGCACCCAGTCGCGCTTGTGAGAGATGCCTCATTGCTTCGGTGCGAGCGATCTCTGGCGTGACTGCGCCGTGCAGCCCGATGTTGACCCGGCGTAGGCGCCCGCTGGCGCGAAACTGGGCTAGATACATCTTTCGTCCTGACGGATAAATGCGGAGGCCGAAGCCTTTCAATTCGCTATCCCAGAGGAAGAACTCTTTTGCGGCAGGCAAAGCAGCATCGACGGAACGTTTCGTGATTTTGGTCATGGGTGCTCCCTACCACCGGAGTTCCGGAATCAAATCGGAATCAATAGGGAGCGCATCGCCGCGTCCCTGCTCGCATAAAATGGTAGGCAGGCCAGAAGAATAGGTCAACAAAAACATATTGTTAGTGTGCTCTAGCGTACCCCTTCGCGCTGCCGGATATCGAGGCCAAAGCTTCTCGAACAAACTCATAACCTGAAGGTCGCAGGTTCAAATCCTGCTCCCGCAACCAAAAAAGCCCAGTGAACTCAGTGAGTTCGCTGGGCTTTTCCTTTTTCGGCGCTACGGAGCCAGCGGGAGCGATATTTCGAACAGCGCTCCGCCTTCGGGGGCATCGGCAAGGGTCAGGGTGCCATGATGGTGGCGCACGATATCGGTAACGATGCTCAGACCCAGGCCCGCGCCATGCTGGCGGGGCACCACGCGGTGGAAGGGCTCGAAGATTTCCTCGCGATCGGCCTGATCGATGCCGGGGCCGGAATCGGCGACTTGCAAGCGCCCATCGGGGCAAACTTCGACCCTGATCCTGGCCTTATCGCCGCCATGCATGATGGCGTTCTGGATGAGATTGGCGAGGGCGCGGGACAGAGCGTCGCGATCGCCCATGACATGGACGGCGTCGGCCCCGGTCTGGAAGCAGATTTCGTCGCCGGCGGCTGTCGCCAGGGGGGCTACATCGGCGGTGACCGTGGCCGCCAATTCCACCAGATCGAGGCGCTGGAAGGGAGCCGATGTCAGGCCCATGCGCTGCAGGTCGAGCAATTGATCGGTCATGCTGCTGAGCCTGGCCACGTTGACGAGGAGCCGCTGCTTGTCGGCGGTTTCGGGCAGCATTTCCAGATTGACCTGCAGGATGGCGATGGGCGTGCGCAGCTCATGGGCGGCATCGGCCATGAAGCGATGCTGGCGGTCTATGCCGTCATCGAGCCGCTGGAAGGCCGCGTTGACCGCGCGCAGCAGCGGCTGCAATTCGCTGGGCACCTGATCGGGCGACAGACGCGTGCCGCGCTGCTTGACGTCGATCTCGTCCGCCTCGGCGGACAGATCGTCCAGCCCCTTGAGCTGCCGCTTGACGAAGTGCGGAATGACCAGCAGCGAAGCCGAACTCAAAAGCAGGATGAAGATCCCGAAAACCGGGCTCAAAATGGCATTGAAGAGAATGGCGACCGTATAATAGGGCGGGCCGCCGCCGGTAATGATCCAGAGCCTGCCGGCGGCACTGCCATGCTGGCGGATGATTGCCACCGGCGTTTCCGGTGAGCCCACATCGGCAACATTGGCGGAATCGATGCGCGAGAGGTTATCGGCAAGCGCACTGGATTCTATCGGCACAATGCCCCCACTCACGCGATGTCCCTGGCCGTCGGTGGCGAAAAACCAGAAGTTGGGATAGCCCGCGTAGAGTTCGCTGAGATCGCCGGTTTCGGTCACCGTCAATGCGCCATCGGGCCCGCGATGGATCGCAGCGGCGATGACTTCGACGACCGAGCCATCGAGGCGTTGCTCGCCGGACATCAGGTTTACGATGGGGATGGATGCAGCCAGGACGAAAGCGAGAACCACGATGGCCTGCATGACGATCATGTTGCGGGTCAGCACCCCGCGCAGGGATCGTCGCGCAGTGGGGCTCATGAGGACGCCTGGATGACGTAGCCAAGCCCCCGAATGGCGTGGATCTGGACGGCGGCGCCAGCCAGCTTGCCGCGCAGCCGGGAAATATGGGCGTCGAGCGCGTTGGAGGCGATTTCGTCATCGAAGCCATAGACCGCTTCTTCCAGCGCATGGCGCGACACGGTGCGGCCGGCCCGGCGCATCAGCATTTCGAGCGCAAGGATTTCCCGTCGCGTCAGATCGAGCCGGATGCCGGCGGCCTCGGCAAAGCGCCCGTTGAGATCAAATCTGAGCTTGCCCACGGTGATGGAAGCCTCCCCGATCCGGGCCGGCCGGCGCAGAATGGCGCGAATGCGGGCCAATAGCTCATCGGTGGAAAAGGGCTTGGAGAGATAGTCGTCGGCTCCGATATCGAGGCCGGCCACGCGATGGTCGGTCGAATTGAGCGCAGACAGCACGATGATGGGCAGGCCGGGCTGTACGCCACGCAGGATGGGGATCAGGGAAAGCCCATCGCCATCGGGCAATTTGCGGTCGAGCAGGGCCACGTCATAGACATCGTTGCGGGCGGCCTCGTTGGCGATATCGAGCGTGGTGGCGTGATCGACTACGATACCCTGCCGGTTGAGCGCCGCGATCAGCGCGCGGGCCATGTCGGTTTCGTCTTCGACGAGCAATATGCGCATGATTGGTCCGGGCGATCGTGCCGTATTGCAGGCTCTGCAATAGCGAATTGCCGCGGTAATATGGAAATGCGGCTCAACTTTGTAAGGAAGAGCCGGGCCTATGCTGACATGGTTCAGAATAGGCCCGCGCAATGTTGGCGCCGCTGCAAGTCTAGAACGAGAAGCGGCGGGCCAGGCCCAGGCCGACAGTGAAGTTATGTTCGGAGCCCGATTTGACGATCGGCGATTCCCGGGCGTCGCCGAGATAGGTGGAATAGGCGGCGTTGAGCGTGACGAAAGTGTCGGGAATGAACTCGTAGCGGGCCTCGATCTGCAGCCCGGCGGATTTGATGCCTCCACTGGGGTCAAAGGCGCCGAGGCGGCCGCCCGTTGCCACCGATTCCGCGCCCGTGACGCCGAAATAGGTATCCATATAGTCTTCGGAAGCGAAGCTGACGACCGGGCCGCCGACAATCTCCAATTGCGGGGTGAGCTTGGCGGTTATGTCGACGCCGGCCTCCCCGATAAGGCCCCGGGCGCCGCCAAAGGCGTAGCGGGCCGCGCCGTAGATTTCGGCGCTGATCGCGTCGTCGAAGACGATTTCGTAGCCGATCCGGCCGCCCAGCGCATAGGTGGCCTCGACATTGTCCAGCCCGTGTAGCGCGGCATGATCCCCGCTGACGCGTTCGCCTTCATAGCTGACAGAGGGAGAGAAGCTGAACCCGCCGCGATCTTCCTCGCCGCCGACATCGATCCAACCCCAGCGGAGGCGCTCGACATCGATGATGGGCTTGAACGTCATCTTGTAGTCCGAGGCGCCTTCATAGGCCGGAGCCGCGCCCACGCCCAGGCCGAGG
>NZ_BSNG01000002.1 GCF_030159855.1 Devosia yakushimensis | reverse complement strand
AGAACCTCGCCGGCCACGTTTCTCTTTCTTCATTCTTCACAATGTCAAAAAGCAGACCCAAGAGCCGATGCCGGCCTTACGTCGGTGAGGGTGTCATGCCCTCGATATTTCGTCAGGGAAACGCGATCTATTGCCGGTTGCCCGGCAGATCGTCTGCCCTGTCAGAAACCGCCATCAGTGGGAGTGCAAAACACTCAACGTCGTTGGCGTAAACCTGAAACTAAAATTTCTTTCGTTTCAGTGACTTGCTGCTTCGTTCGCCGCCGTTTGGCGCCGCGCTCTTCAGCGATGAGCGGGTTATAGGGGGCACCCGTTTTTCTGTCAACGACCCAAATGACAAAAATGACATTTTCTCGTTTGGGGCCGACCGGCCAAGGTGGAAAACTCGACTGAAGCGCCAGAGATTTCAGGCCTTACGCGTGATTGCTAGAATATGGGACAGTTTTGCGCGCACACAAGGGCGGGCGCGTCTGAAGCGCCATTTTTGGTGCGAAAACCGGCATATCCTGTTCACTTCGCAGCTGCGAACAGGCGCCCAACGCAGTTTCGCCGCATTTTTTTTGGATCAGCAGCGGCGATTGATATAGACTCCGCGCCTATGCGCCCGAGCGCGTCACACGCGGGGCGTGCCCAAATCCCCCTCTTGTAGCGGGATCAGCGGAGACGAACCGCAACGGACTAAGGATGGGGCGTTGAACGCAGCGCAGAGAAATCGCCATGCCACTTTGCTCAAGGCCACAGGCTTTGAGGACTGCCCGGCCCTGACGGTACAATCGACAGATGGCGAGATTCCGCATGGCCGCGAACTGAGCTTTGCCTGGCTGAGCGGCACTGTGATGACGGGGCTGACCAGCGTCTTGCTGATGGGCGCCGCACTCTATGTATCCTTCCAGGGCCAGGGCAATTTTTCGACGGCCTATGAAGCGCTGCAACTGGCAGCGCCGAAACGCGAAGCTTTGGCGCCCACCGATATCTCTGCCAAATCAGCACGGATTCGGCCGGTCGCCGCGACCCGCTCCGATCTCGAAGTTATCGAGGCCTCCATCCGCCAGAATGTCGATGGCCGCGACATTATCCGCAATCAGCCTTTCATACGGATCCGAGCCACGCTGGCGACGGCCGCAACGGCGCTTTCCGACGACGTGCCTACCTATGATCCGGTGGCTATTCTCAATGCCACCCAGCCCATCGAATCGGCCAATGCGGTTGACGTCAATACCGACGTCTATGGCGCCCAGGTCGAAGGTGAGGTTGCGGTCAAGCTCGCGGCCATGCCGGCAAGCTTCGTGCCCCCCTCCACCATTTCCGATCAATCGGCAGCCGACTATGTCCGCACGGTCGTCGAATCCACCTTCTATGATGATGCCGCGGACTCTCCGACGCTGGCCTATGCCGCCCTGGGGCCGACGGTGCGCGATCTCAATCCCATGCCCGGCGCAGCCAGCAATGTATTGGGTGGCGTCGCCGAGAACGTGACGGTGCTGCCCAAGACGACAATTGCCTCCGACAATGTGCTGGGCCGCAGCGAGCGTTTCCTGACCATACGCGAAGTGGGTCCGCTTTCCGACACGCTGGCCAAGAATGGCTTCACCGCCAATCAGATTGCCATGGTGGAGAACACGCTCAAAAATCTCGTCCCGGCCACTGGCCTGCCGGCCGGCATCAGATTGCGCATTCTCTACGGTCCGCTGACGGCCAAGTCGACGAGCCTGGTGCCCTATCGCATGAGCCTTTACCGTCCGGAAGGCGCCGCGGGCGATCCCCATATCGCAACGGTCGCCCTGACCGATACGGGGCAATACGTGGTTGGGCTCGCACCCGACTTCGTGCAATTCCCCAAGGAAGACGCCGAGCAGATCAACCTATCGAACCTGCCTTCCATCTATCGCTCGATCTGGGAGACCGGCCGCAAGCACGATCTGGATGATCCCACGATCGAGCGGATCATCGGCATGTTTGCCTATGACGTGGACATGAACAAACGCATCACGGCCGGCGATTCCATCGAGCTGCTCGAATCGGCACCCGATGCGACCGGCCGCAAGCAATTGCTCTATGTCGGGCTGACGCTCGGCTCGACGACGCGCCAGCTTTATCGCTTCGGCACCGACGACGGCATGGTCGATTTCTATGATCCCGAAGGCGAAACCGGCAAGCGCTTCCTGACCCGCCGGCCGCTCGAAGGCGGCGGCACCCTGCGGTCCCGCTTCGGCTATCGCGTCCACCCCATCTTCAAGACCCGCAAGCTCCATACCGGCGTTGACCTGGCGGCGCGTTCGGGCACTCCGATCTATGCATCAGGCGACGGCACTATTCTATTGGCAGGCTGGCAATCGGGCTATGGCAACAAGATCGAGATCCAGCACGTCAATGGCTACGAGACCGATTACGGCCACATGTCGCGCTTTGCCGATGGCATCAAGCCGGGCGTGCGTGTCCGCCAGGGCCAGGTCATCGGCTATGTCGGCTCCACCGGCCAGTCGACAGGGCCGCATCTGCATTTCGAAATCAAGATCAATGGCAATCTGGTCGATCCGCTAAGCGTCAAGCTGCCCAAGGAAAATTCCCTGCCTCAGCAATATGACGGCCGCTTCAAGGAAACCATCGCCCAGATCAACGATCTGATGGCGCGCGACCCGGCCCCGGTGACCGTGGCGCACGCCGAATAGCCCTAGGCCCGCGCGGGCATATGCTTGCGCTCCAGCGTCAGCCAGGCAATCACCGCCGAAAGCAGGCTCAGCGCTGCCGTGATATAGGCGATCGTGGCAAAGGCGGCGTCGGTTGCCCCAAGGCGCGCCGCTTCTTCCGCCGCGGTCAATCCGTCAGCGGGCAGGCCGAAGAAGATCGGCAGTTCCGCCGCACTGCCCAGCGACCGCTCGAAGACGGACGCGACCACCAGTCCGAGCAGCGCCACGGCGACCAATCCGGCCACCCGCGCCACCGCATTGTTCACGCCCGACGCCACCCCGGTATCGCCATCGGCAACCGACGTCATGACGGCAGTTGAGAGCGGCGACACCACCAGGCCCATGCCCAGCCCCAAAAGCGCGATGGATGGCATGACGGCGAACCACAGATCGTGCAGCGGCGCGGTGACACCCAATAGCGCAAAGGCGGCAGCCACGATCAGCGAACCCAAGGCGATCAGCGGCGCGGGGCCGACCCTATCGGCCCATTTGCCGCTAAACGAAGAGAGCACCGTCAACAATACTCCCATGGGCAGCAAGGCGAGGGACACATTGGCCGGCGTCACGCCCCAGCCGCCGATCATGGTCATGGGCAGGAAGAACATGACACCACCAAGCGCGAAATAGAGGGCGAAGGTCAGTGCATTGGCGCCGGAAAAGGCGCGGATCGAAAACAGACGCAGGGGCAGCATGGGATCAGCGGCCCGGGCCTCCCACACCAGGAAAATCCCGCCCAGCACCAGACCTGCCCCGACAAAACTCACCATATGCAGCAAGCCCGGCGTGCTCTCGCTGCCATCGCCGGTGAGGCCATAGGCAATCAGCAACAGGGACAGCGTGGCGAGCGCCGCCCCCACAATGTCGAGCCGCCGCCCGGCTTCGGGCCGATCGGCGCGCACCCTGAACCACAATAGGGCCAGCGCCGCCGCGCCCAAAGGCAGATTGATCGCAAACACCAGCCGCCAGCTCCAGTCGCCGAACGCCGTCAGCACGAAGCCGCCGATAATGGGACCGGCAATGGTGGTGAGCGATGAGGCGGCCGCCCAGATACCGATAGCCTGCCCCCGCTCCTCGCGCGGATAGGCCTTGGCGATAATGGCCAGGCTTCCCGGCACCATGAACGCGGCACCCGCTCCTTGGACCGCCCGGGCAATGACCAGAATAGCGGGCGACGGAGCAAAGGCGCAGACCATCGAGGCCAGGACGAAAACCGCTATTCCCAGCCCGAAAGTGGTGCGCAGGCCGAACCGATCTCCCGCCGCGCCACCCAACAGGATCAGCGCCGACAGGAACAGCAGATAGCCGTTACTGATCCATTGCGCATCGGCCAGCGTCGCGCCCAGATTGGCGCGAATGGCGGGAATGGCGATGGAAATCACCGACCCGTCGATAAAGCCCATGCTCGATGCCAGGATTGCCGCGATCAAGACGAAGCGCCGGCTTTGCGGCGTTGCGATATCCTGGCTCATCGGCTTCCCTCAGCTCATGGGCGATGAGACTATTCCCGCGCGATCCAAACGGCTAGCTCGTTTCCACCCGGTTCGCGAAAGTGGAACCGCCGCCCGCCGGGGAAATCGAACTGTGCCCTGGTAATGGTGCCGCCGGCCTTGACCACCCGCGCTTCGGCCGCATCCAGATCGTCGGTACGGATCACCGCCATGGTGGCCGCCACCCTGCCCTCGGCCTGGTCGATGCCGCCATCGATACCGGCATTTTCCAGCCCATCGTAGTCGGGACCGTAACTGGTAATGCCCCACCCAAAGGCAGCGCGAAAGAATGCGCTGCTCTGCCCGCGATTGGTGGAGGGGAATTCGATATAGTCGATCCTGTCGCTCATTTCTCGCACTCCTGTTAGTTCACTATTTGTTCTCACAACATTCAGCGGCATGCAAGCCCGTACAACAATAATGGGCCGGTCTTGCGACCGGCCCATCACGTTAACGCTTGACGATAGTCAGGCTGCAGCGTCGGCCGCCGCAGCACCGCTAGGCAGCAGCACAATGCCATCATCATTGGCATCGACGACGACATTGGAGCCGTCGCTGACCCTGCCGCCCAGGATCTCCTCGGCCAGCCCATCCTGCACCCAGCGCTGAATCACACGCTTGAGCGGCCGCGCACCATAGGCCGGGTCATAGCCCTCATTGGCCAACCATTCGCGCGCCCGCGGTGTCAGTTCGAGACCGATATCGCGATCCTTCAGCAGCTTTTCGAGCCGGCCAAACTGGATATCGACAATCGAGCCCATATGTTCCCGGCCCAGCCGGTGGAACAACAGAATCTCGTCGATCCGGTTGAGGAATTCGGGCCGGAACGCCGCCTTGACCATGTCGAGCACCTTGCCGCGCACCAGCTCCACCGATTCCCCATCCTTGAGGTCGACCAGATATTCGGCCCCCAGATTGGAGGTAAGGATGATCACGGTGTTGCGGAAGTCGACGGTGCGGCCCTGACCATCGGTCAGCCGTCCATCGTCGAGCACCTGCAAGAGGACGTTGAACACGTCCGGATGCGCCTTCTCTATCTCGTCGAACAGGACCACCTGATACGGCCGGCGCCGGACCGCTTCGGTCAGCACTCCGCCTTCGTCATAGCCGACATAGCCGGGAGGCGCCCCGATCAGCCGGGCCACCGAATGCTTTTCCATGAACTCGCTCATGTCGAGCCGGACCATGGCGGTCTCGTCATCGAAGAGGAACTGGGCGAGGCTCTTGGTGAGCTCGGTCTTGCCCACACCGGTTGGCCCCAGGAACATGAACGAGCCGATCGGCCGGTTAGGATCCTGCAAGCCAGCCCGCGAGCGGCGCACAGCCTTGGCCACCGCGGCCACCGCCTCGGCCTGCCCGATAACCCGGGCGCCGAGCGAGGCTTCCATATGCAACAGCTTTTCGCGCTCGCCTTCGAGCATCCGGTCCACCGGAATGCCAGTCCAGCGGGAAACCACCTGGGCAATATGGCTCGGGGTCACCACTTCCTCGGCCATCACCGGATCGCCACCCTCGGCGCCCGTGGTTTCGGCCGCCTTGATGCGCTTTTCGAGTTCCGGAATAACGCCATAGGCAAGCTCACCGGCCTTGGCCAGGTCCCCCTGACGCTGGGCGATTTCAAGCTGTCCCCGCGCGCCATCCAGCTCTTCCTTGAGCTTCTGGCTGCCCTGCAGGCGCTCCTTTTCCGCCAGCCATTTGGCCGACAGCGTCTGCGCCTGCTCTTCCAGCGAGGCAAGCTCGTTTTCCAGCCGGTCGAGCCGGGTCTTGGAGCCCTCGTCATCTTCCTTGCGCAGCGCTTCGCGCTCGATCTTGAGCTGCATGATGCGCCGATCGAGTTCGTCCAGCGCCTCGGGCTTGCTGTCGACGGCCATGCGCAGGCGCGCCGCCGCCTCATCCATGAGGTCGATGGCCTTGTCGGGCAGGAAGCGGTCGGTGATGTAGCGGTTGGACAGCGTTGCCGAGCTCACCAGGGCGGAGTCCGAAATCCTTATGCCGTGATGCAGCTCGTATTTTTCCTTCAAGCCCCGCAGGATCGAGATCGTGTCCTCCACCGTGGGTTCATCCACGAAAACCGGCTGGAACCGCCGCGCCAGGGCCGCGTCCTTCTCGATATATTTGCGATATTCATCCAGCGTCGTCGCACCCACGCAGTGCAGCTCCCCACGCGCCAAGGCAGGCTTGAGCAGGTTGGACGCATCCATCGCCCCATCCGACTTGCCGGCGCCCACCAGGGTATGCATCTCGTCGATGAACAGGATGATCTGCCCATCCGAGGACGTGACTTCGCTCAAAACGCCCTTGAGCCGTTCTTCGAACTCGCCGCGATATTTCGCGCCGGCAATGAGCGAGCCCATATCGAGCGCCATCAGGCTCTTGTTCTTGAGGCTTTCGGGTACGTCGCCATTGACGATGCGGATCGCCAGGCCTTCGGCAATCGCGGTCTTGCCCACGCCGGGTTCACCGATCAGCACCGGGTTGTTCTTGGTGCGGCGGCTCAGCACCTGGATGGTGCGGCGGATTTCCTCGTCACGGCCGATCACCGGATCGAGCTTGCCTTCGCGCACGTCCTGAGTCAGATCACGCGCATATTTCTTGAGCGCATCATAGCTGTTCTCAGCCGAGGCAGAATCAGCCGTTCGTCCCTTGCGGATCGCTTCGATGGCGGCATTGAGCCCCTGCGGCGTCACGCCGGCCGAACTCAGAATCTTGCCAGCATCGGTATCTTTCTCGACCACCAGCGCCAGCAATAGACGTTCGACGGTAACGTAGGAATCACCCGCCTTCTGCGCCGCACTTTCGGCGGTGTCGAAGACGCGCGCAATCTCCCGGCTCAGATAGAGCTGGCCGGCATCGCCTGACACGGACGGAATTTTCGCCAGGGCCGCTTCCACGGCCGCCCGCGCCGCCTTGGGGTCGCCCCCGGCGCGCTCGATCAGCCCATTGGCCATGCCCTGGTCATCGTCAAGCAGTACCTTGAGCAAATGCAAAGGCGCGAACTGCTGGTGGCCCTTGCCCAATGCAATAGTCTGCGCGCTCTGGATAAAGCCACGGGCCCGCTCGGTATATTTCTCGATATTCATGCAACTCTCCTGATCTCGCCCGCGGCCCGGCCCTTCGAAAGGCACCAAACCAACGGCGGAAGCGTCGTGCAATGAAACGCCCGGCAATCGGCGCTGTTTCATCACCCAGAGATATATGGGTACCCCCGCCTTGAACAAAAGGCTTTACCGAAGCAAAATCCTTGAGGGAGAGAGCCAATCATGTCCGACGTCGATCTGTTGCGGAACTACGTCCTGCGCCATTTCGTTCCGCTGAGCGAATTGGCGGCACTTGCCAATATCAGCCCGGCGCGTGTCCGCTCGCTGATCGAGGCCCGCGCCATTCCCGGCGCCATCTATGGCATTTGGCCAAACGGCGCTTATTTCAGCCCAATCGGCGGACATCATGGTACGCCGATTGGCGAACCGGCGCATTGGTATTCACCCGCTGCAGCGTGGTGGCTGCGCCGGGCGCACGATCTTGATGCCCATGCGGCAGCAGACCTTTTCGAACATCGTTTCGTCGCTGACTTCGTCTCCCGCCTGGCCGCAGAACCCGATGGCGCGCTCGGTTACCCCGGGGCATGGGTCGACGGCTCGTTCTCGCCGGCAGGCGCTGCCGCCACCGCGCGCGGCGAGTGGCGCGACTGGATCGATGGCGGCTATGGGGTCTGCCTGAGACATTGGGATGCATACCACGCCATCACCAAAACCTGCCGGCGCGCCAGCATAGTGCGGCTAACGGACGAAGGCCGCCGACAGGACCTCACTTCGGGCGAGATCGACACGCTGCTCGACGCCATGGAACAGCTCGACGCGGTCATGTTGCCCTTTGCGCCGCACCAGCGCCCGCACGGCACGCCCGGCCTGTGGATAGACGCCATCCTGGTCAATTATCACCTGGGACGCAGCCGCGACCAAGCTCAACCGGGCTCGCCCGGCCGAATCTGCGCCTGATTGAAGAAACGAAAAGGCCGGGCATCGCTGCCCGGCCTTTGAAAATCGCTACCTGCCTATTCGGCGGCGGTTGATGGCGTTCCGGCCTTGAGGAAGGCCGGCAGTTCACCGACATCGGGTTGGGGCGCGTTGGCCGGATCAGCGCCGGCATCACCACCGGCCGGACGGCGGCGGCGTGGACGGCGTGGCTTGCGCACTTCACCCTCGGCCGCCACGTCCACACCGGCCTCATCCCCGCCTTCGCTGACCGTCTCGACAACAGCGACTGCAGTCTCGGGCTGGTCCTGGGTTTCCGGACGCTCCTGACGGGGACGGTCCTGCCGGTCCCGGCGATCACGCCGCTGGCGGTCACCGCGGTCATTGTTACTGCGTTCGCCTTGCTGCTGCTGTTGCGGCTGCTCGGCGCGTTCGCCCTCGCTTGGCTCTTCGCTTTCACCCTGCTGCATGGGCTGCTGCATGGGCTGGGGCGAGGCAAAGCGCGAATTCACATCGGGCATGTCATCGTCGAAATCGTCGTCCTGGCCCTGATTGTCGGGCCGCTGGCCATTCTGGGCCTGCTGGGCGGCGGTGACGATGCGGAAATAATGTTCGGCGTGCTGGAGATAATTCTCCGCCATCACCGAGTCGCCGCTCGATTGCGCATCGCGGGCGAGCTGGAGATATTTCTCCGCAATGTGAGCCGCATTGCCGCGGACTTTTACGTCCGGACCATTGCTCTCGAAATTGCGGGACAACGGATTGACGTGCTTACGTCCACCGTTCCGGCCACGCTGCCGGTTCTTGTTCTGATTATTGGGTCTCATCTGGTCGCTTTATCTAACTCTAGAAAAATAAGCGTCACACGTCTGGCGGACCGGCACCCTGCCTGGTCTGGCCATCTCCCTGGCCAAGCTCTCGCTCGGAACATGGGGCTCTATCTGGCTTCATGAAGACCGACACCGTCGAGCAGCGTTGCCATAAAATCCTGACCTATCCTGCGTCGCTCCAGCCTCTGCCGGAACCGCGCTGCACCTTGCAGCCTCAGGAAATGATCGGGTGGCGTGTCGCCGTGGCGCCCATGATGCGCCGTTGACAGCAAGGGCAAGCTATATGGTTCGGGCGGTCTTTGCCAGCACTAATTGCGCTCTATGCTTTACGGCGCTACCGGCTGCCTAGACATGGTGCGCGCTTACCACACGGTCAAGGCCATTAAGGTCTTTGTGAACGGTGACCTGGCCGAATCCGGCCGCCTGCAACAGCGCTGCGACCACCTGGCCCTGGTCATGGCCGATCTCCACCAGCACCTGTCCGCCCGGCCTGAGCCAGCCAGCAGCTTGGGCGGCGATGACCCGATAGGGCGCTACCCCATCGGGCCCGCCATCGAGCGCCAGCCTTGGGTCAAAGCTTTTGACGTCTTCGGCCAGGGTCTCGATCACATCCGAATTGATATAGGGCGGATTGGAAACGATAAGATCGAATATGGGCTCGGGCCGGGCGAGTGCTTCGAACCAACTGCCCTGCTGCAATGCAAGGCGCTGCAGGACACCATGCCGCTCCGCATTCTGCTGCGCCGCCGATAAAGCCTGGGCACTCAAATCGGTGGCTATCGCCGTCACATCCGGCCGGTTGGCCAGAACGGCAATGGGAATACACCCCGTGCCGGTACCCAGGTCGAGCAAGCGCCCACCCCTGGCCAGGGTCTCGAGCGCCATATCCACCAAAAGTTCGGTTTCCGGGCGCGGTTCCAGCGTTGCCGCGTTAAGCGCAAAGGCAAGGCCATAGAATTCGCGCTCGCCAATGATCCGCGCCACGGACTCGCCGGTCATGCGGCGCTGCATCAAGCCAGCGATTCGCTCGGCCGCCTCGACCGCAACCGGCTCGCCCTCGCGCACCGCCATGTCCAGTGCTGATAGCCCCAGCCCATGCCCGGTCAGGAGCTTGGCGTCGAGGGCGGCGGAAGCAAAACCCTGCCGGTCCAGCACGTCGCGCCAGCCACGCCACAAAGCGCCGATCGTGGGGGCGGCGCTCAGCTGGCATTCTCCATGGCCAGCAATTGCTCGGCCTGGCTTTCGGTGATCAGCGCCTCGATCAATTCGTCCAGCGCTTCCCCGGTCATCACCTTGTCGAGCTTATAGAGCGTCAGATTGATGCGATGGTCGGTCACCCGCCCTTGGGGAAAATTATAGGTGCGGATGCGCTCGGAGCGGTCACCTGACCCCACCTGCCCCTTGCGCTCGGCCGAGCGGGCGCTGTCGCGTTCCTCGCGCTGCAATTCATAAAGGCGCGAGCGCAGCACGAGCATGGCCTGGGCCCGGTTCTGGTGCTGGCTCTTCATCGCCGAAGTGACCACAAGCCCGGTGGGCAAATGAGTGATGCGCACTGCCGAATCGGTGGTGTTGACGTGCTGGCCACCGGCGCCCGACGCGCGCATCGTGTCGATCCGGATATCCTCATTGCGGATTTCGATATCGATATCTTCCACCTCCGGCAGCACCGCTACGGTGGCGGCCGAAGTATGGATGCGGCCCGAGCCTTCCGTCGCCGGCACGCGCTGCACGCGATGGACACCCGATTCGAACTTCATCCGCGCATAGACGCCCTTGCCTGAGACATTGGCGATGATTTCCTTGAAGCCCCCCATTTCGCCGGGGCTTTCTTCCATCACCGTCACCTTCCAGCCATGGCCGGACGCATAGCGCTCATACATGCGGAAGAGATCGCCGGCGAACAAAGCCGCCTCATCCCCGCCCGTGCCGCCGCGGATTTCGAGAATGATCGACTTTTCATCCGCCTCGTCCTTGGGCAGCAGCAGGATGCGTACGGCCTGGAACAGGGTCTCGATCTTCTCGTCGAGTTCGATAATTTCCGCCTCGGCCATTTCGGCCAGGTCCTTGTCGCCACTCCTGAGCAGGTCCTCGGCTTCCGCCCGATCCTTCAGCGCCTTGTTATAGGCGCGGATCTCGCCGACGATCGGCGCGAGTTCGGCATGTTCCTTGCTGAATTTGACGAACTCGTCCGGCCCGGCCCCACCCGACAAAGCCGCCTCGACATACTGAAACCGCGTCTCGAGCGCGTCGAGCTTGTCCTGGGGAAGAGATGCCATGATGGTCGGGTCTTTCAAGTCTGCGAGCGTCACGCTTTAGGGGCAACGCTGCCAGATCGCAAGTGTACCAGTCCAATGGAGGGCACTAGGGCCCAATCGACATTCAGATTTGAAGCCAGGCGAGCCCCGATCTGCCTCCCTCCCCCTTGAGGGGAGGGATTGAGGGTGGGGGTTCTGTATTCTCCACCAACTTTGAGCTTGCGGTGGCCGCAGAACCCCCACCCTAGCCCTCCCCTCAAGGGGGAGGGGACCGGACTGTGGCTCTCCACCTCGAGAAGCTGAATGTCGATTGGCCCTAGCGTGCACCGAGATCCATGTCAGGCCGAGTCGAAAATGGTGCCATTTGCAGACCGGCATGGCGTGGAGATCGGACGCGCTAGACGGGCAGGTTCTGCTTGTCGATCCATTCCTTGAGCAATTCCCGGATCGTCACGCCATCCGCGCCCTCGCTCAGCGCCGCCCCTACCGACTGCTGAATGGGCTTGAGCTCGAGATTGAGCACCATTTCCTTGATCGGCCCGATCGAGGCCGGGCCCATGGACAGCCGCGTCATGCCGATGGCCATCAATGCCAGCGCCTCAAGCGGCTTGCCGGCCAGCTCACCGCACATGGTGATGGGAATATTGTAGCGCTTGGCCGCTTCCACCACCATGCGAATGGCCCTTAGCCGGGGCAGCGCGATGGGGTCGTAATTCTTCGAAACCCGGGGATTGGCGCGATCCGAAGCGGTCAGGAACTGCACCAGGTCGTTCGAGCCGATGGAAACGAAATCGGCTTCGGGCAGCAATTGGTCGAGCTCGAACAGCAGCGATGGCACCTCCACCATGGCCCCGAGCTCCAGCCGCGACGGCGTTGGCTTGCCGGCACGGCGCAGCCGCTCGATTTCCTTCTGCACCACCATGCGGGTCTGCAGGAACTCGAAGGTCTCGGTGACCATGGGTACCAAAATCTTGAGCGGCCGCCCATTGGCCGCCATCAGGAGCGCCCGGATCTGTGTGCGCAACAGGCCCGGCCGGTCCAGCCCCAGCCGGATCGAGCGGTAGCCCATGGCCGGATTTTCCTCCTGCGCCGAGCGCAGATAGGGCAGCACCTTGTCCCCGCCGATATCGAGCAGGCGGAACACTACGGGCCGGTCGCCAGCAATCTCCATGGCCTCGGCGTAAAGCTGCATCTGCTCGGGCAGGCGCGGCAGGCGCGAGGCGATCATGAACTGCAATTCGGTGCGGAACAGCCCGACCCCCAAGGCACCGGTATCGTCCAGCATCGGCAGGTCGGCCACCAGCCCCGAATTATGCAGCAGCGTAATGTCGACACCATCCTTGGTGATCGAGGGCTTGTTCTTGAGCGCGGCATAATGCGCCCGGCGCCGGGCCGAAACCCGCACCTTGTCGACATAGGCCTGTTCGATATCGGGCGTGGGCCGCAAATGCACGATGCCCGCCGTGCCATCGACGATAATCTCATCGCCCGTTTCGCACATCGAAACGATCGACTGCGCCTGCCCCACCGCCACCATGCCCAGTGATCGGGCGACAATGGCCACATGCGCGGTGGTGCCCCCTTCCTCGAGCACGATGCCGCGCAGCTTGGTGCGGTCATATTCGAGCAGCTCGGCCGGCCCCATATTGCGCGCGACGAGAATGGCGTTCTCAGGCAATTCCTTGCGCCCCAGCGCCTGCCCGTCCCCGGTCAGCACCCGCAACAGCCGATTGGCCAGATCGTCCAAGTCATGCAGCCGGTCGCGAATATAGGGGTCGGTCTGGCGCAGCATGCGCGCGCGCGTATCGTTCTGCACCCGCTCCACGGCCGCTTCCGCCGAAAGCCCATTGTCGATCGCCTCGGTCAGCCGGTGCACCCAGCCCCGGTCATTGGCGAACATGCGGTAGGTTTCGAGGATTTCCCGATGATCGGAGCTGGGCTGCATATCGCCATGGTCGAGCATGGCATCGATCGACACCCGCATCCGCTCCAGCGCCGATTCGAGCCGCAGCTTTTCCTGCTCGGTATCCTCGGCGATGAAATTGCTCACCACGACACGCGGGTCGTGCAGAACCACGGTGCCCAGGGCAATGCCATCGGTAAAACTGACGCCGGTATACATGCGTGGACGCCTGAGATCGATATCGGAGCCCGGCTTGATCAGATTGTCGAAGTCGGAGGTGGCGATCATCTCGGCCAGGATTGTGGCCGTAGTCAGCATCGCCTCGGTTTCGTCCTCGCCATATTTGCGTCGCTCGGCATTCTGCACCACGAGCACGCCCAGCGTCTGCCCGGCCCGCAGCACGGGCACGCCCAGGAACGCAAAATAGCGGTCTTCCCCGGTTTCCGGGCGATAGGCGAAGGCAGGGTGGGACGGCGCATCGTCCAGCGACAGCGGCTCGGCTTCGGCCGCGATCAGTCCGACCAGGCCTTCGCCCAGCCGGAGCGTGGTCATATGCACCGATTCTTTGGCCAGGCCCTTGGTGGCAAACAGTTCCAGCGCGCCGTCGTCACGCAGCACATAGAACGAGCACACATCGGCGCGCATATTTTCGGCGATCAGCGAAACGATCTTGTCCAGACGCTCCTGGCTCGCCAGGGGTTCCGCCATCGTCTCGCGCAATTGCCGCAGCAGCACCCTCGGGCCGCCTATGGAGGTAACCATGCCTTATTGGCGGCCCGCAAAAGCCGCCCCCCTGCTTAAAGGAGCGGCCGAGATCCCCTCAACTGATCTCAGGCGTCCTTCTTATCCAACCCGTAATAGGTGTGGAGCGCGCGAACCGCAAGCTCAGCATATTGCTCATCGATGAGCACCGAGGTCTTGATTTCCGAAGTGGTGATCAGCTGGATGTTGATGCCCTTGTCAGCCAAAGCCTTGAACATCGAGGATGCAACGCCCGCATGGCTACGCATGCCCACGCCCACGACCGAGACCTTTGCCCCGCCCTTGGAGCCGGAAAGCCGCGCATATTCGATACGTTCCCCGGCATTCTCCAGCGTCTTGATCGCCTTGTCATATTCGCTGTCGGGCACGGTGAAGGTGATGTCGGTGGTCGCCCCGTCATCGGCGATATTCTGCACGATCATGTCGACGATAATGCCCTGGTCGGCCAGCGTGCCGAAAATGGCCGCGGCCACGCCCGGATTGTCCTTGACGTCGCGCAGGGTGATCTTGGCCTCGGCCTTGGCGAGCGTCACGCCCGAAACGATCTGCTTTTCCATGATCTCATCCTCATCGCATACCAGCGTACCGGGCACGCCCGGGCTCCCGTCAGGCGCCAGCTGTGGCGCATCGGGGTCATCGAAAGTGGAGCGTACCAAGAGGCGCACCTTATGCGCCATGGCCATCTCGACCGAGCGGATCATCAGCACCTTGGCGCCGAGCGAGGCCATTTCCAGCATTTCCTCGAAGGAAATCTTGGTCAGCCGCGTAGCCTTGGGCACGATGCGGGGATCGGTCGTATAAACGCCATCCACATCCGTATAGATATCACAACGATCCGCCTTGATGGCAGCGGCCACGGCCACGGCCGATGTGTCCGAGCCGCCCCGGCCCAAAGTCGTCACCCGCCCATGCGGGGAAATGCCCTGGAACCCGGTAATCACCGGCACCCAGCCATCGGTCAGGCGCTTATTGAGTTCGGTCGGATCGATCTCGGTAATCCGCGCCGCACCATGCGCGTCATCGGTATGGATCGGCACCTGCCAGCCGGCAAAAGACCGCGACTGGATGCCCATTTCGCTGAGCACGATAGCCATCAGCCCCGCAGTCACCTGCTCGCCCGAGGCAACGACGGCGTCATATTCACGCGCGTCATGCAGCGGACTGGCTTCATTGACCCAGCCGACCAGCTCATTGGTCTTGCCCGACATGGCCGAGACGACCACCGCCACCTCGTTGCCGGCATCGACTTCGCGCTTCACATGGCGCGCCGCCTGGCGAATACGCTCGACAGTGGCCACTGACGTGCCACCGAACTTGACGACTATGCGGGCCAAGACCCCACCCCGTTCCTCCGGCAGAACCCGCCGGTACGCTCTCATTTCGGCCGGGGACATACGACAAAGCAAAGGCGCGATCAACACCGATCGGTCGCCTGCGACCCCGCGCGCCTTGCCTCGTCCGCGCCGAAAGGGGCATATGGAGGCCAAACGGAGCCGAGCGATGACCCAGACCACCATCAACCAAGCCGAGATCGCCAAGTTCACCGCGATGGCCGAAGAATGGTGGGATCCCAAGGGCAAGTTCAAGCCGCTGCACAAATTCAGCCCGGTCCGGCTGGGCTATATTCGCGATCATCTGCTGAGCCATTTTGGCCGCGATGGCAGCGCCATGCGGCCTTTCGAGGGCCTGACCATCCTTGATGTCGGTTGCGGTGGGGGCCTCCTCTGCGAGCCACTGGCCCGGCTGGGCGCCAGCGTCACCGGCATCGACGCGGCCGAGCGCAACATCACCATCGCCAAGCTCCATGCCGAGCAATCGGGCCTCGAGATCGACTACCAGGCCACCACGAGCGAAGCCCTCGCCGCCACCGGAAAAAAATACGACATGGTACTCAATATGGAAGTGGTCGAACATGTCGATAACGTGCCGCTCTACATGAAAAGCTGCGCTGACCTGGTCAAGCCCGGCGGCCTCATGCTGACCGCAACGCTCAACCGCACCGCCCGTGCCTATGCCCTGGCCATTGTCGGTGCCGAGCACATTTTGCGCTGGCTGCCCGTGGGCACGCATGACTGGAACAAGTTCCTGACCCCCGACGAGATCAAGGCTCTCTTGACCCGGAACGGGCTCAGGATCACCGGGGAAACCGGGGTGGTCTATCACCCGCTGACCGATGAATGGCGCGCCTCGCGCGACATGGGCGTCAATTATATGGTCATGGCCGAGCGGCCGGCTCTCAGCTAAGCTGGGCCGACCGAGGAGCCTTCGATGCGTATCTTTGCCGCCGCGCTGACACTGATCCTGACCGTAAGCCCCGCCCTGGCTCAGACCGACGATGATGTCTTTGCTGCGCTGGAAGGGGTCTACGGCATTGAGGAGGCGGGCAATTTCGACGCCTATTTCACCGCCCTCACCGCCGCCTTTGCCGAGGATGACCGCGAGACGGTGGCGGCTATGGGTGGCTATCCCTTCGAAGTGGCCGCCAATGGTGAGCTCTACGATATTCTCGCCCCCGAGGACCTGATCGCCAATTTCGATGCCCTGCTGTTGCCCGAAACCATCGAGGCCATCGCCGGCCAGGACTATGCCGATCTGATCGTCACCGATGAGGGAGTGGGTTTTGCCAATGGCGCTTTGTGGCTTGCCAATGTCTGCGCCGATGAGGCATGTGCCTCCAGCGACTGGCTGATCACCCGGATTACAAATTGATCTCCGCCCTATGCCGGACATAATTTTTTAATGTGGTGCGCCCAATCTATGCCGGGCGCTGCCCGCCGACCCAGCTCTGGAACTATCGTGAAGCTCAAATTTGCCCTGCCTCTGGCCTGCACCTTGCTGGCAAGCATTGCTCCTGTCGCTCAAGCCCAGGAAGCGGCCGACTCCGTCGAGCGCAACGTCTTCGTCATGGGCGGACCGTTTTCGGATGGCTATTTCGGCGACACGCTGGCCTTCTGGAACGTCAACTACGAGAGCAATTTCTTCGTTGGCATGGGCTATCAGCAATTCTTCCACCAGGTCCCACAGGGTCTCAAATTCGGTGTCGAAGCCGGTTTCGGCGCCCGCCTGGGCGATAAAAGCTCGGCCGAGGCATGGGCTGGCGCCGTGATCCGCTACGATGGCTGGCAGCTGGGCGATTTCACCATCGCCACATCGATCACCGGGGGCTTCTCCGTGGTGACCGACCTGATCGGCGCCGAAGCGACACGCGCTGAGCAGAATGGCGAGGACGGCGCCCCCTTCCTCTACTATCTCGGCCCCGAAATCGCTATTTCCCACGCATCTATTCCCAATTGGGAAGTGCTGGGCCGCATACAGCATCGCTCGGGCGGCTTCAGCACCATCGCCAATCTCGACGGTTCCAACGCCGCCACCCTGGGCCTGCGCTACAAGTTCTAATACCCCAGATTGCAACACTGAGCGGGTCACCCGACCTCTCAGTCGACATCCTCCCCCTTGTGGGGAGGGATCAAGGGCGGGGGTATTCCTCCGCCCACGCTGAATTCAGCATCTGCCCCAACCAATCGTGTTCTTCCACCCATCCCACAACCCCTTCCTTCCCAAAAAGCCCCCATCAGTACCGTACGGTACGGTACGGTTTTTTATTGATCCTCCTCTGGAATGGGTCTAAAGAAGATCAACACCGTCGGCCGAACCGGCGTCCAAGCCCGAGGAATTGTCATGCCCGCCTATCGTTCCCGCACCACAACTCATGGCCGCAACATGGCCGGCGCCCGAGGGCTCTGGCGCGCCACGGGCATGAAGGACGGCGATTTCGGCAAACCCATCATCGCGGTGGTCAACAGCTTCACCCAATTCGTGCCCGGTCACGTCCACTTGAAGGATCTCGGCCAGCTTGTGGCGCGTGAAATCGAGGCGGCCGGCGGCGTTGCCAAGGAATTCAACACCATCGCGGTCGATGACGGCATCGCCATGGGCCATGACGGCATGCTCTATTCCCTGCCCAGCCGCGACCTCATCGCCGACTCGGTCGAATACATGGTCAATGCGCATACGGCCGACGCCATGGTCTGCATTTCAAATTGCGACAAGATCACCCCCGGCATGCTCAATGCCGCCATGCGGCTCAATATCCCCGTGGTCTTTGTGTCAGGCGGCCCGATGGAGGCTGGCAAGGCGCTGGTCAAGGGCAAGCTGCAGGCGCTCGACCTCGTCGACGCCATGGTGATGGCTGCCGACGACCACTATACCGACGAGGAAGTTCAGGCCGTCGAAGAGGCCGCCTGCCCCACTTGCGGCTCCTGCTCGGGCATGTTCACCGCCAATTCGATGAACTGCCTCACCGAGGCGCTCGGCCTGTCGCTCCCCGGCAATGGCTCGACGCTGGCCACCCATTCCGATCGCAAGCGCCTGTTCCAGGAAGCCGGTCACCTGATCGTCGACCTGGCCAAGCGTTGGTACGAGCAGGACGACGCCTCGGCGCTGCCGCGCTCCATCGCCACCAAGGCCGCGTTCGAAAACGCTATGGCGCTCGATATTTCCATGGGCGGCTCGACCAATACAGTGCTGCATATCCTGGCGGCCGCCCATGAAGGCGGCGTCGATTTCACCATGGATGATATCAACCGGCTGAGCCTCAAGGTTCCCGTGCTCAGCAAGGTCGCCCCGGCCAAGAGCGACGTCCACATGGAAGACGTGCACCGCGCCGGCGGCATTTTTGCCATCCTCGGCCAGCTCGACCGGGCCGGCCTCATCAACCGCAAGGAACCCACGGTTCATGCGGCGACGATGGGCGACGCCATCGACAAATGGGACATTTCGCGCACCAATTCGGAAAGCGTGCGCCAGTTCTACATGGCCGCGCCCGGCGGCGTGCGCACCACCCAGGCCTTTTCGCAGTCCAACCGCTGGGCCGAGCTCGATCTCGACCGTCAGAACGGCGTCATCCGTTCGGCCGAAAACCCCTTCTCCAAGGATGGGGGCCTCGCCGTCCTCAAGGGCAATATCGCCATCGATGGCTGCATCGTGAAGACGGCTGGCGTCGATGAATCGATCCTCAAATTCACCGGCCCGGCCCGCGTCTTCGAAAGCCAGGATGCCACCGTCAAGGCCATCCTCTCCAACGAGATCAAGGAGGGCGACGTGCTCGTCATCCGCTACGAAGGCCCGCGCGGCGGCCCCGGCATGCAGGAAATGCTCTACCCAACGAGCTATCTCAAGTCCAAGGGCCTGGGCAAAGCCTGCGCCCTGCTGACCGATGGCCGCTTCTCTGGCGGCACGTCGGGCCTCTCCATCGGCCACGTGTCCCCCGAAGCCGCCGAAGGCGGCACGATTGGCCTTGTGCGTGAAGGCGACACGATCGAGATCGACATCCCCAACCGCACCATTACGCTGCTGGTCTCCGATGACGAACTGACCCAGCGCCGCCACGATCAGGACCAGCTCGGCTGGAAGCCGGCCCATCCGCGCAAGCGCAATGTCACCCAAGCCCTGCGCGCCTATGCGGCCTTCGCCACCTCGGCGGCAAGAGGCGCCGTGCGCGATCTCGGCAAGCTGGATTTCTGAGTCTTTGCGCTGCTATTACATCAACCTGGCCCGCCGGACGGACCGGCGGGCAACCATGGAGCAGCGCTTTTCCGGCCTGGGCCTCGACTACGAGCGCATCGAGGCGCTCACTCCTGCCAGCATTACCGCCGATCAACGCAACCGGTATTGCGACCCCAATGCCCATGCCTGGCAGAGTGAAGGCGAACTGGCATGTAGTCTTAGCCATCTCGAGGCCATGCGCCGGTTTCTGGCGACTCCGGCCTCCTACGCTGCCATCTTTGAAGACGATGCCATCCTGTCGGGATCATTGCCGGCCGTGCTGGCAGAATTCGACAGCACCCGCCCGGCCGTCGATATCCTGCGGCTCGAAACGGACAATACCCGCATGCGCCTCCTGCCGCACGACGAGGGTGAGATCGGCGAATTCGCCATGTACCGCCTCTTCAACACCGGAGGGGCCGCAGCCGGCTACATCGTCTCCCGGAAAGGTGCCGAGCGGGTGCTGGCCGGCGAGGAAATCCTGTTCGATTTGACCGACCAGGCGCTTTTCAATCCCTATGCGCCCATTTCGCGAGACCTGACTGTCCGTCAGCTCGTGCCCGCGCTCGTCATTCAGGAAGACCGGCTCGGCCAGCGCGCCAACCGCGTCGGCAGCAGCGATCTCGAACACCAGCGCCTCGATCGAGATCGCCTCGACCGCGCCAATTTCTGGCGTCGTGCGAACTACAATTTTCCCGATTTCCTGGCGCGGGACATTGTCCTGCCCCTGGCCAATCTCTGGCTGCGGCTGACCCGCGGCGCGGCCAAGCGCGACGTGCCCTTCAAGGCCGACTGAGCTTGCGGCATATGGCGCAGGCGGCCAAGACGACATTTGCGTGACAACCCGTCCGGCCCATGCTAGAGGCTCGCCCAGCCCTCAAGCGGTCTGCCAAGACTGCTTGTTGGTCAGGTTCGATAGCGGGGATTCCACCCTCCCTATCGAACCGACCCAATCCCCCCGCATTCTCGCTCAGGCAAGTCCCAGTTCGGCCCGCAGCTTCTTGGTGAGCCCGGCAGCCACGGCCTCGTGCGACCGCCAGACATAGGCAAGCAGATCGGCATCGGTCAGTTTGGCCCGTTCCGTGATCTCCACCCATTTCCGTTTGGCGAAATAGGCCGGTTGCGCTGCGCCGTCGAGGGCGGTCAGAATATCGAAGCTTTCTTCGGTGACCTTGAAGACGATGCGCGGCGGCGCCGCGTCGGAGAGAAGGCAAAAAACCTTGCCCCCGACCTTGGCCACGTGAGCATCCCATTGGTCATCGAACGTGACGCCCGGCAGCTCGCCCAGCTGGCGATCGAAATCCTCACGGTCAAATAGCCCCATGCTCGCCTCCCATTGCAGAAAGGTGGCATGGATGCGGCGGGCATTCAATCGGCCCGCCGCTGCCTCAGCCCTGCTTGCCGATCCGGTCCAGCGTCGCGAAATCGGCGTCGCTGAGGGTGATGGCGGCCGCCGCAATGTTCTCCTCCAGATGCTTGACCTTGCCGGTACCCGGAATGGGCAACATGACCGGCGAGCGCTTGAGCATCCAGGCTAGAGCCAACTGGCTGGGCGAGGCATCATGCTTTTCGGCGATGGCACGGAATTCGGCGCTGGTCGCGGCGAGATTGCCGCCATCGATCGGCCGCCAGGGAATAAAGCCGATGCCGTTCTGCTCGCAATAATCGAGCACGTCCTCCGCCCGGCGGCTCACCAGATTGTACATGTTCTGCACGGTGGTGACCTTGAAGTATTTCTGCGCTTCCTTGATGTCGGCGACGCTGACCTCGCTGAGGCCGACATGGCGGATGATACCGTCCCGCTGCAATTGCGCGATGGCGCCGAACTGATCGGCCCGCGGCGTCTTGCTCTCGATGCGATGCAACTGCCAGAGATCGATGACCTCGACCTTGAGCCGGCGCAGGCTCTGGATGGCGCCCTGGCGCAGGAATTCCGGCCGGCCCAACTGATGCCATTCGTCCGGCCCGGTGCGGGTCAGCCCGCTCTTGGTAGCGATGATGGTGCCCCTGGAATAGGGCGCCAGCGCCTCCCCGATCAGCTCTTCGCTGATATAGGGGCCGTAGCTCTCGGCCGTATCGATGAAATCGACATTGAGGTCGGGCAGGCGCCGCAGCACCGCTTTGGCCTCCTCGATATCGGCCGGCGGCCCCCAGATGCCCGGGCCGGTAATGCGCATGGCGCCGAACCCAAGCCGGTTGACCTTGAGGTCGCCGCCAATGGCAAAGCTGCCCGAAAGAGCTGCGTCGAGTGTCGTCATTTTGAAGTCTCCGTGTGAATGCGCCAGGACGGCGCCGGAAGGGACGGCCATGCCGTCGACAGACCGTTTGGTCATGCCGGGAAGCAGGGCCGGAGATGTCGATGGAGCCTCGCCCGAGATCGGATAGGGGCGAGGTCCTGTGCTGGGTGTCGAGCGCCGAACGGCGCTAGTTGTGCTCTTCGGGCAGATCAGGCAGCGGCATGAAATCCACGCCGTCCTCGGCCAGCGCGATCACTTCATCGCGCGTCGCCTCACCATAAATGCCGCGCGCCTCGGCCTCGTCGAAATGGATCTTGCGCGCTTCCTCGGCAAATTTGTCGCCGACATAATCGGCCTCGCTCATCACCTTCTGCCGGTAGGCGCGCAACAGCTCGCGCATCTTGGCCGCCTCGGGATGGCTGGAACTGAGTGAAACCCTGGGATTATCCGTGCGCGCCACGGCCGGAGCCATCGGCGCCTTGCCGACCTTGTCCGAACCGCACACGGCACAGGTCACGATACCCCGCGCCTGTTGCTCTTCGAAAGCCGCCGCGTTCCGGAACCACGCGTCATAGCGGTGGCCCTTCTCGCAACTGAGGGAATATTGAATCACAGAACCGTCCTTGGCGCCCATACGGTGCCCGTCTGTTCAATGATATAAGTCATAACATCAGTCCTGCAATGCACCCGGCAGCGCAAAATCGCGCGCATTGGCCAGGGCGGGTATCCGGCCGCGGACCTCATCGACCAATTCGGGTTTGATCTCGGCGACCAGCACGCCTGGTTCGTCATGGTCCAGCTGCGCCACGATCCGCCCCCAGGGGTCGATCACGATCGAATGCCCATAGGTGGCCCTTCCATTGGCGTGCTGCCCGCCCTGGGCGGCCGCGACGACATAGGACCCCGTTTCAATGGCGCGCGCCCGCAACAGCACTTCCCAATGCGCCTGGCCGGTCGGCACGGTAAAGGCCGCCGGCACCGCTATCAGCGTGGCGCCGGCATTGGCCAGCGCATTGTAGAGCCGGGGAAAGCGCATGTCGTAGCAGATCGAAAAGCCGAGCGTGACCGCCCCCAGCGGCGCCGTCACGGCCACCTCGCCACCCTTATAGGTGGCGCTTTCCTGATAGGCGTTGAGCCCGGCAATATCAGCATCGAACAGATGAATCTTGTCGTAGCGCGCAACAATCCCGCCATCGGGGCCGAACAGCACCGAACGATTGGCGAAACGCCCATCCTCGAGCGGCACCGCCAGCGAACCGATATGAACATGGATGCCATATTGCCGCGCCAGTGCCCCCACCCTCGCCAACTGCGGATGGCCCTCGAATGGCGCTGCCACCTTGGCCAGTCCTTCGCGATTTTCCGCAAAGATCATGGTGACCTCAGGCGTCAGCACATAGACCGCGCCCGCCGCGGCGGCTTCGGCGATCATGGGTTCAAGCGCGGCAAGATTGGCGTCCGGGTCCATCCCCGAGCGCATCTGAATGGCGGCAATCTTCATATGTTTGGTCCCGGATGCCACCACCTCATCCCTCGACAAGCTCAGGATGAGGTCTGCTCAGAGTGGTGAAGTAGAAAGTAGACCTCATGGTGCACCTGGCGAACCACGAGGACGTAGCACTAGTCTGCCAAGAGCGGGTCCAGCCCGCCCTGCCGGTCGAGCGCCGCCATATCGTCATAACCGCCCACATGGGTTTCCCCGATGAAGATCTGCGGCACGGTACGACGGCCATGCGCCCGCTCGGTCATGGCTTCGCGCAGTTCAGGATCGAGCACGGTGATCTCAGTATAATCCACGCCCTTGTCGTCCAACAGCGCCTTGGCGGCATGGCAATAGGGACAGGAGGGAGTGGTATAGATTTCGATTCTGCTCATCTGCGCTCTCCGAAAGCTGCTGGTATCTAGCAATTATATGGGCATTTCCGCTGAGATCACAACGCGCGCAAAACTCATCACGTCGACATATTGAGCACCGTTTTTCTTGAGCGCCCGCGTCACCGCCTTGCAGGTTGCGCCCGTCGTATAAACATCGTCGATCAAAACGATCCTCCGCCCCGCCTGTAAGGCCAGCCGCTCGACATCGACGGCAAAGGCGCCCGCCACGTTGCGCGCACGTCCATCCCCGCTCAGTCCCACCTGTTGCTTTGTCTTGCGGATGCGCCGGACCAGTCCCATCTCGCAATCGAGCCCGGTGAGTTTTGCGAGCTCCCGCGCCAGCTCGCCCGATTGATTATAGCGCCGCATCCGCAACCGTGCGGGATGGAGCGGCACCGGCACCAGAACCGGGCGGTCAGCCCACAATTCATGGCCCGCCCCCGCCATGAGCCGCGCGCAGAACCGCGCCAGCTCCGGCCGGTCGCCATATTTGAGGCGCGACACCAGGCCTCCCGCCAAATCGTTATAGACCACGGCCGCCCGCGCCCGCTCAAAGGGCGGCGGATCGGCAATCGCTTCGGCCGAGAGCGCATCGGCGCCAAATGCGATTTCAAACGGCAGCCCCAGCACCGGGCAGAGCGGCGCCGTAATGGGCCGCAACGCCGCAAAGCACTTTGGGCAGAGCGTATCGGCGGCACCTGTCGGAGCATCGCAACCAAGGCATACGGGCGGATAGAACTGATCGAGCAGCATATGCCCGGCACGCCGCAGCCCCTTGGCCAGACGGCGATGCAGCGGCATGATTTTGACAAGCCCCTCGGCGCTCTCCATAACGGGCCATCCTGCCACGTGCGCCAACCCCGGCAATCCCCTTTATGGCCAATCCGCCCAAAATCTTCGACACGACGCTGATTGCCCGCCATCTGGCGCGCCGCGCGCCCGGCACACCCAATTTCGTCATGGATCTGGTGCTAGGTGATCTCCAGGATCGGCTGAGCACTCTGATCCGCGATTTCCCCCGCGCGCTGATTATCGGCCCCGATGCCGACGGCCTGCCCCGAAACGGTCAATCGGCCAGCGCCGGCTTCGCCTATCGGCGGCTTGCTGCCTTCGCCGGCTCCGACGATCTCTCCGACCTGCCCGAGGGGCCGTTCGACCTCATCGTCTCCCTGCTGCATTTGCAGGCGGTCAACGATGTACCCGGCTATATTGCCCGGCTGCGGGCGATCCTGGCGCCCGATGGTCTCCTGACCATTGCCGCCCTGGGCGGCGACACCCTCACCGAGCTGCGCGAGGCCTTTCTCGCCGCCGATAGTCTCGTTACCGGCGGGGCATCGGCCCGGGTGGCGCCAATGATCCAGGTCCGCGACGCCGGCGGCCTGCTGCAACGCGCCGGGCTCGCTTTGCCCGTTGCCGATGTGGAAACCCATATCGTACGCTACCCAACCCCCTTCGCATTGATGGCCGAGCTGAAGAGCCTTGGCGCCGCCAATCCCCTGGCCGACAGGCCCCGGCGCCCGGCGACCCCCACGCTCCTCGCCGCTGCGGCAAATGCCTATGCCGAGCGAGACGCCGACCCCGATGGCCGCGTCCGCGCCACGCTCGATATCATCTGGCTTTCCGGCTGGGCCCCGCACGAAAACCAGCAAAAGCCGCTCAAACCCGGCAGCGCCACCACCCGGCTCGGCGACGTACTCAAGGGCTGAAATCCAGAAATCATGGGGGAGGTCGGGAGGGGTGTTGAGAACCCCGATATGAGGCCCCAACAAACATGATTGAATAGCTCATCTTAATGCGCTACTGGCGGAGCAATCCGGGAGCCCGTCCATGCGCAATCGTTTCGCCACTCTCCTGCTCATCCTCGCCGCGCTTTGCAGCCCCACCCTGGCCCAGCCCTTCCCGGTCACGGTCGAGCATGCCCTGGGCCAAACCACCATTCCCGCGCTGCCCCAGCGTGTCGTCTCCATTGGTCTCAACGATCAGGATTTCCTCTACGCGCTGGGTATCGCGCCCATCGGCGTCCATGAATGGTGGGGCGAAAAGCCCTATGCTACCTGGCCCTGGGCCGAAGCGGCCCGTGCGGCCACCGGCGCTACGCCCACCGTCATGATGGGACCGGAAACCAATCTCGAATGGGTCGCGGCCCAGAACCCCGACCTGATCGTCGCCACCTATTACGATCTCGATCGGGCTACCTATGATCTGCTCAGCCATATCGCGCCCGTCGTGGCCCATCCCATGGGCTTCCCGGCCTTCAGCGCGCCCTGGCAGACCCAGCTCGACCTGCTCGATCGCGCAACATCCGGCTCCACCGAAAAATCCACGGCGATCATCGCCGGGCTTGACGCCCAGACCCAGGCGATCCGCAATGCCCACCCGGAATTTGTTGGCAAAACCGCCAGCATGGCCGATTTCCGCGACGGCCAATTCACCCTCTGGTCCAGCCAGTCCGCGCCAACCCGCTTCCTCACCAGTCTGGGCTTTGCTTTCCCGGCCGAGCTCGACGCCATGGCCGATGCCGCCGGCTGGATCTATCTCAGCGTCGAACTGGCCGACCGCCTGGACCTCGATCTCGTCGTCTGGCCCAATGGCAAACGGGCCGAGATCGAGGCCGTTCCTACCTATCAAACGCTGCGGCTTTTCAGGGAGGAACGCTCGCTCTGGCCCGAGCCCGGCGACGACACGCTGTCAGCCTCTCTCTGGTTCCAGACACCCTTGTCGCTGGCTTATGCCATCGACAAATTCGCGCCAAAGCTGGCCGCGGCGCTCGATGGCAGGCCTGGCGATTAAGCCCGCCCGCAACTCCTAACCGCTTTCGGCCATGGCTCTGAGGTCGTCGATCAGCCCGCTTGGCGTATCGGGCGTTGGAATGACTCCGATATGCCGCAGCCAAAACCACATCGTCACCCGATGCAGCAGCGTATAATACCAGATGGCCTCTTCGGGGTCAGGGTGATCGATCCTGCCATAACCCGCCAAAATATGCGGCGTGCTGCCGGGCGCATCATGCTCCGAGCAGAAGAGGCACTTGGCCAGGTCCAGCACCGGATCGGCCGCCTGCGCATTGCCGAAATCGATCAGTCCACTCAGCACCAGCCTGCCGTGCCCATCCTCCACCGCCAGTACATTGTCGGGATGAAGGTCATCATGGGCAAAGACCGCCCCCTTGCTAAAAGGAACGATATCAGGCAACCGCGCCTCGGCAATCCTCCGCAAGCGGTCGGCCAGCACGGGATCGCCACCAAACGCGGCAAACCGCTCGAAGCCATAGGCGATCCTTCTGCCTATATACTCCTCATTGGACACTACCGGATCGACGATCCCCTGCCCATCAAAGCGGCCATAGGCCGGCATGGCGATCTCATGCAGCCTGCGCAGCAGCGCCCCCGTCTGGCGATAGAGGCTGGCAATATCGGCATGATCCCTGAGCGTGCCCGCCGTGACGCCGGGCAGGTAGCTGGTAACGACAAAGTCGAACGGCAGTCTTGTTCTGCTCTCGTCGATCAGCAGATGCCGCGCCACCGGTACGGCCACGCCGTCCAATTGCGCCGCTGCGAAAGCATCCTTTGCCGGTCCTGTATGATAGCCCTCCCGGTACATCTTCAGCACGACACTGGTGCCGCTCAAGAAATCCACTCTGAACACCGAGGAGGATCCGCCGGACATTTCTGTCACGGTGGCGACCCTGCCCAGGTCGAGCCCGGCCAGGGCGGCATCGACCTGATCTCGTTCCAGCCTCATCGCGTCCCCTCCCGCCATGCTCCCTCTGGTCGGGATCATGCAAAACAAAAAGGCCGGTGTCTCCACCGGCCTTTCAGGATTCTGCACTCGCCTGGGTCTCAGGCGGCTTCTTCGTCGCTCTCGGCGGCATCCGCCTTGGTGCGCTTGGGCGACTTGGCCAGGTTCTTTTCGATCAACTGCACCGCTTCGGTCAGGGTCAGCTTGTTGACAGCGCCGATTTCGCGGCTCATGCGATCCATGGCTTGCTCGAAGAGCTGGCGTTCCGAATAGCTCTGCTCGGGCTGCTCTTCGGAGCGATAGAGATCGCGCACGACTTCCGAAATGGCGATCAGGTCACCCGAATTGATCTTGGCTTCATATTCCTGGGCGCGACGCGACCACATGGTGCGCTTGACGCGGGCGCGGCCGGTGACGGTGGTCAGCGCCTGGGTGACCATATCCTCTTCGGCCAGCTTGCGCATGCCGACGGATTTGATCTTGGCCACGGGTACGCGCAGGGTCAGCTTGTCCTGTTCGAAGCTGATGACGAACAACTCAAGGGTCAGGCCGGCGACTTCTTGTTCCTCGATCGAGACGATCATGCCGACGCCATGCGCCGGATAGACGACATACTCGCCCGTCTTGAACCCAAGCCGCTGCTGTGACTTCTTGGCTACCATAGTCTTGGAACTCCTTGTTGACGCCCCAAATGGACAGTTCCCTGCGGGAAGGACCGCCCATTCCAAACTCATAAACGCCCAAATCGTGGGCGCTGCGCGCAGCAAAGACCCCATGGCTTACCGGGTCCGCTTTCCCCGGAATGCCAGGCAACATTACCGATGTTGTGTCAAAAAAATCGTGCCCTCAGGCACGGGTTGGTGACGGGCTCAACTGCATATCATGAGACCATAGCACAAAATTTCAGCAAAATCAAAAACTACGAATCAAATGCGGATTCGTGCCGCCGCGGAACCGCTGGCAATGTGACGAAGCTATGACGCTGATCTGCTGCGCTTGCGGCCCAAGCACTGAAGCGAAGAGCTTGCAGGCAGGCCGAGGCGAAAATGTCCGTCTTCGAGAACCGGAGCGGAGCGTACATCAGTACGTGAGCACCGGAAGCGCAGGAGACGGGTATTTGCAGCCCGGCATGGCCGCAAGACCGAGCTTCAGTCGCCTTCGCCAGGCTCTTCCGAGAAGTACTTCTCAAGCTTGCCGGTTTCCCCGTCCTTCTCCTTGGCCTCGGGCAGCGGATCGCGCCGCTCGGTCAGGTTGGGCCACATGGAGGCGAACTTGGTGTTGAGCGCCAGCCATTCGTCGAGCCCGCTTTCGGTATCGGGCTTGATCGCCTCGGCCGGACATTCGGGCTCGCACACCCCGCAATCGATGCACTCGTCCGGATGGATGACCAGCATGTTCTCGCCTTCGTAGAAACAGTCCACCGGACACACTTCGACGCAGTCGGTATATTTGCAGGCAATGCAGTTATCGGTGACGATATAGGTCATCTATTGGGCAGTCCCGAACGATGGTCCGGCGCCGGGAGGGACGGGCCGGATGGTCTCAACGGCTGCGGTGCTAAACCCTTTTGGCCTTTGCTGCAAGATCGCGACGGGGCAGGGTTTGGCCCGCATATGGCCCAGGCCAGCAAATTTTCCCGCAACCGGCTAAGCGCCCGCGACGTGACGGAACACCCGATCCTCCGGGTCTTGCCGCGGCGCGTCCGGGTCGAGCCGGGCACCCAGCCGCTCGGCCAAAGCGATCGAGCGCGCATTGTCCGGGTCGCAATAGCTGACCAGCGTGGAAAGACCGCCGGGGCCGAAAGCCCAGTCGCGCAGCGCCCGCGCCGCCTCCAGGCCATAGCCCTGCCCTTCAAAGGGCGCATAGACCAGCCAGCCCAGCTCCTTCTCGGGAAAGAGCGGCCCATGATTGATCCCCACCTGCCCCACGCATTCGCCTGTCGTCCGCAGGTCGATCATCAAGGCGCCATGCCCGAACAGGTGCCAACAGGCGACGTCATGGCAGAATGTGAGCCAAGCCCCCTTGGTATCGAATGGCCCACCCATATAGCGCGAGCGCTCCGAGGCCAGGAAATCGGCATAGGCCGCAAAATCCGTCATCACCGGCGCCCGCAATACCAAGCGCTCAGTGGCAAGGGTGGGGATTTCAGAATTGCTCATGACACCTGACTTTTCACCGTGTCATCCCCGCGAAAGCAGGGACCTCTGTTTGGAGAGCTAAGAACAACAAACGGAGGTTCCCGCTTTCGCGGGAATGACACGGTGGTTTGAGGAGATGCATGTGGCGTCACTCGTCCTCTCCGCCGCGCAGCTTGTCGGTCTCCCGCCGCTCCCGCTTGGTCGGCCGCCCTGCCCCGCTGTCGCGCGGCGCGATCGCCGCCTCATAGGGCGAGCGTTCGGCCTTGGGCAAGGCGGGGGGTGAGAGATCCTCGTAAAGCGTCGTCGCCTCGCTGGCTGGCCCCCGCCGCGTCCCCGCGTCGAGGATTTTCCACACCACGATGCGGCCATGGATAGCCATGGTCAGCACGTCGCCGGCACCCACCTTGTAGTCGCTCTTATCGGTCCGCTCGGAATTGACGCGGATGGCGCCGGTCTCGATGACCTTTTGCGCCAGCGTGCGCGATTTGAGGGCGCGCGAGAAAAACAGGAACTTGTCGAGCCGTTCCTTGCGAACGGGGATCGCGCCAGTTCCTGTCAATCGCTACTCCGCGCTCTTGTTGCGCAGGGCGGCCAGCTTGGCGAAGGGGCTGTCCGGATCGAACTTGGCCTCGCGCTTCTCGGTCCTGGGCTTGTCGAATTTCGGCCGCTCGTCACGCGGCTTGTCGAATTTGCGGTTGTCGTTGCGCCCGCGCGGCTCGAACTTGGCCTTGGGGTTGAGGTGCTGGGCCTTGGACAAGTCCTGCACTTCACCTTCGGGCCGGCGTTTGGCCTGTGGCCGCTGCCGGTTTTCCCCTTCGGGACGGCGGCGATGCTCACCCCGCTTGGCATCGGGCCGCTTGCCGCCCGGGAACCAGATTTCATCGAATTCGGGCTCCGCCGGCGCCGCATCGGCCACCACGGCAGGCTCAGCCTCGATGATCGTCGTTGCCGGAATTTCGCCCTCAAGCGCCAGGGGAGCAGGCTCGACTTCGGCCACCACAGCCTCAACCGGGGCTTCCGCCACCACCTCGGGCACCGCCGGATTTTCCGCCAGCACTTCGTCGAGCGCCGGCGCTTCCGCGCTGGCTTCCGCCGCGACAGGCACCACAACCTTGGGCGTGCGCTTCACGCGATAGCCCAGCGACGTCAGGATCGAGGCGAAATCCTCGCCCGAACAGCCCAACAGCGACGTCATCTCCACCGTCACGCGGAACCCGTTCCCCTCGGCCGCGCCGACGGGCACCTCGCCTTGGTGCCGGCTCGGATCGAGCGCGATCAGCGGCCGGATGATATCGGCCAGCCGTTCCAGGATATCGACGCGCACCGCGCGCTTGCCCGCCACCTTGAAGCCGGCAATCTCGTAAAGCCGGCTATCAACTTCCGGATCGACCAGGAACGAGGTGCGGCCCGACAGCACGATATGGGGGATATCCGTCACGCCCGGCTGGCGGATACCGCCATTCTTGAGCGCAAACAGAATCAGCGCCAATTCGCGCGGCGCCGGTTTCAGCGCCAGCGGCAGGAAGATGTGATAGGCGCCGAACTTGATGCCCAGCTTGCGCATCTTGCCGCGCACGTCCTGATCCAGCGCCTTGACCTCGTCGGCCACCTGCGCCCGCGGCAATAGCCCCAGATGCTCGTAAAGCTGGAAGGCAATGCCGCGCGCCGCCCCGTCCAGATCGGCCGGGGCTTCCAGCGCCATGACGCTTTCGAGCACGGTATTGATATGATGGCGCAGCCACAGCGCCAGCCGGTCCTGCACGCGCTCGAGGTCGACGCCCGTCAGCGTCTCGTCGGCCAGCATCAGGATACGTGGGCGATAGAGCGCATCGCCTTCGATCAGTTCGGCGACGATATCGCCCTTCCAGCGCAGCCTGCCATCGGTCGCCAGCACGAATTCTTCGTTGGGCGCCCCGGCCAGCCGATCGGCCCGATTGTGAATTTCGGGCGCCACCACATGATCGGCCGCCGCCCGCAACCCCTTGGTATCGACGTCCCCGTCATTGCGGGAGAGGGTAAAGCGGAAGCCTTCGAGTGTGCCGATCAGATGGCCTTCCAGCCGAACTTCGCCACGCTCATTGATCTCGGGAGATGCCATACGTTTGTCTTTCAGGTGGCGGAGCAAGACGCTCGTGCGCCGGTCGACGAACCGCTGAGTGAGCCTTTCATGCAGGGCATCGCTCAGGCGGTCTTCAATGTCTCGGGTCTTTTCGCGCCAATGTGAAGGGTCTGCAAGCCAGTTTTTGCGGTTGGCGACAAAGGTCCACGTGCGGATTTGTTTGATCCGGTTGCTGAGTGTATCGATGTCCCCGCTGGCATTGTCGCAAAAGCGAACCTGCTCGGCAATCCAGTCCTCGCTGACCGTTCCAATTCGCTTCAAATCCGAATAAATCCGGGTCACGATCTCCCCGTGATTGGCCGGAGAAATGCCCTGATAATCAGGGATTTGGCAGCATTCCCACAGGAGACGCGCGCCATCCAGACCACGGGCCAATTTGCCCGCTTCATTGCGCGCCACAAACTCCAGCGCGCGCTGGTCCGTGGCCACCGGAACCCGTGTCAAACTGCGGCTTTCCGGTGGCTTTTCGAGGCTGTCGAGCAGCGCGGGAATGGATGAATAATCTAGTCTATTGTTGCGCCATTGCAGCACTTTGACGGGTTCGAAATCGTGGGTTTCGAGCGCCACCACCATTTCTTCGTCGAATCCCTCCGTGCCACCCGTCACCCCGAAGGTTCCATTGCGCGCATGGCGCCCTGCCCGGCCGGCAATCTGCCCCAATTCTGCCGCAGTTAGGGGCCGGCTCTGGTGCCCGTCGAATTTGGTGTCGTCAGCAAAGGCGACATGGTGGATGTCCAGGTTGAGCCCCATCCCGATGGCATCGGTGGCGACCAGAAAATCCACATCGCCATTCTGATAGAGCTCGACCTGCGCATTGCGCGTGCGCGGGCTGAGCGCGCCCATCACCACGGCGGCCCCGCCCCGCTCGCGCCGGATCAGTTCGGCAATGGCATAGACCTGCCGCGCCGAGAAGGCGACGATGGCGCTGCGCGCCGGCTGGCGCGAAATCTTCCTGGACCCGGCATAGGTGAGCTGGGAGAATCGCGGGCGGTCCACGATATCGGCATTGGGCAGCAGTTTGCGGATCACCGGCGCCATGGTCGCCGCACCCAGCAGCAGCGTTTCCTGGCTCCCCCTGGCATTGAGAAGCCGGTCGGTGAAGACGTGCCCACGATCGAAATCGATCGCCGTCTGGATCTCGTCGATCGCCACGCAATCGACATGGATATCCATCGGCATGGCCTCGACCGTGCAGACCCAATAGCGCGGCCGCGCCGGCACGATCCGCTCTTCCCCGGTCACCAGCGCCACGGCCTGCTCGCCCACTCGTTCGACCACCCGCGTATAGACCTCGCGCGCCAGCAAACGCAGCGGCAGCCCGATCATCCCGGTTGGGTGGGCCAGCATCCGCTCGATGGCGAAATAGGTCTTGCCGGTATTGGTCGGGCCGAGAATCGCCTTGACCGATTGGTAGGGTGCAAAAGTCATCGTCGCCAATGTAGGGGCTGTTTGATCCGGTTGCGAGCCCGCTATTGGCTGTCCCGCAACAGGACAGCCCTTGCCACACAATTGTCATCCCGGTTAATGCGCGGAACATGAAGCGAACGAAACAGAACCGAATCGGCGCGACTCACTGAATCCGGGTTTGTTCCCTACTAGACCTAGTGGGCAATCCAGCCGCTGGCTACCAGAGCGGCATAATGACTGATCCTATCGGCGCCAGGCGCGATTTTCCCGTTCAACTCCCCTACCAAACGATAAAAATCGGCAATTTCCGCGTCTTCATGAAGCAAGCGTAAAGAGACCCAAGGGCAAGAATTTCCTCCTCCTCGACCTTTCCGCCCCGCTCGCCCCGGCCTTTCCGCTCCCCGCATTGACAATTTTCCCATTGACCGTCCCAAGCCGGGACAGGAGGTATCTGCTCCTAAACACTGAGCCATCGGTTCATCGCCTCCCTCCCCCTTGAGGGGAGGGACCGAGGGTGGGGGTTCTGCGGCCAGGGCAGACTGCCGGGCTCCAGCTTGCGGCCAGTCACCCTCCCTGGCCCTCCCCCTCACCATGATGGGGGAGTGTTTACTCGGGGCGCATTCAAGAATGCGGTGTCATTCCGGCGAAGGCCGGAATCCATGTCCGCATGCTCCCACAACCACGGTGTTGCCGGATGTTTCACGGCACGGATTCCGGCCTTCGTCGGAATGACGTCGTGGGTGGGACTAGTTCAAAGTAAACACGAGGCAATGAGGGTGGGGTGGGCCACACGCACAACCCTCCGACTTACCCATCTTATCCCCCTTCCAAAATCCCGTGGCATCATCCATCCATCATCCGGAACACGGGCGGCGCTGCAGCGACCGGCGTCCGGATGCCAGCCGGGGGAGCGGGGGTCGCGCCTTGCTCCGGGATGCGCAGACGGATCAGCGGGCAGGAGGGCCAAGGTCACCTGTTGGGGTCGCGATGCTGCCTTCCGACCAAGGCCCGGCACCCCGAGGCAAGTTGCGCCTCATATTCATTTACTCACGAGGCGAATCTGGTCTCGGGGTCCGTCCGTCTATCCGACAACCGCGGCACAGGCGGCGCTTGCGCACGTCCCGAAACGGCACAATTCGGTGCCCCTACCGCTCTCCGCTGTAACCTTCGAACCAAAACCGGAACGAACGCAGAAAGAATCACGGAGAATCGCTCAATGCCGCTTTGTTCCACACAATATCTGGTGGACCCGACCGCCCCGCGCCCACAATCGACAAACCGGCCGGGGCTCCCGCCCGGCAATCAGCCTCCGGGCCATTCATTTCCATCACCAAGCGGTAAAAATCGCCACTTTGCCGTCAGAGATAAACAAAACCCTAACCGCAAAAAGCATAGGGACCACACTGGTTTAACAGCACGGTCCCCGCAAAATGCCCGATCCCGGGCGGCATTTTTGGCAAAAAAGCCGTTGACCGTATCGAAACGGGACGGCCCGGCGGCGAAGCTCTATTTGCGCATATTGGTCATCACCATGGAGAGATCACCCATATTGGTGCCCACCAGCACGCGATAGGGCACGAAATAGCCCGTCTCGCCCAACGGCGCATACCACATCAGGATGCGGCTGGTATCGGCCAGGTAATTGGTGATTTCCGATTCAGTGAAATGCCCCGAGATCGGCTGATAGTCGAGGCTGCACACCACCACCGGGCCCTGATAGCCCGTGCGTGGCGAGGTAGCCTCATCCTCCCCGGCATAGCTCATGGCGAGATTGAAGCGCTCGACGCCGGTAAAGATATTGAGCTTGCGCTGGCAAAGCCCCTTGTCGAGCGCGCCACCCTTGACCACGAAAGCCGAGAGGAAATCGCCCACCCCGCTCAGGTGCCGGCGCTCCAGCGGCACTCTGTCATGGGTATCCACGATGGGCGGCTCGACCTTGAATGCGCTGACCGCCCCACCCGCATAGGACACATCGACGCCAAACGACTCGCCATTGGCCCGCGTCTTGAGGTTAAACGCCTGCGACACCAGCCCATTGCTCGAGCTGCCCGAGGCATGGGCGCTGGCCGTGCCGCTGGCGACGATCGCTCCCATCCCCGCCACATTGGCGGAAAGATCGAGCGCGTAGCGCGATCCATTATCGCTGAGCTCGACATCCATCATGGCGATGTTGATGCCGCCCAGGGTCAATACATAACTGGCGCCGGCATCGACCTGCTGGGCCAGAACCGGGGTGGAGGCCATGAGGGCCATTGCAGCGAGGGCGGAACGGAAATAGGTCAAGGGCGCGTCGTCTCAACACTTGGGGGCGAGCAGGCAGGCCCGGACGCCGGCAGCGAATCACTTGTTACCTTGAAATTGCCGCGCCCTTGTGGCCCATGCAAGGCAATCACGGCGGTTACGGCCCCTGTCGTCTTGACGTACCCCCCCGTTTTCTCTAAAGAGCCCCCAGATTTCACAACAATCGAGGCCCGTCGCGGGATTAGCCGCCACGCAGGACCTTTACACAAATTAGGATATCCCAAATGGCACGTCGCTGTGAACTGACCGGCAAGGGCGTAATGGTAGGCAACAATGTCAGCCACGCTCTCAACCGCACCCGCCGCCGCTTTCTCCCGAACCTGCTGAACGTGACGCTGATCTCGGACGCGCTCAACCGCCCCGTCAAGCTCCGCATCACCGCTTCTGCCCTGCGTTCGGTCGAGCACCGCGGCGGCCTCGATGCCTTCCTGCTCAAGCAGGACGATGCCGATCTGTCCCCTCTTGCCCTGGGCATCAAGAAGGAAGTTCGCGCCGCCCTCGCTGCCTAAGCGAACCGGCCGACCCCATGAATTGACCGCGTGGATGGCTTATCCACGCGGTTTTGTTTTGCGCTATACTGGCCAGAACAAATCCGCTGCTTCGGTCTATTGCCGAACCGCAGCCATATAGAGGTGCATTCTGATGCTTGCTCGTTTCCTGGCGGCCATTGCCGCCATGGTCGTGGTCGTCGCCGCGTCCAATGTTCTGGTGCTTTACCCCCTCCAGGTCCAGCTTGGCCCCGTCAATCTGGCCGACCTGTTGACCTGGGGCGCCTTCACCTTCCCCTTTGCCTTCCTCGTCACCGACCTCACCAACCGCTATGACGGCCCGCGCAATGCCCGGCTTGTCGTGCTGGTGGGCTTTCTGGTCGGCCTGGGGCTCTCCTTCTATCTGAGCTACCATCCCCTGCCCTGGAATCCCCAGGGCGGTTCCGCGACCACTCAGCGCATCGCGCTGGCCTCGGCGGCGGCATTCCTCGTCGGCCAATTGCTCGACATCGCCATCTTCTCGCGCCTGCGCGCCGCCAGGGCCTGGTATCTGCCCCCGCTCGCCGGCTCACTCTTCGGCTCGCTGATCGACACCACGATCTTTTTTTCAGTCGCCTTTGCGCCTGCCTTGGCCGGCATCGATCTGCTCTTCGGCATTGAAGATGGCTCGCTCGCCTTCCCCGCGCCATGGCTCGGCATCGGCCCCGGAGTCCCCCTCTGGATTTCGCTAGCCTCCGGCGATTTCCTGGTCAAATTCCTCGCCGCCCTGCTGCTGCTCGCCCCCTATCGGGCGCTCATGGGCCGCATCATGCCCCTGCCACCGCTTGGGGCGCGAGCCTGACGACAATAATACCTACCTGATCTGGCGGTGAGCACTGAGGTGCCGAGGCGGCTTGCAAGCCGGCATCACCGCCGTATCGGCGCCTCAGGCAACCCAAACTCCAGCAGCAAGCTCCGCTGCCAGTCATTAAAGTTGTTATCCGACCCGATGACGATCCGCGTCTCGCCATCGGGAGCGGTGTAAACCGCCATCGATTCCATATTGTCGACCTCCCCGCCGCCGGCCGTCAGCAACACCTCGCCCGCCATCACATTGCCCGCCCGCACTTCCGCTGCCGGGACACGACGCAGCGCCATGGAAAAGGTCAGGAACGACACGCCGCGTTCCAGCACCAAAAGATCCCCATTGGGCAGGAAAGCGCATTCCGTGGGCTTGGTCGCCCCACTCGAGCGATAGCTGACCGGTCCCTTGTCCTTCTGCCCCAGCAACCAACCACGATGATTACCGTCGGCATCGAGTTCGCCCTCGGTGAGCAGCAATGTCGAGCCGGCGATCGGTGATCCCGGCGGCGCAATGCAGACCGATTCCAGCGATTCATTGCTCCGCAAGCCGCTCAGCCAATCGGGGATCGCTACCTCGCGCGCCGGACCACCCGGCACGCCATTGGCGAGCGCAAAATCGGCAACCCGCGTCAGATGCTCGAACCCCACCCGCACCGCCACCGGCACGCCGTCGCGATAGACCGTGTCGACCGCCTCCGCATCCCTGGCATATTGCCGGGGCAGGGGATCGCCCTTGGAATTGCGCATGGCCTCGATGCTGACGCCCAAGAGGCCGAAAAGCCTGCCCGCATCGTCATAGGCCAATCGCCCCGAAACGAAATTGCCCCGGTCGCTGACAAAGACCACAAGGCCATCGGCGCCGGTAAAGGTCAGCCCGGAGAGGCCGCCAAACGTATCTTCCTGGCTGACGAGAGCGATGCCGCCCCGCCAGATCAACTTATCCACGCCCTGGTCGAGCGCGCTATCCTTGAAGCGGGTGATCTGGACGGCGCTGACGGTCACCTCGGCGGCTGCGGCGGGCTGTATTCCCGCCAGCAGCGCCGCGATCCCGACAGCAAGCAGCAATCTCATCCGCGGCCGCGCCGGCGTGATTGGGCAGGAGGCTCCTCATCGAACAAGGCCGCCAGCTCATCGGTCAACGCCCCGGCCAGCTCTTCCGCATCGAGCAGCGTCACCGCCCGGCGGTAATACCGCGTCACGTCATGCCCGATGCCCACCGCCACCAGCTGAATGGGCGAGCGCGTTTCGATATCTTCGATCACCTGCCGCAAATGGGCTTCCAGATAATTGCCGGCATTGACCGATTGCGTGCTGTCATCAACCGGCGCGCCATCGGAAATCACCATCAGGATGCGCCGAGCTTCCGGCCGCGCCATCAGTCGCTTGCGCGCCCATTCCAGCGCCTCGCCGTCGATATTTTCCTTGAGCAGGCCTTCGCGCATCATCAGGCCCAGATTGCGCCGCGCATGCCGCCACGGCTCGTCCGCTGCCTTATAGATGATGTGGCGCACATCATTGACGCGCCCCGGATTGGCTGGCCGATTGGCCTCCAGCCACGCCTCGCGGCTCTTGCCGCCCTTCCAGGCGCGGGTGGTAAAGCCCAAAATCTCGACCTTGACCCCACACCGCTCCAGCGTGCGGGCAAGAATATCGCCGCAGATCGCCGCAATGGTGATCGGCCGCCCGCGCATCGAGCCGGAATTGTCGATCAGCAGCGTCACAATCGTATCGCGGAAATCGGTGTCGTTCTCGACCTTGAAGCTCAAAGCCTGCATCGGGTCGGTCACCACGCGCGTCAACCGCGCCGTATCCAGCAGGCCTTCTTCGAGGTCAAACTGCCAGCTGCGATTCTGCTTGGCCATCAGCCGCCGCTGCAGCTTGTTGGCCAGCCGCGCCACCGCGCCCGCCAGGTTCTCCAACTGCTTGTCGAGCAGAGCCCGCAACTGATCCAGCTCGTCGGGCGGGCACAATTCGGCCGCCTTGACGATCTCGTCGAACTTGGTGGTGAAGACCTTGTATTGGAACTGGTTGGAGAGGCGCTCCCCCCCATCCTTGGCCGGCGGGGGCATGGGCGCGTCTTCGCCGGCTTCGGCGGCCGCGTCCTCATCGGTATCGGCCATGTCCGATTCCATGCCTTCGACGTCGCCGGTATCCTCGCTCTCGCCAGCCTGCTCGTCCTGGTCGGCATCCGAGCTGTCGTTCTCGCCCTCGCCCTGCTCCGGCGCCTTGTCCGAACTGTCCCCGTCATCGGGCTCCTGGTTGTCGTCCGTTTCCTCATCGGAGGAATCGGGGTCATCCAGCTCGCTTTCGGGCACCAGGTTGAGGTCGCGCAACAGCGCCTTGGCGGCCTTGGAGAACTCGTCCTGGTTCTCATAGCGCGTCAAAAGCTCGTCGAGCGACTTGCCGCCCTTGTCCTCGATCTCCTTGCGCCACAGATCGACCAGCGCATGCCCGGAAGGCGGCACCGGCACACCAGCCAGCTTTTCGCGCAACAACAGGCCCAGGGCCTCGGCAATAGGCGCATCGCCCTTGTCCTCGACCTCGGCGAAATTGGCGCGGAACAGCCGGTCTTCCAGCATTTCCCCGATATTGCCGATCATGCCCGGCATGCGCACGCAGCCCAGGGCCTCGACGCGAGCCTGTTCCAGCGCATCGAACGCGGCGCGGGCCATCGGGTCCATCGGGCTGCGCTTGCGGTGGGTTTCGGGATCATGGCTGGCCAGCCGCATCGCCATCGCGTCGCCCTGCCCGCGGGCAATGGCCACGTCACGCTTGGTGGGCAGGCGTGGCAAATTGGCCAGCCGCGCCTTGTCGCTGGTCAAGAGCGGCCGGTCCGAGGTGAAGCTCACCTCCAGGTCCGCCTTGCCGCCAATGGCTCGCACGGTTGCACCCATGGCCGCTTTGAAGACCTGGGTCTGGTCGGGCTTGTTGGCTTTGCTGCGCGGTATCTGTGCCATGAAAAGCGGTCCGGCTTAGTGTTCTTGGTCTGGTCTATGCGCTGCCATCAGCAGCAGCATCGGCCTGATGATTTCATCGGCAAGGCCGGGCATGGCCTTGAGGTCGTCCTGGCTAGGCGCCCATTCATCCATGGCGTCAATGACAAAGCCCGCCACCAGCAATGCTGTTACCATGGTCGACATCTTGCGATGGTATTTGACGATGCCCTCGACCACCCAATTGGTCACCCGTTCGCCCTCGCGCGCATAGTCGCTGAGTGCAAAGACCCGCTTGCCATCCGCCTCGAGCCATTCGGGCTCCCCGCGCGCCGCAAAGATCGGATGCTCCATCGAAAAGACGAAGGCGCCACCCGGCACCAGCCCATCGCTGACCTTGCGTGCAAAAGCGTCGAAGTCACTGAGGTAATGCACCGCCAGCGAGGAGAACACGACATCATAAGCCCCCGCCTGGGGCACATAGGTCTCAAGATCGGCTTGCTCATAGCGAATGGGCAGACCCGGTCCACGCTCCTTGGCGCTGGCGATCATCTTTTCCGAGAGATCGACGCCCACGACCTCGGCGGCGCCGGCCTCCACCGCAAAGCGGCAGAACGCACCAAAGCCCGATCCGAGATCGAGCACGCGCTTCCCCCTCAGGTCCGGCAGCATGGCTTTGAGCGACGCCCATTCGGGAGCCCCAGCCAGTCCCTGGCGCGAGCGCGGGAACTGGCTGTAGCCCTCGAAGAATTTGGCGTCGTCATAGATATTCTGGGCCATCATGCAATCCGCTGCAGAAGCGCGTGGGCTCCCCGTTCACAGGGGCATTTCCACGCAAGCGGGAACCCCTGTTTTGCTGAAGCACCCCCAAACGGAGGTTCCCGCATCTGCAGGAATGACCCGGAGGGTGTGAGGTTAAGCCGTCACCGCCAGATTGGCCGACGACTCGGGCAGGTCTTCCCCGAACACGCGCTGATAGAATTCGGCCACCACGGGGCGCTCGAGCTCGTCGCATTTGTTGAGGAAGGTCAGCCGGAACGAGAAGCCGACATCGCCGCCAAAAATCTGCGAATTCTCGGCCCAGGTGATCACCGTACGCGGGCTCATCACGGTGGAGAGATCGCCATTGATGAAAGCCTGACGCGTGAGGTCGGCCAGCCGCACCATATTGGAAATAAGCTTCTTGCCCTTTTCGGTCTCGCCATAGGCCTTGTTCTTGGCCAGAACGATGCCGACTTCCTTGTCGTGCGGCAGATAATTGAGCGTCGTCACCAAGCTCCAGCGGTCCATCTGGCCCTGGTTGATCTGCTGGGTGCCGTGATAAAGCCCGGACGTATCGCCCAGCCCGATCGTATTGGTGGTCGCAAACAGCCGGAAAGCCGGATGCGGCACGATCACCCGGTTCTGGTCGAGCAGGGTCAACCGGCCGGCAACTTCGAGCACGCGCTGGATCACGAACATCACGTCGGGCCGGCCCGCATCATATTCGTCAAACACCAGCGCGACATTGTTCTGCACCGCCCAGGGCAGAATACCGTCACGGAACTCGGTGATCTGCTTGCCATCCTTGAGCACGATCGCGTCCTTGCCGACGAGATCGATACGCGACACATGGCTATCGAGGTTCACGCGCACCAGCGGCCAGTTCAGCCGCGCCGCGACCTGCTCGATATGGGTCGATTTACCCGTGCCGTGATAGCCCTGCACCATGACACGGCGATTGAAGGCAAAGCCCGCCAGGATCGCCAGGGTGGTATTGCGGTCGAACAGGTAATCCGGATCGACCGGCGGCACATGGCTGGTGCGTTCGGCATAGCCCTTGACCACCATGTCGGTATCGATCCCGAACAGGTCCCGGGCCTTGTAGTCGGTGTCGGGCAGATTGCTGAATTCACTCATCGGAGGGCTCTTGCAGAAAGGAGAGAAAATCGAGGCGGGATAGAGGAAAGACGGGCGCTCTATAGCAGCTATGTGACTAAGGGGGTAGCCGTCTACCGTGTGACGAAGCCGGTCTTCTTGAGATGCGAATAGGCCGCGATAATCGCCCGCAGCCGGTCCTCGGAAGATTTGTCACCGCCATTGGCATCGGGGTGATGGATCTTGACCAGGGTTTTATAGGCCCGCTTGATCTCGTCCGATTTGACATGGCCCATAATACCAAGCGTTTCCAGCGCCCGCCGGTCCTGCTCATGCAGGGGCTTCACCCGCTCGGAGGCCGGGGTCTGTGCCTGGCGGTGGCGATAGCGCGCAAAAACGCCAAACGGATCGCCATATTTGTCGCCGGGGCGCAGGCCGGCTGTGTTGGCCGCCCGCGAATTGCGCGCCCCAGCCTGCCCAGTGGCAAAGCTCTTGCGGGTCTCGGCCTTGGGCGGGGCGTGCAGTGCCTCCTCCAGCTCGTCCTTCTCCATGCCGGCGAAGAAGTTGAAGGCGGTATTGTAGTGCCGCACATGCTCAAGGCAGAAATGGTGGTACTGGCCCTCGCTGCGATGACCCTTGGGCGCCTTGTAGGTCCCGGGCTCCTCGCAGCCTTCCCAGTCGCAGACCTGCTCCACCGGCGCGGGCTTTTCTTCCCGCCGCGGCCTGATGCGAATGTTATCGAACAGCTTGGATTGCAGTTTCATTCTCGCCTAGTTACTTGCCAATAAACCAAAGGAACCTGCCACGATGTCCGCCAGACAGACCATCATAGCCAAGCTCACCGATAAGTTTGCCCCCGTTTTCCTCGATGTGATCGACGAGTCGAACAAGCATCACGGTCACGCCGGCTGGCGGGAGGGTGGTGAAACCCATTTTCGTGTCAGAATCGCGACCCGTCATTTTGACGGGCTAAGCCGCGTCGCGCAACACCGCGCCGTCATGGACGCGCTGCAAACCGAACTCAAAGACCGCGTCCACGCCCTGGCCATCGATGTTTTGCCCAGCGATGGGCCTTTTGACTGATCGCGCCGAGCCGCCGAACCTCCCCTCGCCCTTGCGGGAGAGGGACCGATCTTTCTTCGTTCAGAAGAATGATCAGGGTGAGGGGTTCTGCACCATTCTATGCCAGAGGCACAGAGAAAGACCTACCGCATCTCATCCAGAAACGCCGACACCGCCTCCGGCGCCACACCCTTTTCGATGAAGGCCTTGCCGATGCCGCGCGTCAGAATAAATGTCAACGCCCCGCGCGAAACCTTCTTGTCCTGCGCAATGGCCGCCATCAGCGTCTCGGTCGCGCCGACGCCGCCTTCGATATCACCCAATAGGGTTGGCAGGCCCGCGCTTTTCAAATGCGCCGCAATCCGCCCGGTATCCTGGCTCGGCGCGAGGCCCAGCCTGGCCGAAAAACCATGCGCCAGCACCATGCCGATACTGACCCCCTCGCCATGCAGGAGGCGCTCGGAATAGCCGGTGTCCTTTTCCAAGGCATGCCCAAAAGTATGCCCCAGATTGAGCAGTGCCCGAACGCCCAGCTCTTTCTCGTCCTCGATCACCACCCGGGCCTTGTGCGCACAGCACCGGGCAATCGCCTCGCCCCGCGCCGGCCCGCCGGCAAAAATCTCTTCGCGCTTTTCCTCGAGCCAGAAGAAGAAGTCCTCGTCGTCGATCAGCCCATATTTGACCACCTCGGCATAACCCGAGGCAAATTGCCGTGGCGCCAGCGTATCGAGCGTCGACAGGTCCGCCAGCACCAGCTTGGGCTGATGAAACGCCCCGATCAAATTCTTGCCATGCGGCGAATTGATTCCGGTCTTGCCGCCCACCGAACTATCCACCTGCGCCAAAAGCGAAGTCGGCATCTGCACGAAATCCATGCCACGCCGCGCAATCGAAGCAGCAAACCCAGCCAGATCGCCGATCACCCCGCCGCCCAGCGCGATTACCAGATCGCCGCGTTCCAGCCGCGCTGCCAATATGCCCTCGACAGCCGCCTGCAGCCCCGGCCAGCCCTTGGTGCCCTCGCCCGCCGGCAACACGATTTCGTTATGACCCAACCCCGCCGCATCAAGCGAAGCGATCAGCCTGGGCAATTGTGCCTTGGCGACGGTTTCATCGGTGATGATGCCAAAGCGGCGCCCTGGGAACCGCTCGGCCAGGATCGCCCCGGCATCGTCGAGCAGCCGATCCCCGATCAGAATGTCATAGGCACGCTCCCCCAGAGCAACGTGAACCTTGTGGGCGATATCGGCCATGATCGAAAATCCTAGTTCTTGAGATGGGCCAGCACGGCCTCGATCACGTCGCCCGCCACCACATCCTGCGGCACATCGCGCGACAGCACGGTCACATGGGCATCGGCATAGATAGGGTAGCGCTCGGTGATCAGCGTTTCGAGTGTCTGGCGGGGATTGGCCGTCTTGAGCAGGGGCCGGTTGGAGCGCCGTGACACCCGCTCGAACAAAATATCGGCCTCGGCCTTGAGCCACACCGAGATCGCCTCGGCATTGACCAATGTCCGCGTTTCGGCGTTGACGAAAGCCCCGCCACCGGTCGCCAACACGATGTCCTTGTCCTTGAGCACCCGGGCAATGACCCGGGTTTCGCCCGCCCGGAATTCGGGCTCGCCCCGTTGCTCGAAAATCTCGGGAATGCTCATCTGCGCGGCCTTCTCGATTTCCTCGTCGCTATCGAGAAACAGCCGGTTGAGCTTGGCAGCCAGCCGCCGTCCCACGGTCGTCTTACCCGCCCCCATCATGCCGACCAGCACGATTGGCCTGCCAGCCAGGAGGGTAGCAAGTTCTTCGGCACGGGCCTGCCGCTTTGCCGGATCGGATCGGCTCAATTGGGGCTCCAAAGCTGTCTGGGGGCTATCAAGCCGTCCGGGTCCCGCCTGTCAAGAACAGGAAGGCCTCTCCGTCATTTCGGTGAGGGCAAAACCGGCAAATTGGCTTATGCCTACCAGATGGAAACCATTTGCGGGCAGTTTTAAGAAAAGACAGACGCCGGATCGCCATGCCTACGCTCATCCGCCTGATCATCATCCTGCTGTTTCTCGCCGGCCTCGTCTATGGCGGCATGATCGCGCTTGTCGCCTATGTGCAGCCCAATCCCAAGGAAACTACCATCCGCATTCCCCAGCGTGATCTGCTGGGCGGCGGCGAACCCACCCTGCCCGGTCAGGCGCCCGCCACCCCGCCGGCCGATGAGACGCCCACGCCATGAGCGGGGATCATCTCATCGGCGCCTTCCTCGAGATGATGAGCGCAGAGCGCGGGGCCGCCAAAAACACCATCGAGGCCTATCGCCGCGACCTCGTCGACTATGCCGGCTTCGCCAAGGCGCATAAGCAGACCCTGCTCACCCTTCCACGCGAAACCGTCACCGCCTATCTCGATGATCTGCGGACTCAGGGGCTCTCTGCATCCTCCAGCGCCCGTCGGCTCTCAGCGATCCGCCAGTTCCACCGCTTCCTCTGTGCCGATAACCTGCGCGAGGATGATCCCACCCGCATCGTGGCCAGCCCCAAGAGCCGCCGCGCCCTACCCAAAGTGCTGTCGGTCGCCGAAGTGGACAAGCTCCTTGCCACAGCCGAAGCCGAGACCAATGCGACCGCCTCGCCGCAAAAACAGGCGGCCGCCCTCCGTCTCTACCTGCTGCTCGAATTGCTCTATGCCACCGGGATGCGCGTTTCCGAACTGGTGAGCCTCAAGCGTTCCGCGGTCATGCGCGACGCCAGTTTCATCACCGTTACCGGCAAGGGCAACAAGGAGCGCGTCGTGCCGGTCAATGATCGCGCCCGCGACGCCATCCGCGCCTATCTCAAGACGCTGGAGCCCGGCCAATATCTTTTCCCCGCCACCGGCGCCGAGGGTTATCTTTCCCGTCAGGTCTTCGCCCGTGATCTCAAGAGCCTGGCCGGCCGCGCCGGCATCAGTTCGGCCCGGGTCGCTCCGCACGTGCTGCGCCATGCCTTTGCCAGCCATCTTTTGGGCGGCGGTGCGGATTTGCGGGTGGTGCAGATGCTGCTGGGCCATGCCGATATTTCGACGACGCAGATTTATACCCACGTGCTTGACGAGAAATTGCGGAGCCTCGTCGAACAGCACCACCCATTGAGCGATTCCGCGAAATAGGTGGCTGTTGGTGCCACGAAATGTTAGCCAAATGTGCACCGATTAAGCGCATTGGTGGTGTGGTCTTGACTCGGCGATGATCGGTCGCCACTTTCCGGCCACTTTGGGGCGCAAGAGCAGCCCCTTCCTCTTCGGTCGCAGCAAAACGACCCCAAACGGGCGGTGGGATGCAGTCTTATCTCGATTTCGAAAAGCCGGTAGCCGATCTTGAAGGCAAGATCGCCGAACTCAAGTCGCTGGCGGCGACCGACCAGGCTGTGTCCATCGATGAGGAAGTCAACCGCCTGTCGAGCCGCGCCGACGAGGCGCTGGTCGAAATCTACAAAAAGCTCACGCCCTGGCAGAAAACCCAGGTTGCGCGCCATCCGCAGCGCCCGCATTTCTCCGATTATGTGGCCGGCCTCATCACCGAATGGACCCCGCTCTCGGGTGACCGGAAATTTGCCGAGGACGCCGCCGTGCAGGCGGGCTTCGGCCGCTTCAACGGGCAGCCCGTCGCCATTCTCGGCCAGGAAAAGGGCAATTCCACCGAAAGCCGCCTCAAGCATAATTTCGGCATGGCCCGTCCCGAGGGCTACCGCAAGGCCGTCCGCATCATGGATATGGCTGACCGTTTCAACATCCCGGTCATCTCCTTCGTTGATACCGCTGGCGCCTATCCCGGCATCGGCGCCGAGGAACGGGGCCAGGCCGAAGCCATTGCCCGCTCGACCGAAAAGTCGCTCGAACTCGGCGTGCCCAACCTCGCCATCATCATCGGCGAAGGCGGCTCGGGTGGTGCGATTGCCATTGCCACCACCAATCGCGTGCTGATGCTGGAGCACGCCATCTATTCGGTAATCTCGCCTGAAGGCGGCGCGTCGATCCTCTGGAAAGATGCAGCCAAGGCGCAGGATGCTGCGATGACGATGAAGATCACCTCGGCCGATCTGCTGGCCTTCGGTGTCGTCGACGGCATCATTCCCGAACCTACCGGCGGCGCCCATCGTCATCCCGACCAGGTCATGGCCTCCACCAGCGCCGCCATCGACAAGTTCCTCGCCGATTTCGCCGGCAAGGGGCGTCTGGAAACCCGCGAGCACCGCCGCGAGAAGTTCCTGGCCATCGGCACCGCGATCTGATCGCAGGAACGCCCGGTCTCCATCACATCTTCGCGCGAATGCCCCCGCTTCCAGCCGATTCTTCGCCATGGTAAGGAAACGTTCACCGCGATTACTCATGCTGCGGTAACTATGGCCCGCTAAGGGTCACCCATTGTTATCGCATCATCTGGCGGCCCTCGGTGTCCACGCTTCTGCGCAATATTTGTTCGCTGATCATCATGGTGTGGCTGGCCTTCGGCCTCGTCGCCTGCACGACCTTTGTCAAGCCGGGCAATGAAAGAGCCAACCGGCCATTGTCGAGCGAAACGCTGGCGGGTCTGGCCCGCATCGGCTCTTCACCCGCCGAGCCCATGGTCATCCGCGTCTTCAAGCAGGAAGAAGTGCTTGAAGTGTGGAAGCGCACCAAATCGGGCCAATTTGCGCTGTTCAAGCAATATGCCATCTGCGCCTATTCCGGCGATCTCGGCCCCAAGGTCAAGGAAGGCGATTATCAGAGTCCCGAGGGCTTCTACACCATCACGCCGGGCCTGATGAACCCGAACTCCTCCTACTACCTGGCCTTCAATGTCGGCTTTCCCAACAAGTTCGACCGCGCCCATGGCCGCACCGGCTCCAACCTGATGGTACATGGCGACTGCAAGTCGGTCGGCTGTTTTGCCATGACCGATGCCGGCATCGCCGAAATCTATGCGCTGGCGCGCGAAACCTTCAAGGGCGGCAATCCGAGCTTCCAGATCCAGATCCTGCCCTATCGCATGAGCAGCACCAAGCTGGCGCAGAACGCGGCTAGCCCCCATCTCGATTTCTGGCGCAATATCAAGGAAGGCTCCGACATTTTCGAGCTGACCAAGACGCCGCCGGTCTGGGACGTTTGCGAGGGCCGCTACATCTTTAATGCCGACAATCGAGCCCCGCTCGATGCGCTGGGCCCTTGCCCACCGGTCAATCGCAGCCCGCAATTGCTGGCACTGCAGGCATCAGACACCGCGGCCATTGGCAAGGGCCAGGCCACCGCCGAGCGCCAGGCCAATGAACAGGCGGCCATCAAGGCGCGCGGCGAAGCGATCAATGGCGCCGTCACGGGCCTGTTCGGTGGATTGGGTAATATGTTCGGCGGTAAGGATGCCGATATCGTGCCGGTGATGAGCGGCAAGGTTGCCCCCGTTCCCCTCCCGCCCTTGAAGCGCAGCTGACCCGGCCCGACATCTGCGTGAGCAATTGGTGGCCGGCACCATGCTTGGGCCGCATTCCGGCGCAATCACAACCACGCGCCGGCGCATAATGGAGGCTCGCAGTGGAAGAAACCTGGTCACTGGGCGGAGTTTCCAAAGGAGACACGACCACCACACCGCCGCTCGATCCGAAGCCAGCGCGGCAGCCGGCAGCGGGACGCATCCTGAGCTTCGTGGTCGGTCTTGTCGGCGTGGCCGCCATTGCGGCATCGGGCTGGGTCTATAGCGCCACCCAGCGCGATATCGCCCGCATCTCCACCGACATCGCCCAGATCCGCCTCAGCCTGGCCCTTTATGGTCAGCAAGGCGCCAATGCCCCTGCTACCCCCACCCCTGCCCCGGCGGGCAACAACGCGGCCATGCAGGATCTCGCCAACCGCCTCGCCATCCTCGAGCAGAACTGGCGTAGCGGCAGCACGACGGCTCCCACTGCCTTGCCCGCCATCCCCGCACCCCCGGCCGAGGCCGCCGCCCCGACCAATGCCGGCGGTGGCGATTGCCTGCCTGATGGCATGCGCATCCTGGTATCGGCCGGCGACAGCTACGACATCTGCAACAACCCGGCCAAGGTGGAAGTCGCCGTGGTGGAAAATGGCTTCATCACCCTGGCCGGCGGCACCACCATTGCTTCCGGCGCCACCATTCCCCTGCCCGGCTCGAGCTGCAATATCAGCCTCATGTCCTCCGGCGACGGCGGCATGACCGGCTTCGCCGAAATCCGCGTGAAGTGCTGAGCGGGCATTGCGCCCGGCCCAACCTCCCCCAACAAGGGGGAGGTGCCGGCCCCAGATAATGGCCCCCCAGGCACAAAAAAGCCCGGACATCACTGTCCGGGCCTTTGCTTATCCAACCCAATCGAAGCCTAGAACGCCCCGTGGCAATGTTTGAACTTCTTGCCCGAGCCGCAGGGGCATGGCGCATTGCGCGAGACGCCGACCAATAGCTTGGGATCAACCGGCCGCAGCGACGGATCGCTGCCCACCGCGCCCAGCGAATCCGCAATGGTATCGCCGCCATCGGCATCGTTCTCGCCGGTCAGCGGATCGATATGGGTTTCCCGGATGCGGGTCAGGTCCGGCGCCGGCGGCGCCACCGGGCGCGGCTGCAGCACCACATGGCTAAGCTGGGTCGTCACCAGCTCACGCATATTGGTGAGCAGCCCCTGGAACAGCTCATAAGCCTCTTGCTTATATTCGTTGAGCGGGTCGCGCTGGGCAATGCCGCGCCAGCCCACCACCTTGGAGAGGTGATCCAGCGTTACCAGATGCTCGCGCCACAGCCCGTCGATCGATTGCAGCAGAATGGTCTTTTCCACCTGGCGCATCACGGTCGGATTGGGCGTGCCGGCCGCTTCGAAGGCCTGCAGCGTCTGCGTTTCCTTGGTGGCCGCTGCCGCATCGGCAGCCTCGACCAGCCGCTCGGTCACGATCTCCGCGTCGATCCCCTCTTCCTCGGCCCATGCCTTCACCGGCACATCGAGATTGAGATAGGTCTTGGCCGCCGCTTCCAGCTGCTCGGTATTCCACTGTTCGGGATAGGAACGCGGCGGAATGGCCTTGCCCACCAGCGTCTCGACCAGATCATGGCGCATATCGACCACGGTCTCGCTGACATCCTCGGCATCCATCATTTCCAGACGCTGCTCGAAGATCACCTTGCGCTGATCGTTCATCACGTCGTCGTATTTGAGGATGTTCTTGCGGATGTCGAAGTTGCGCGCCTCGACCTTGCCCTGCGCCCGCTCGATAGCCTTGGTGACCCAGGGATGGGTGATCGATTCACCCTGTTCCAGGCCCAGCTTGCCCAGCATGGAATCCATCGAATCCACCGGGAAAATGCGCATCAAATCGTCCTGCAGGCTCAGGAAGAAGGCCGAATGGCCCGGATCGCCCTGGCGGCCCGAACGGCCACGCAGCTGATTGTCGATACGGCGGCTTTCATGCCGCTCGGTACCAATCACCATGAGCCCGCCGGCGGCCAGCGCCTTGGCCTTGTCCTCGGCAATGGTCTTTTTGATATCGGCAATCTTGGCGTCGCGCGCCTCGCCCTCGAGTCCGGCCGCTTCCTTCTCGATACGCATCTCGAGATTGCCGCCCAGCTGAATGTCGGTGCCGCGACCGGCCATATTGGTGGCAATGGTGATCGCCCCCGGCAGCCCCGCATCGGCGACAATGAAGGCTTCCTGCTCGTGATGGCGCGCATTGAGCACATTCATCGCGCCGACATTCTTCTTGCGCAGCAATTCAGCCAGCATTTCCGACTTCTCGATCGAGGTCGTGCCCACCAGCACGGGCTGGCCGCGGTCCTGACATTGCTTGATGAGATCGGCGATGGCGTCGAACTTTTCCGCCGCGGTGCGGTAGATGGCGTCCTCGTCATCCTTGCGCTGCACCGGCAGATTGGTCGGAATGGTGACCACATCGAGCTTGTAGATGTCGGCAAATTCTTCGGCTTCCGTCGAGGCCGTGCCGGTCATGCCGGCCAGCTTCCTGTAGAGCCGGAAATAATTCTGGAAGGTGATCGACGCCAGCGTCTGGTTTTCCGGCTGGATCTTGACGTGTTCCTTGGCTTCGAGTGCCTGGTGCAGGCCTTCCGAATAGCGCCGACCCGGCATCATGCGGCCGGAGAATTCGTCGATGATCACCACTTCGTCATTGCGGACGATATAGTCCTTGTCCTTGCGGAACATCTTGTGGGCCCGCAGCGCCGAATTGGCGTGGTGCACCAGGGCGACGTTTTCCACGTCATACATCGAGGCTGATTTGAGCAGGCCATCGGCGGCCAGGCGCTCTTCGAGCTTTTCGATACCAGCATCGGTAAAGGTCGCCGAACGCTGCTTCTCGTCGATCTCGAAATCGTCTTCATCGAGAATGGCCATCAGCTCGTCGATCTTGACGTAGAGCTCGCTGCGATCCTCGGAGGGGCCCGAAATGATCAGCGGCGTGCGCGCCTCATCGATCAGAATGGAGTCCACTTCGTCCACGATCGCATAGGCATGGCCGCGCTGCACCATCTGGGCGCGGGTATATTTCATATTGTCGCGCAGATAGTCGAAGCCGAACTCGTTATTGGTGCCGTAAGTGATGTCGGCAGCATAGGCCGCCTTGCGTTCGGCATCGGTCAAACCATGCACGATGATGCCGTAGCTCAGGCCGAGGAAATTGTAGATCTGCCCCATCCAGGCAGCGTCGCGTCGGGCGAGATAGTCGTTGACCGTGACGACATGAACGCCCTCACCCGTCAGCGCATTGAGATAGACAGCCAGCGTTGCCACCAACGTCTTGCCTTCACCGGTTCGCATTTCGGCGATGGAGCGATCGTTGAGCACCATGCCGCCGATCAGCTGCACATCGAAATGACGCATGCCCAGAACGCGCTTACTGGCTTCGCGGACCGCGGCAAAGGCCGGCACGATCAGATCGTCGAGCTTGGCACCCTTTTCCAACCGCGCCTTCAGCTCAACCGTCATGCCGCGCAGGGCATCGTCGGTCATCTTGGCGAATTCGGGCTCGAGTGCGTTGATCGCATCCACCTTGCCCTGGAACCGCTTGACGTGCCGATCGGACGGAGAACCGAATATCCGCCGGGCGAGCGCAGCAAGTGCCATATGTCAGGTCCTTTTTTTGATCACCGGCGCGGGCGCGCAGGGCCTAGGCGGTCTCGGTCGGGCACCTTACCCGGCTGGCCTCGTCGGCGCGATGACAAAGCCGTTCCGGCTTCACGATCTCGTTTGTTCCCATGGCTAGTCCGGACATCATTGCCCGATGCCTTGCCAGAGGCCTTGAAAAGCGCGTGAGATGTAAGAGCGAGCCATTGTCTTGTCAACGCCGCCGAAATGGGCGACACCTCCTCCGCCCGCCGGAAAACCCGGCCCAAACCGGCAATTTTTGGCCTCTAGCCGCCTGTTCCTGCTCACAAGTAGCGGCGCGGCACATTTTGGCCCCGTTGCCATGTGAGGGCAGGCCCGACCAGTAAACCAGCCCAGGCGCCAAGTGTAGCGCGCCGGCCAAGGAGAATATCCTGATGTCCTTTTCGACCCTGCGCCTCGCCACGACTGCCAGCGTGCTGGCGCTGATCATGGCGGCCAATGCAGTCGCCCCCGCTTACGCGCAGGACGCTGCGCCCGCTCCGGCCCCCGCGGCCGAGGCGCCGGCCGCCGAAGCCCTCGCGCCCGTCTCGCCCGATACCGTGGTAGCTACGGTCGGTGGAGAAACCATCACCGAGGCCGATCTCAGCTTTGCTGCCGAAGACCTGACCCAGGAACTCAGCCAGATGCCGGCCGATCAGCGCCGCCCCTTCCTGCTGCGCGTCCTGATCGACATGAAGGTCATGGCCAAGGCCGGGCGCGATGCCGGCATGGGCGATTCACCGCTGTTCAAGCAGCGCCTTGCCTATCTTGAGGAACGCGCCCTGCGCCGCGCCTATTTCGCCGATGCCATCGCCAATGCGGTGACCGAAGAGGCCGTTCGCGCCGAATACGACAAGCTCGTCGCCGATTTCAAACCCCAGGAAGAAATCCGCGCCAGCCACATTCTCGTTGCCACCGAAGAGGAAGCCAAGGCGATCAAGGCCGAGCTCGACAGCGGCGCCGATTTTGCCACCATCGCCAAGGAAAAGTCGATCGATCCGGGTGCAGCCAATGGCGGCGATCTCGGCTTTTTTGGCAAGGGCATGATGGTTGCTCCCTTCGAGCAGGCCGCCTATGCGCTGACCGAAATCGGCCAGGTGTCCGAGCCGGTGCAGTCCCAGTTCGGCTGGCACATCATCAAGCTGGAAGAAAAGCGCGAGTCCTCGCCCCCGACTTTCGAGCAGGTCGCCGGCCAGCTGCAGCAGCAATTGCTGATGACCACCTTTGACGGCACTGTCGCCAAACTGATGGAAGGCGTCCAGATCGACATTCCCGATCCGGCCCTGGCTGCCGCCGTACAGGCTCAGACAGAACCGGCCGCCGCTGCCGAGGAAGCCGCTCCGGCCGCGCAGTAAGCGCGCCGCCTATCGTCCGGGGGCCAGCAGCCCCCGGACCAACTGCCGCGCCGCCTGGCGCATTTCGATGGGATCGCCGATAAGCCGCCCGGTCAGCAGCCGGTGCCAGACGAAACCGGCCAGCATGTCAGCCGCCAGTCCCGTATCGATATCGGCGGCAAGTTCCCCCCGCGCCACGCCGCGCTCAAAAATCTGTCCTGACTGCTTGCGCCGTTCGGTGGCATAGCTCTGCAGCGAAGCCGCAGCGGCCTCATCGCGCTGCGCCTCGGCCACCACAAAGCGGAAGACCTGTCCGGCGCCGGTATTGCCCCAATGGGCGAAAATGGCGGTGAAGAAGGCAACGACATCGCCCTCCACCGTGCCGGTGTCCTGGTGCACATTTGCCGGTTTGTGCCGATGATAGACATCGAGCAGGAGCGCCGTTTTGCCTGGCCACCACTTGTAAATGGTTGGCTTGCCCGCCCGTGCCCGCTTGGCCACCGCCTCGATGGAAAACCCGGCAATGCCCTCCTCGGCAACAATGGCCTCGGCGGCCTCGAGAATGGCTTCCTGGGTATCGGGATTACGCCGCGCACCGATCGACCGGCGGCGCTCCTCGCTTTCGTCTGCGGTCAGCTCTGTCATGACCTCCAATATCGGACAAAATTGTCCGGAAGAAAAGACTTGAACGGAACGTATCGTTTCTATAAATACGGAACGTACCGTTTCAATGGAGCTTGGAAATGAAGCCCTCTCTTGCCTCGCGCCTTCGCATGGCCGCGGTCATGACCCTTGCCGTCTATCCGGTCGTGACCCTCTATCTCTATATCCTGATGCCGCTCACCGCCGGCTGGGAAATCTGGCAACGAAGCCTCGTGCTCGTGCCTTTCATGGCCAGCACCATCGTTCTGCTGATTGTGCCAATGATTACCCGCTATTTCGGCCCCTTCATTGCTGGCCGCAAAGCGGCAGCAACACAGGCTGCCTGAGCACCCGCCACCCGGACGATAGCGTAAACCTTGAAATATCCCGCCGGCCAAAGCCAGGCGGGATTTTTTATGGCTCGAGCTCGATATCCCAGTAGAGATAGTCGAGCCAGCTCTGGTGCAAATGGTTGGGCGGGAAGGCCCGGCCATTATTATGCAGATCATGCACCGTTGGATGATACGGCGCCTGATGCGGATACATTTTGATTTCGCTGGGTAGCCGATTGGCCTTGCGCAAATTACAGGGCGCGCAGGCCGCCACGACATTGTCCCAGGTGGTCAACCCGCCTTTGGAACGCGGAATGACGTGATCGAAAGTCAGATCGTCCTTGGAGCCGCAATACTGGCACTGGAAGCGATCGCGCAAGAACACATTGAAGCGGGTGAACGCGGGATGCCGCGCCGGCTTCACATAATCCTTGAGCGACACCACGCTGGGCAGCTGCATCTCAAAGCTGGGCGAATGGATGACAGTATCATAGTGGGAGACGATATTGACGCGATCCAGGCATACCGCCTTGATCGCATCCTGCCACGACCACAATGACAAGGGATAGTAGCTGAGCGGACGGAAGTCAGCGTTCAGCACCAGTGCGGGACAGGCCTCAGGCGACACGTGGATCGTCACTTGAGTCTCCCGGAGCGGGAATCGAGTAAGTCCATAGCCCTCTTATACTAGGCCCTTTGTGTCAGGCCTGTGAAGCGGGCACGTGCAAACCGGTCAGGGATTATTTTCGAGCTGGCGCGCAATGAACTCACTGGCAAAGGCCAGCCCGTCTGGCGCAATGCCATGCCCCACGCCCACACTGACATGATAGGACACATCGAACCCCGCCAGCCGCAGGGCCACATCGGCATCGGCGCTGAGTTCGGGATCGACCACCGGATCCATATCGCCATGCACGAGGCATACCGGGGGTTTCGCGAACCGGCCTTCGGCAAAGCCCGCCGGCGGAAGGAACGCGCCCGAAAAGGCAATAATCCCCATCAGCGGCTCGGGGAGCGACAGGCCGACATGGAGCGCCATCATGGCGCCCTGGCTGAACCCGGCAAGCAGGGTCCGCTGCGGCGTTATGCCGGTCTGGTCCCATAGATCGGCAAGGAATTCCACCAGTACCGGACGGGCCTCTGCCACGCCCAATTGCCGGCTGGCCAGCTTGTCGCCCTCATAATCGATATCGAACCATTGATAGCCCGAAGGATTTATCCGGCACGCCTCCGGCGCATTGGGCGAAACGAACAGGGCATCGGGCAGCATATCCTGCCAATGCGGCGCCAGCCCGATCAGATCGGCTCCATCGCTGCCATAGCCATGCAGCAATATGACAGCGTAGCGAGGCTGCACACCCGATTTGGGCGCAAGCATGGGGCCGGAAAGCTTGGTTGGCATGGGTATCTTCCAGAAACTTTCGCCTAACCTGCCCTGCGGCCGCCGAAAAATCCAGCCACGCCTATGGCTGTGGCAGGGGCTCCACTGCCAGCAGCAATGACACCAATTGGCTCTGCTGCCGGGTATCGGTTTTGCGGAACAGATGCGCCAGCTGGGTCCGCACCGTCAGAATTGAGACTCCATTGGCCCGCGCCACATCCCCCAGCGCCCGCCCGCTGGCCAGGGCCGCGGCCAATGCGGCCTCCTTGGGGGTCAGATCGAACATGGCCCTGATGCGGTCTTCAAAGCCCGGCGGCAGGCGCGCTGAAAGATTGCGCAGCGCAATATGAGCGCCCCGCAGCACGGGCAGGCCCTGCACGAGAAGATTATGTGCCGGAACGATCGACAGCGCCACGGCGCTGCCAGTCTCGGGATGGCTGGCGATCATATCGGCACCAACGCCGCCCACCGGCGCACAGGCCCGCTGGAGAGCTGCCATGAATTCCCGCATCTGCAGAGGGTGAACCAGCCGCAGGGTTCCCAGCCGTCCGCTAACCGCCGATCCCGGCTCGGCAAAGAGCGCTTCGGCGGCCTCGTTCGCCCATACTAGGCGACCCGCGCCGGTAACGGCCACCCAGCCAATGCCCCGCCCGCCCAGCACCGCGCCCGTCTGTTCCATCATCCGGCGGCCGAACTGGACCCGCAGGTTGATGGCATGAGCCAGTATTGGAGCCAGCTCGCCGATCACCGCCAGGTCACGCTGATCGTATTTTTCAATATGCCCGCCGCGGTTCAGCGCCAGATACCCGTTGATGCGTTCCCGGGAATTGATCTTGTGAACCAGCCCGCTATGCATGTCCTGCGGCCGCATCCACGCTGCAAAAAACGCGGATCGCTCGAACGCGTCGCTGGCAATGATCTGCTGGTCGATCAGCGCCCCTCCAGCGGGCAGGTTCTGCATGGGCTCCGAAAATGGATTGATATCGACCAATTGGCCAAAGCTGCGCTCGAATTCGGGCGCACAATCACCATGCAACATGGAGTGCTGGCTCGTTTGATGGTCGAAGAAACCCAGCGCGACATGCTGTGTATTGACGAGCCGGCGCACCACCTCGGCCACGCTGGCCCAGTGAGTGTCGTCAAATACCGCACTATAAAGAGAGTTCGAAAGATCGGTCAGATCTTGCGGGGAAATATAGACCATTGACAACCACCCGCGCCCATCGACGCTGTAGTTTGCCGCAAAACCATATCATTCATATGGATGATATTTGGCAAGGTGAAAAAAGTCCGACGACCGGAAAAATCGTCGGAGACTATTTCAGGACATGGCAATTCGCGACCGAATCGCCAGTAGAATCAGAAGTGATACTTCAAGGAACCCTTGACGACATGGATGCTTGAGGTGACCTCGATTGGGTCTCCAGCCCCACCGCCGAAAAGACCGCCCAGAGCATTGGGCTGCGGTATGGAGACGTCGGGCAGCCCCACATAGCTATATTCCGCGCCCACGGAAATATTGGGCGTCAGCATCTTTTCGGCGCCAATACCGAATGTGGGTCCAAACAGAAGCTGGCTGGATGCGGCATGGGACGAATATGTACCCGGAGGAACCGGAATCGGCCCGGCCGCTCCCACATTGGAATCAACGCTTATCGTCGATGTCGAACTGGACGATACATTACCCACCGCCGCGCCGGCCTTGGCATAGACCAGCCAGCCATCGAAGGTCACGCCGGCCCGCAGTGCGAAAGTTGAATACCAATCGATGCCGAAGGTCGTCTCATTACCCTGCCCCAGGGCAAAGAAATCATCCTCGTCTTCCATCCTGATGAAAGTCGACGATGCGCTGGTCTTGTCGAGCTGACCAAAATTGACGTCGCCATCAAGGCCCAGCACGAACTGGTCGTGCTGAAAATTGTAGCCAATACCAATGCCCCCGACCAAGCCTTCGATTCGCTCCTGCGATGAGAAGCTGCTGCCCGAATAGAACAGCCCATCATCGACCTCGGTCGGCGGAAAAATCGAGGAGGACGATTCCTCCTGCGTGCGGTCCAGGCCATATCCCGCCAGCACCCCCGCATAAAAACCACTCCAATCGGCAATGTCCTGCGCTTGGGCGCTTGTGGCCAGCACCATGCAGCCGGCGGCTGCCAGCAGAGTAATGTTCCGCATCAAAATTCCTCATCTTCACCGAAACAGCCGCCGGAAAAGATGACCAGACATGAGCTCGCAAAACATCATCCATATGGACTAATTATTACTGATCCAGTCCAAGACTAGATTTATGTTGCGCATTCGCAACAGGAATATGCACGAGCATTACTTGGAATAACGCACGGCTTGTCAGCTCAGGACACCTTCGCGATTGCGGCAAACCGCATAATAGCGCCAGAATAACAACGCCGCCGCGGACCGGTGCGGCGCCCATTGCAAGGCCGCCTCGGCCAATTCGGCAATCTGGGGAAGCGAGTCCAGTCCCAGACCATCCTGCACCGCCTTGCGCAAAGCCAGGTCGCCCGCCGGAAAAATATCGGGATGGCCGGCACAGAACATCAAATAGACCTCCGCGGTCCAGGGACCGATCCCCTTATGGGCCGTGAGATAGGCCACCGCGTCGCGGGCCGGCAAAGTCTCCAGATGCGAAAAGTCCAGCGCACCCGAGGTCACCGCTTCCGCAATTACCCGCAGCGTGCGGTACTTGCCCCCTGAAAAGCCGACGGCCCGGATCTCGGCCTCGCCGATGCCCAGAAACGCCGCCGGATCGAGCGCCCCGGCGACCCCTTGATAGCGGGACCAGATGGCGGCAGCACTCGCCACCGAGAGCAATTGACCGCACACAATGCGGGCAATGCCAGGAAAACCGGCTGCGTCGATGCGAGGACGAACCTCCCCCACCGCCGTCCATATTGCCGCAAGACGAGGATCGATCCCGACCAGATGATCGAGATGGACGGCAATGGCGGCAACACTGTCAATGCGCGGTGACGAAGACATGGGCCTCATGTACACACACTGCAATGTCTTCGCCATCGTCCAAACCCATCCTGCGTTTCGCCCCCAGCCCCAACGGCAGGCTGCATCTCGGCCATGCCTATTCCGCGCTCTACACCTGGCAGGCAGCGGCGCGATTGGGCGGCACGGCCCTTCTGCGCATGGAGGACACCGACCCCGAGCGCTGTAAACCCGAATTTGCCCAGGCCATTGTCGATGATCTGCATTGGCTTGGTCTGGATTGGCCCCAGCCAATAATGGTCCAGTCGCAACGCTTCCCGATCTATGCCGAGGCGGCCAATCAGCTGCGTGATGCCGATCTGCTCTATCCCTGCTTCTGTTCGCGCAGCGAGATCGCGACCAAGGCCAAGGGCACCGATCCCGATGGCGCTCCGCTTTATCCCGGCACCTGCCGGCACATGAGTCGAAGCGAGCAGATCGAGCGCCTGCAGCGCGGCGATCCGGTCCAGTTCCGCCTCGATACGGCCAGCGCCATCACCTGCACCGGCTTGCTGACATTCACCGCTATCGGCCCCCTGGTAACGGACCGTCCCCAAATTCGCTATGCCCGTCCCGAACGCTGGGGCGATGTGGTGCTGCAGCGCAAGGGCACGCCAACCAGCTACCATCTCAGCGTGGTTGTCGACGACGCCGCCCAGGGCGTGACCCATGTAACGCGAGGCCGGGACATGGAGCCGGCCACCGACTTCCACGTGTTGCTGCAATTCCTGTTGGGCCTGCCCTCGCCCATCTACAATTTCCACCGGCTGATTTTGGATGCCGAGGGCAGAAAACTCAGCAAATCAAAGGGCTCTCCCACCCTGGCCAGCCTTCGCGATGCTGGCCGCACACCCCAGGATATCCGCCAGGAACTGGGCTTTTAGGCGGCCTTCTTTGCGAGGAACGGAATCGTGGCTGCCGCTACGGCTGCCGTGAAAGGCGTACCGAAATCGGGCCCCAAAATGGCCTCCAGCCGCGGGTCAACCAGTTCCATCGGATTGTTCCAGAGATAGCGCATCTTGACGATTTCGCGCAGCAGCGGCACCGCCAGACCCAGTGCCTGGAACAGCAGCCAGGGCAGTTGCGCAGCCTTGAGCGGCACCGGCGCCGCCGCCTGGATCGCCGCCAGCATGGCCCGGTGACTCTGATAATGCCCAGCAAAATGGAACGTCTCGAACCCGCCAAGACGCTGCCGCTGCTCGGCAACCGCGACGAAAGCACGGCCGAGATCGGGCAGATAGGCCCAGGCATGACCTACACCCAGATCGGCCATGTAATAGACCTTGCCCTTCCCGGCATCCATCAGCATCGCCTGGTCGAACCAATCCCCCACATTGCCCGGCGCGTAAAAATCGCCGGCGCGAATGATGATGGTCTGAAACTTGCCGGCCTTCGAGGCCGCCGCCAGCGTCGCCTCCTGCCGCACCCGGATTGCGCCGCGCGGCGTCTGCGGACGTTGTGGTGTATCGGGCCGCATATACCGGTCAGTCGCGGCATAATTGTAGACATTGCCCGGAAACATCATGGTCTTGCCGCTATCGCCCATGGCGGCAATCACATTGGCCAATTGTGCCTCGGCCCGGCCCTTGTCCCATTTGTCATAGGGCAGGTTGAGCGCATTGACCACGATCTCGGCATCGGCAATCGCCGCTACGATCTCGGCGACATTGCCGGCATCGCCCTTGATAAACGCGACGCCATCGATCGGCTCCCGGTTAATCCGGCCAAAACCGCTGACGCTGTACCCCGCATCGCGGAAAGCCAGTGCCGCGTGGCGGCCGATATGGCCATTGATGCCCAGAACCGTGACCTTTGCTTTGCTCATCGTCCATCTCCTTTGCCGATGGACACATTTTCCTCAATTCATTATCGTAAGTTAATTCACCAAATGATCGGGATAGCCATTCAAAAATGAATAGAGAACCCGACTGGGCCTTGTGGCGGAGTTTTTCGGCCGTGGTGGCCAATGGCTCGCTGTCAGCCGCCGCTCGCGAGCTGGGCATCAGCCAGCCCACCGTCGGCCGCCATATCGAAACCCTCGAATACGATCTCGGCCTGTCCCTCTTCGACCGCTCGCTGAATGGCCTCAAACCCAATGTGGCGGCCTTGCGCATCTATGAGCCCGTGGCTGCCGCCCAGGCCTCGCTCGCCCAGGCCGCCATTATGGCCGAAGGCGCCCAGGCCGAATTCGGCGGCACGGTCCGCATCACCGCCAGCACCATGGTTTCCAACTATATCCTGCCCGATCTGCTGGTCGCCATCCGCCAGCGCTATCCGGCCATAGCGCTCGAACTGGTGCCCACCGATTCGGCAGAGAACCTGCTGCTGCGCGAAGCCGACATCGCCATCCGCATGTTCCGCCCCGCCCAGCTCGAGCTGATCACTAAAAAGCTCGGCGAACTGCCTCTGGTGACCACAGCGCACCAGGACTATCTCGACCGCCGCGGCACACCCCGCACCTTGGCCGATCTCTACGAGCACGATCTCATCGGTCTGGACCGGTCCGATCTCATCATCGATCACGCCCACAAGCTGGGGTTCCCGCTCAAGCGCGAGCACTTCCTGCTCCGCTCGGACAGCCAGACCCAGCTTTGGGAACTGCTGCAATCCGGGCTCGGCATCGGCTTTGCCCAGGCGGAACTGGTTGCCGTCACCCCGGGCATGGTGGCGCTGCCGCTCGACCTGCCCATTCCACCACTCGAAGTCTGGCTCACCACGCACAGGGAATTATTCACCAGCCACCGGATTCGTGCCATCTATGATGCACTGGCCGAGGGACTTTCGCTCTATATCGGCAAGACCGATTCTTAGGGCCCCTGGCCCGCAAAAGCAAAGCAGGCCCATATGGAAACTCTTCTCAATATCGCCATCGCACTGGCCCTGCTCTTCGTTGTCATCGTGCTGGGCCTGGGCCTGTGGAACATGCTCAAGGGCGGCTCGGGCAATACGAGCCAGAAGCTGATGCGCCTGCGTGTTATCGGCCAGGCCGTGGCGCTGGTCCTGCTGCTTGGCGCGCTCTACTTCTTCGGGGGCCGGGGCTAAGCCATGGTCAAGCTCAATCGCATCTATACCAAGACCGGCGATGATGGCACGACGGGCCTGGTCCGTGGCCCGCGCCGGCCCAAATATGACTTGCGCGTTGAGGCCTATGGCACTGTCGACGAGGCCAATGCCTTTGTGGGCCAGGCACGCCTGCAGACCAATTCCATGCCCAAGATCGATATGCTGCTGTCGCGGGTGCAGAACGATCTCTTCGATGTCGGCTCCGACCTGGCGACCCCTGGCGCCGACGATCCGGCCGCCGAGCACCCCTCCTTGCGCGTCCGTCCGGTGCAGACGCAGTGGCTGGAAAAGCAGATCGATCATTTCAATGCCGATATTGCGCCGCTCAAGAGCTTCGTGCTGCCCGGCGGCACTCCCCTTGCCTCGGCCCTCCACATCGCCCGTACGGTAACCCGCCGCGCCGAGCGCCTCACCGTGGAACTGGCGGTTGCCGAGCCCGACACCAATGCCGAGGCCATCCGCTATCTCAACCGGCTGTCAGACCTGCTCTTCGTGCTGGCCCGCGTCGCCAATGCCAATGGCGCCAAGGACGTATTGTGGGTTCCGGGCAGCTATGGCGACGTGGCAAAGGGCGGCTGATCCATGTTCCTGCCGCTGCATGACAGAAATCCCATCCGGCATGTGCGATTTCCCTATGTGACCTATGGGCTGATCGCGCTGACCATCGTCTGCTTCCTGTTTCAATCCGTCCTGCCGCCCGCCGCTTTCGACCAGGCGACCATCGATTTCGGCATGATCCCGATTGTCGTGCGCAATCTCTACCCCCAGCCGGTACCCTGGCTGCCCGATTGGGCAACGCTGATTACCTATGCGTTTCTCCATGCCGATTGGCTGCATTTGCTCAGCAATATGCTCTTCCTCTGGGTGTTCGGCGACAACATCGAGGACGCCATGGGCCATGTCCGGTTCCTGGCCTTTTACCTCGCCTGCGCCATCTGCGCGGCACTGGCGCATATGGCGTTCAATCTCGACGCCAATGGCCCGCTGATTGGCGCCTCGGGCGCCGTGGCCGGGGTCATGGGCGCCTATATTCTGCTCTTTCCCCATGCCCGCGTCTTCGTGCTGGCGCGCATCGTCATCCCCATTCCGTTGCCGGTGCCGGCCTTCTGGATGCTGGGTTTCTGGGTGGCGACACAGCTTTTCTACGTGGTGATCGGCTCGGACGAACCGGTCGCCTGGTGGGCCCATATCGGTGGCTTTGCCACGGGGGTCATCCTCGCCGCCGGCCTCAAGCGGCGGGAAGTAACGCTTTGGGGTGGCCGCTAACCTCTGGTAATTTCACAAAATTGCCACGATGTCCCAAGCTTTTGTTTACTGCCAGGGCGCTACCTTGAGGCCCTGTTGACCGATAAGGGGCCTTCCATTGGATAGCGATCTGGCCATGCAAATGGTGACCATGCGGACTGCGGCAACGCAGAATTCCGTGCAGATTGCCGTATTCAAAAAGGCCCATGAAATGGAAGCAGCGCTGCTCAACACCCTGTTGCAGAGCGCGCCTGCGGCCCCGCCGCCCGGCCAGGGCACCAAGGTCGACAAGCAGGCCTAGTATGAGCAATTCCATCGGCATCAGCCCGCCGGTCATGATCAACCGCATTGTCGATCGCGCCGAAACGCCCGCCGCGGCTCAACTGACCAAGGTCGCCGAGCTCAGCGCGCAATTGCGCATTGCTGCCGCGGAAGAACAGGCCAAAACCGCCCTGTTCGATCCCAATGGGCAAGCCAAGGCGCCCGTGATCGATTCCGGTGCAGTGGTTGATCGGCTGATTTAGCCTCCCAGACCGACCTCATAGGCGGCCTGCTAGCTCTTGAGCCCCACCAGCGCCTCGATGACTGCCTCGCCATCGGGCGAATTCCACTCTGCCGGCCCCTGCAGGACGGCCAGCTCGCAGCCGTTCTCGTCCAGCACCAGCGTTGCCGGCAGGCCCACGGCCACGGCCTCGCGCTTCAGTCGCTCGAAGGCGGCAAAACTGCTATCGGCGTAGAGCGGCAGGTTCTTGAACTGGTTCTCGTCCAGGAAACCCTGCGCCTTTGCGAGCCCCCCTTCACCGATATCGAGATTGATCGGCAGCACCATGAAGGCATCCGAATTATACTTGGTGGCAATGGCGTCGAGCGCGGGCATTTCCTCCCGGCAGGGCACGCACCAGCTCGCCCAGAAATTGACCAGCAGCGCCTTGCCGGAAAAGTCGGCAATGGTCCTGTCCTCACCCGTCGCATCCTTGAACGCCATGGTCTTGTAACCGCGTCCCTCGCCCGTGCCCATCAACGCGGCGAGCTCCCCCACCGCAGCCGCATCGATCGCATCGGCCGCCGACTTCTGCACCGGGCATTCCCTGGCGCCGGCGGCATTGCCGAGATAGGTCCACGCCGCTATAGCTACGGCCACTCCCGCCACCCCCAGCGTGATGAATAGCCGCGAGCGTTTCGGGGCCGGTTGGCGGGGGGCGCTATTGTCAGACATGCAATCTCCAGGGAACCAGCGATGAGCAACAAGATGTGGGGCGGCCGGTTCGCTACCGGCCCCGACGCCATCATGGAAGAAATCAACGCCTCGATCGGATTCGACCAGCGTCTGTTCCGCCAGGATATTGCCGGATCAATCGCCCATGCGACAATGCTCGCCGAGACGGGCATTCTGACGCAGAAAGATCGCGACGCCATCGTGGTCGGTCTAAATGAGGTGCTGGCGGAAATCGAGAGCGGCAGCTTCACGTTCTCGCGTGCGCTCGAGGACATCCACATGAACGTGGAATCGCGCCTGCGCGAAAAGATCGGCGATGCCGCCGGGCGCCTGCATACGGCGCGCTCGCGCAACGATCAGGTCGCAACCGATTTCAAGCTCTATGTACGTGACACCATTGATACGCTGGTCGTGCAGGTCCACACCCTGCAGCTGGCTCTGGTCACCCGTGCCGAAGAAGAAGCCGATACCATCATGCCCGGCTTCACCCATCTGCAAAGCGCCCAGCCGGTCACCTTCGGCCATCACCTGCTGGCCTATGTCGAAATGTTGGGACGCGATGCCGGCCGGCTGCTCGATGCCCGCAAACGCCTCAATGAAAGCCCGCTTGGCTCGGCCGCGCTTGCCGGCACGCCCTACCCGATCAATCGGGAACGCACGGCCGAACAGCTGGGCTTTGACCGCCCCACCGCCAATTCGCTCGACGCCGTCTCGGACCGCGATTTCATTCTCGAAACGCTGGCCGCCGCCGCAATCTGCGCCATGCATCTCAGCCGCTTTGCCGAGGAAATGGTGATCTGGAGTTCCGCTCAGTTCGGCTTCGTGCGCCTCTCCGACAAATTCACCACCGGCTCCTCCATCATGCCGCAGAAGCGCAATCCGGATGCCGCCGAGCTGGTCCGCGCCAAGATCGGCCGGATTTTGGGCGCACTGACCAGCCTGCTCGTCGTCATGAAAGGCCTGCCGCTCGCCTATTCCAAGGACATGCAGGAAGACAAGGAAGTCGCCTTCGACGCCCTCGACGCGCTTTCCCTATCCCTTGCCGCCATGACCGGCATGGTGGGCGACATGGTGCCCAATCGCGAGCGCATGCGCGTCTCGGCCGCCGCCGGCTTTTCCACCGCCACCGATATTGCCGACTGGCTGGTGCGCGAACTCAATATCCCCTTCCGCGATGCCCATCACATCACCGGCCAGATCGTGGCCCTGGCCGAGCAGAAGAATTGTGGCCTTGAGGGCCTTACCATTGAGGATTTCAAATTCATCGACCAGCGCATCGATAGCCGCATCCATAAGGTGCTGACCGTTGAGGCCTCCGTTGCCGCCCGGCAATCCTATGGCGGGACGGCCCCGGCCAACGTGCTGATCCAGGCCGCCCGCTGGAAAACCATCCTCACCGGCCAGCCGCATGATCCAAAGCCCCTGTCCAAGAAAAAGCATGGCGGCCATGGTGATGGCGGGGTTGAATAACCCCGTCGCTGCCCCCACCATATCGGGACCGAACTGATTTGGATGGAGCGATGCGAACCAGGAACCGACAGATGCGCCTTTCCGAGCGTCATGTCGCGGTCCTCCAGCCCGCTTCGCTCTCCGACGAAATGCCACCGCCCCCCGAAGGCATGCGGCAGGCTACGGCCGACGACCATCGCGCAACCATCGAGCATCTGCTCTCGATCGGTCCGGACGCCGGCGAAATCTGGATCTTTGCCTATGGCTCGCTGATCTGGAAACCGGCCTGCGACTTCGTTGAAATGCGCACCGGCGTCGTGCGCGGCTGGCACCGCGCCTTCTGTCTGGGCTGGAACAACCGCTTCCGCGGTAGCGACGAAAATCCCGGCCTCATGCTGGCGCTCGACCGCGGCGGGGCCTGCAAGGGCGTACTCTATCGCCTGCCGGCCGACCGGATCGACGAATCCCTCACCAAGCTCCTCGAGCGCGAAATGGGCTGGCTACCCTCGGCCTTCCCGCCACGCTGGGTCAATGTCCAGAGCGGCGAACGCACGATCCGCGCGCTCACCTTCTGCATCGACCGCAATTCGGGCCGCTATGTTTCAGGCCTCACCGTCGAGGCCATTGCCGATGTGCTGGCCAAGGCTGTCGGCAATCGTGGTTCCATGGCCGAATACCTCTTCGCCACCGTGCAGCATCTGGAGGATATGGGCATTCACGGCCCCCATCTCTGGCTGTTGCAAAACCTGGTCGCCGAACGGATCGAAACCGCCTATGCGCTGAATCGATAAGTCTTGCTTTCGTTTTGGGCAGGCTTGGCATAGGGATTTCTGCGAAACATGCCCACCCACGGCGTTATTCCGGTGAAGGCCGCAATCCATGCTGTGCGCTCTCCCTGCATCGCATGTGTGGATAGCGTTCAGCATGGACCCCGGCCTACGCCGAGGTGACATCGCGGGTGCAGCAAAACCGGGAAAAGACCTTGGTCCACCACTTCGAACACCGCGACGGCACCCTCCATGCCGAGGACGTCAATCTCAACACCCTGGCCGAAAAGGTCGGCACGCCCTTTTATGTCTATTCCAGCGCCACCCTGCGCCGGCATGTGCGGGTGGTGAAATCGGCCTTCGAAGGCATCCCGACGCTCCTGGCCTATGCCATGAAAGCCAATTCCAACCAGGCCGTGCTCAAGCTCATGGCCTCGGAAGGCGCGGGCGCTGATGTCGTGTCGCTGGGAGAATTGGAACGCGCGCTGGCCGCCGGTATCAGGCCCGACATGATCGTCTTTTCCGGCGTCGCCAAAACCGTCGCCGAAATGCGCCGGGGCCTCGAGGCCGGCATCAAATGTTTCAATGTCGAGAGTGAACCCGAACTGGAGCGCCTTTCGATGGTCGCCTCCGACATGGGGCTGACCGCCAAAATATCGGTCCGCATCAATCCCGATGTCGATGCCCGAACCCATGCCAAGATTTCTACTGGCAAGGCCGAGAACAAGTTCGGCATCCCCTATGCCCGGGCCCGCGAAGTCTATGCCCGCATTGCCGCCCTGCCCAATGTCGAGGCGGTCGGGGTCGATATGCATATCGGCAGCCAGATCACCGATCTCGAGCCCTTCGGCAATGCCTTCGGTCTCATGGCCGAACTCGTGACCGCCTTGCGGGCCGATGGCCACACGATCCACCATGTCGATGTCGGCGGGGGCCTGGGCATTCCCTATAGCCATGGCGAAACCGCGCCACCGCATCCCGAGGCCTATGCCGCCGTCGTGCGGGACAAGGTCGGCCAACTCGGGTGCACACTGGTCATCGAGCCGGGGCGGCTGCTGGTCGGCAATGCCGGCATTCTGGTCACCAAAGTCGAATATGTGAAGGAGGGCGGCACCAATTTCGTCATCGTCGACGCGGCGATGAACGACCTGATCCGCCCCACGCTCTACGAAGCCCACCACGATATCGAGCTGGTCAATCATTCCAACCTCGCCCCCATCACCGCCGACATTGTCGGCCCGGTCTGCGAAACCGGCGATTATCTGGCCAAAGCGCGCACCATGCCCGGCGTCAAGGAAGGCGATCTCCTGGCCGTGATGAGCGCCGGCGCCTATGGCGCGGTCATGGCCTCGACCTACAATTCGCGGGCTCTGATCCCCGAAGTCCTAGTCGATGGCGATCGCTTCCACGTTATCCGGCCACGCAAGACCCTCGACGAACTGATCGCCCTCGATAGCGTGCCCGATTGGCTGTGAGCATCTGCTGACACCCCTTGTCTTATCCGTTCGGGCATAGTCGTCTCACCATCCAGGGAGGACGGCCATGCCCGAGACACTTTCCGACCGCCAGCTCAACCGTGCCACCCTTGCCCGGCAATGGATGCTGGAACGCACCGACATTGCCATCCCCGACGCGATCGCCTTTCTCCTGGGCCTGCAAGCCCAAACCACCAACACGCCCTATATCGCCCTGTGGAACCGGATTGCCGGCTTCACCCCTGGCGCGCTGACGGCGCTCATCACCGACAAGACGCTGCTGCGCGCCACCACGATGCGCACCACGCTCCATCTTCACACCGTGCCGGACATGCGCGCTATCCGTCCGCTCATGCAGCCGGTATTGGACCGCACCTTCAGCTCGGTCGCCAAATCCCGCGCCATCAATGCCGACCGTCATGCGGTCAATCACCAGGGCGTCAGCATTATTGATGAAGCGCCTGTTACTGCGGGCGAACTGGGCCGGCGTCTGCTCGAACATTTCCCCGATAGCGATCCGCTCGTGCTTGCCCAGGTCGTGCAAGGCGCCGAAACCCTGATCCAGATTCCGCCCACCCGCATCTGGGGCCATGGCGGCGCGCCGCTGCTGATGCGTATTGAAAAGTGGATCGGCCAGGGCCTCTCCGAGCCCATCCCGCTGCCCGAACTCGTCCTGCGCTATCTCGCCGCCTATGGGCCTGCCAGCGTCAAGGATATGCAGACCTGGTGCGGCCTCACGCGCCTCGCGCTGGCCTTCGAGGCGGTGCGCGGGCAATTGGTCGAATTTCACGGCGAGGATGGCCGCGTGCTTTACGACCTGCCCGAAGCGCCGCGCCCTGCCCCGGACACGCCCGCGCCCGTGCGCTTCCTGCCCGATTACGACAATGTCTTTCTGGGCTTTGCCGACCGCTCGCGGCTACAGCCCCCCTACGCCCGGGAACGCATGGTCGTGGTCAATGGCTATGTCGCAACCTTTACAATTGACGGCTTCATCGCCGGCAACTGGACCATTCGCCGGACCAAGAACGATCTGACCATCGAACTCGCGCCCTTCCGCAAATTGACCAAGGCCGAGAAAGCCAGCGCCGAGGCCGAAGGGCTCGCCATTGGCGCCCTCCTTGCCGATGGCGCGGGGCCAGCCACTATCGAATGGCGGCCGGAGGTCGCCTGACTTATTGCTCCAGCGCCCGCCGCCCCAGCGAGACGACCTCGACCGGCTTTCCGGCAATTGCGTCATCGACCTTGACCAGCAGGTCGGCCAGGGTGAACGGCTTGGTGATGACGTCATAGATCAACGCGTCCAGCCCATGAGCCCGCTCGCGCTGGTCGGCAAAGCCGGTCATCAGCACGATGGTCACCTCGGGATATTTGGCCCCGACATGCAGCGCCAGCGCAATCCCATCCATGATCGGCATCTTGATGTCGCTCAGCAGCAGGTCGAAGCGCCCTTCTTCCTCGTCGGCAATTTCCGCGCCCAGGCCGCCATCTTCGGCCGCCACCACCTCATGACCCTTCATGGACAGTGCGGAAACGACAAAGGCGCGAACCGAAGGATCGTCTTCGGCAACGAGAATACGAGCCATCAGGGATGCTCCGGATTGGTTTGATCAGCGCTTGATATAGGTACGGATCTCGACGGCGGCGATGCCGCTCGCCCCGGCTGTGGCGCGGCCGCGGCAAAGCTCAGCCGCATGCGTTCGGCCTCTCCCGGTGGCAGGGCCAATTGCGTATCAAAGCTCGAACGCTCTCCCGCCATCAGATCCCGCACCGATGGGGTGACGCTCCACTCATAGATCGCGGCTCCATTTGGCCCCAGCAGGGTCACCACGACGGGCGGAACCCCCACCGGGTCCGCCGTCAGCCCCACGATCTGAGCCGAGACGATCAGCATTTCCTTGCCGTCGCGCAAAGCGCGCTGGGCGGTGACATTGGAAAAATCGAGTCCCACCACATTCACGCCCAATCCCAGACCGGCATAGAGGCCGGCCAGCGAGGGAACGCGTTCAACCAGCTGCACGCGTCCGAAATAGAGCGCGCCGATCAAGACGCAAAGAATAAGCACCCCGGCCACCCGCGCGGCCCGGCGCAAACGCGCCAGGGGCAAATGTGCAATCAGCGCGCTCTGCCGGCGCAAGAACGCCTTCTGCCGCTTGCGGATCACCGCCGGGTCAACTTCGCCGGCGCTTTTTTGCGTTTCCGGCCGGGCCTGTTCCTGTTCAATGGCAAGGCGCCGCGCCAGCTCGGCAGCAACGGCCCGCTCTTCGGTCACCAATGCCTCATCGAGCCCATCCTCGGCCATGGCATCGAACATTTCATCCGCTGGTGCGGGCGGCGCCTCCGGCACGACGGGTTCCTGCTGCCAGGCCCGCTGGCAATAGGCGCATTGCACCTTGCGACCCGCCGAGCCAATGGCCTCGTAGGTCACCTGATACTTGGTCTGGCAATGGGGACAGGTGATGATCATCGGGCCAGACAATTGGAAATCGGAACGACAGCGCTCCGCCGAACCTATGCCGATGGGGTTAAAACTCCTCAAACCGCGGCGACGGAACAGTAAACCATCACAATTGTGCCGTTTCCTGCGGGCAATGGCTCACACCTGCCGCATCGTGCGCCCGCCTTTGTTATGATGCGCGCAATGGCTGATTCGCCGTTGGACACAACAGCCGGCGGACAAGTGGGGAGCCTGCTTTTTTGATCGAGTTTTCCGATGTGGGACTGCGCTATGGCAATGGCCCCGAAATCTTGCGGGATCTGACCTTTTCGATCGAGCCCGGCTCGTTTCATTTCCTCACCGGCCCCTCTGGCGCCGGCAAGACCAGCCTGTTGCGTTTGCTGCTGCTCTCCCTCAAGCCGTCGCGCGGCAAGGTCACCATGTTTGGCGAAGATGTGAGTGATCTGAGCCAGGACCGTCTGCTGCAGATGCGCCGCCATATCGGCATCGTCTTTCAGGAATTCCGCCTGCTCGATCACCTGACCACTTTCGAAAACGTGGCGCTTCCCCTGCGCGTCTTGGGCCAGCCGGAAAGCGAATACCGGCCCAATGTCACCGAGCTGCTTGAATGGGTGGGCCTCGGCGAGCGCATGAACGCCCTGCCATCGCTGCTATCGGGTGGCGAAAAACAGCGCGCCGCCATTGCCCGCGCCGTCATCGCTCGACCCAAAGTGCTCCTGGCCGACGAACCCACCGGCAATGTCGACCCCGAGCTATCGAGCCGGCTCGTTCACCTCTTCGCCGAACTCAACCGGACCCTGGGGACCACCATCATCCTGGCCACGCACGAATTGCCGCTGCTCGACAAGTTTTCCTATCCGCGCATGTTGCTCAGTAAGGGCGAGCTGGTGATCCATGATTGAGCGCGTCGCCAGCCTCTTTGCCCTGCTACGCCGCCGCCGCGGCGCCGCCCCCATCGTGCCGGAAAAAAGTGTCGCCGGCCGCACCCTGCTCTTGATGATCACCATCATGAGCTTTCTCTCGGCGGTAACGCTGGGCGGCGTGGTGCTGGTGCAGAAATCGGCCATAGCCTGGTCTGCCGATGTCGGCCGGGAGCTCACCATCCAGATCCGCCCTGTCGAGGGCGAAGTCATGGAATCCAACCTGCGCACCGCCGTGTCGCTGGCCCAGACCACTCCGGGCGTCGCCTCGGCCCGGGCCCTGACGCTCGAAGAAAGCCAAAAACTGCTCGAGCCCTGGCTCGGCGCCGGTCTTGATCTCGCCGCCATCGAGGTTCCGCGGCTCGTCGTGGTGCAATTGGCCGATCCGGTGGATGCCGATATCGAGGGGCTCACCCGCAATCTGGCCGCCATCAAGGGAGCCAGCCTTGATACCCATGCCGCCTGGCGGCAGCAGCTCAACACCATGGCCGGCACCATCGTACTTTCGGGCCTTATGGTTTTGACCCTGATCGGCGTGGCGACGGTCCTCGCCATCATCTTCGCCACGCGCGGCGCCATGGCAACCAACCGCGAAATCGTCGATGTCCTGCACTATATCGGCGCCTCCAACCGCTTCATTGCCGGAGAATTCCAGGGCCGGTTCCTGTCCATCGGCCTCCAGGGAGGCCTGCTCGGCGCGGCAGCGGCCCTCCTGTTCTTTGGCCTGATCGGTACGGCCGCCGGCAATATGCTCTCCAGCGAAGCCGGGGCGCAGATGGGCGTACTCTTTGGTCGCTTTGCCCTGGGCGTGGATGGCATGATCGGCATTCTTGCCGTCATTCCGGTCATCGCTGCGCTCACCGCCATCACCTCCCGCATGACCGTGCGCCGCTATCTCGCCGAGACCTCGTGATGGACAGCACGCCCCCGTTCAAGCTGGCCGCCGACGACCTGGTCACCGCCTCCTGGCTCTATATGCGCCAGGGCCTCGCACGGCCACGCGTGCTGGTCTCCTGGCTGGTGCTTTGGGCCTGCTTTTTGGCCTTCATCATCTTCGTCAATGGCGGGCCGGCCACCCGGCCTGAGCAGTGGCTGGTCTTGCTGGGCATTTCGTTGCTGCCTTTTGCAGCAGTCATTGCCGTCACCGTGATCCTGACGCCGATAACGGCGCGCCGCATCTTTCGCCAGCAGCGCTCCCTGCAAGGCGAGATGGCGCTGGCCTGGTCCGATACCGGCCTGCACGTCCGGTCCGAATATGGCGATTTCGAAATGCCCTGGCCCCATTTCGTGCGCTGGGCTGAGGATGGACGCTCTTTCCTGCTGTTCGAGTCCGATCGGCTGTATAGGGTGGTGCCCAAGCGGGTCCTGACGCCGGACCAGCAACAGAGCCTGCGGCAGTTTCTGGGCCGGATCGGCGCTTGACCCCCAGGGCCATGGCTTTGCGCGTCGGAGGAACTTCATGCGTATTGTCCAGGCGGTCCGCACCGCGCTGTTCTACTTCATCTTCATCGGCCAGACGGCAATCCTGGCCATTGTCATCGGCACCATTGGGCTGATCGCCCGTGGCCGCACGCCGCTGAGCTGGACGCTGGCGCGATATTGGTGCTGGTCCAATATCGGTCTTCTGCGCTGGATCACCGGGGTCAAGACCATCGTCACTGGCAACGAACACATTCCGCCCGGCGGCTGCATCATCGCGTCCAAGCATCAGTCCGACTGGGATGTCTTTGCCGTCTTCCCCCATACCGGCCGGCCCGCCTATATCGTCAAGAAGGAGCTGATGCGCATCCCCTTCTTCGGCTGGGCGGCCCGCTCGCTGGACTGCATCGAGATCGACCGGCAGAAAGGCGGTGGCGCAATCCCGGAAATGATGAGCCAGGCCAAGGCGGCCATCGAGCGCGGCTGCCGCATCGTCATTTTCCCCGAAGGCACCCGCAAGGCCCCGCTGGCGCCGGCCGATTACCGGCAGGGCATCGCGCGCATGTATACTGAACTCAACGTGCCGGTCGTGCCGGTCGCCCTCAATTCCGGCCTGTTCTGGGGGCGTAACAGCCTGGTCATCTGGCCCGGCACCGCCCAGGCGCGGTTTCTGCCTGCCATCGAGCCTGGCCTGCCGCCCGACGTCTTTATGGCCCGACTCAAAAAAGCCATCGAAACCGATTCGACTGATCTGATTCTGGCAGCGGCGGAAAGTGGCCTTTCACGTCCCCTGGACCCCGAGCTGCGCGCCAGGATCGATGCCCTTCAGGCCTCGCGTGTCTGATGGCCACACCTACCATATGTTGACAGAATCTTCTGTCACATACATAGATGTAGCCATACCATCGGCGCGGGCTTGACGGCCTCGGCATTTTGTTCTAATTTTGTTCTTGTTCTACCGAACAGGGGACACGGCAATGGCGAGCATGATTGACAGCACGATTGTGACGCATGGCTTCGGCCGCGGCAGCAATTGGCAGGGTCGTTCGGGCCGCGCCTATGACCTGGTCAGCGAAAATCTCGAGCATTTTGCCATGGGCGAAACCGAGCTTTATGTCATCGCCAAGGGCAGCCATGTGCTCTGGGTCGGCTCGACCGCCGATCTGGTGAGCGACCCGCTGAGCCGCACGCGTTTCCGTCTCGCACTTGATTGTGCCGACCGGGTGTTCCGGCTCGTCTCGCCCGCCGCCGATTCCGAACGCCTCAGCACCATCTGGGATCTCGAAGGCGCCGAACCCATGGCCGGCGCGCAGGCGGCCTAAGGCCCTCTAAGCCGCTTCCGCATCGCCTTCCAGCATCGCGACCAAAGCCATCAACTGGTGGTCTCTGATGCCCAGGCTTTCCAGGTGCCGGGCGGTATTGATCACATAGTCGATATTGCGGCCGGAGAGCCCCACGCCGGCCCGCACCATGGCCACCTGCTGGTCCAGCGACAGCCGCCCGGCAAATTGCTCATGGTTCTCGTCGACCACGAAAGCCAGGGCGCCAACCATGCGTCCATCGGTCAGGCGCACCGGCCGCATCACATCCCGATAGACCGAAGTCACCTGCTCGCGCGCTTCGAGATAGGCGCGCACCGCCGTCCAATCGGCATCGGCGACCTCGAAGACCATGCCGCGACAGGCCCCACCGCGCGCCAGACCGAACACCAGTCCGGGCCGCTCCGATGTGCCGCGATGATGGGTCGAAACGATCGAAAGCGAACGATGCGCACCCCGCAAGAGGCCCTGCTGCGCGCTGACATGCGGGAAACCGGGATTCCAGATCAGCGAACCATAGCCGAAGACCCAATGTGTTCCAGCCATGTCCGTTTGCGCGTTCATCGTCATATCCACACCCAAATCCTAGTAAAGCTCACGGCCAGCGGCAACCGCCGCCAGGGTCTAGCCGCCATGCCTTTCTAGGACGACCCGGATTTACCCATGCTGAACGGGCTTTGGCCGCGGCCTCGCCGAGGATAAGAGTGCTCCCCATGAAGAAGCGAATCATCATTCTCGGCGCCGTGGTGCTGTTTGTCGTCCTTGCCTGGAGCGCGGCATGGCTGGTCCTTGCCGGTCTCGTGCGACAGAATATCGAAGCCCAGGCCATGGCCGACGGCATAACCAGCCCTCGCCTCACCTGCGGCATGCTCGATATCGGCGGCTTCCCCTTCCGCTTTGACGTCGATTGCACCGACGCACGGATCGCCAGCGGCGATCTTGTGACGGAAATTCCCGGCCTCCGCGCCAGCATCATGGTCTACCGGCCAACCCATCTGCTGGCTTCCGCGCTCGGGCCCGCCCGCATCACCGACGCTTTTACCGGCCTGCGCAATACCCTGGCCTGGTCAGGCCTCGAAGCCAGCATCCGGCTCGACAATTGGCGCATTGCCCGCCTCTCCGTAATCGGCAAGGACCTGGTCTGGTCCGATACGCTATTGGGCAATACCGTGCTGGCGCAAAGCCCGCTGGTGGAGACACACCTTCTCGACATTCCCGAGCAATATGATGCCGAGCGCCATACTGCGGCCCTGGCCGGCTATTTCCATGCCCAGAACCTCGTCTATCCCGGCATGACGCTGGCCGATACCAATGCCGAGATCGAGTTTGAACTCAGCGGTCTGCCCGACGACATCCGCAATTGGAGCGACCCGCTCTTGCTGACGCTCTGGCAGCAATCGGGCGGACAGTTGAAGATCGTCTCCGTTCGCGGCAGTGACGGCGCATCCACCCTCAACGCCCAGGGCGAGCTCAAGCTCGACGATGCCGGCCAGGTTGAAGGACAGATCGGCATCACCTCCACCGGCGTTGCCGAACGCATCGGCCCGCTTCTTGCCGAGCCCTGGCGCACGCTGGTGCTTGGCACACCGGCAGCCGACGGCTCCTATGCCAATCAGCTCAATTTCCGTGCCGGCGCCATCTATTCGGGCCTGGTGCCGATCGCCGCCATTCCCCCGCTTTACTAAGGCCAATCACCATTTTCGGCTCAGCCTGAGCTGAATGTCGATTGGTCTAGGCGTCGTCGCCCCCGCCATGCTCCCGCACGAAGAGGGGGGCGGCGGGCGCAGGCGGCGCCTCGTGTGGCCGGCCGAAATCGGCCGCTGCGGTTTCCTGCCCCGCCGAAATGATCGAGCGGCGGATGGCGCGGGTGCGGGCAAACATGGCCTCGAGCGCCGGCCCGTCGCCGGTGCGCACCGCCCGTTGCAAGACGGAAAGGTCCTCGAGAAACCGGCCCAGCATTTCGAGCACGGCTTCCTTATTGGTCAGGAACACGTCCCGCCACATGACCGGGTCGGAGGCTGCGATACGGGTAAAATCGCGGAAGCCTGAAGCCGAGAACTTGATGACCTCGGACTGCGTGGCCGTTTCGAGATCCGCCACTGTGCCCACGATATTATAGGCAATCAGATGCGGAATATGACTGGTAATGGCCAGCACCATGTCATGATGGGCCGCATCCATGCACTCGACATGGCTGCCCATGGCCTCCCAGAAACCGACGAGCTTATCCACCTGCGCCGCCGGAACATCGGCTGCGGGCGTCAGCACGCACCAGCGACCCGCAAAGAGCTCGGGAAAGCCCGCCGATGGCCCGGAATGCTCGGTACCGGCAATGGGATGGCCGGGAATGAAGCTCACCCCCTCGGGCACATGCGGTCCCACGACTTTGACGACATGGGCCTTGACCGACCCCACATCGGAAAGGATCGCGCCCGGCTCCAGCGCCCCGGCAATTGTCTTGATCACCCCTTCATAGGCGCCCACCGGCGTGCAGAGGATGACAAGATCAGCGCCTCGCACCGCTTCGACGGCGTCGAGCGTATAGATATCGCCCAGATTAAGCGCCCGCGCCTCTTCCAGCGTTTCGCTCTTGCGGGTGGAAATGGCAATCACCTCGGCCAGTCCCTGCCGCCGCGCGGCCAGCGCGATGGAGGAACCGATCAGCCCGATACCGATCAATGCGAGCTTGCGGAATTTGACGCTCATGGCTTGAGAACCTCAACGACGCGGCGCATGGCCGCTTCTGTACCGATGGAAATGCGCAGCCCATTGGCAATGCCATAGGACGAGCCGACCTGCCGCACAATCAGCCCCCTGGCCATCAGCGCCTCAAACGCCGTCTCGGCCTCGGCCTCGCTGGCAAACAGCACCAGGACGAAATTGGCCTGGCTCGGCAAAATGCGCAGCCGGTTGGAGCTCAGCTCCGCCGTCAGCCAATCGCGCCATCGCGCATTGTGCCGCTTGAGTTCGGCGGTAAACGCCACGTCGCGCGCCGCTGCCGCCCCGGCCAGCTGCGCCGCCAGATTGACATTGAACGGCCCGCGGATGCGGTTGATGACATCGACCAGATGCGCCGGCCCCACCATCCAGCCGATCCGCGCCGCCGCCAGTCCCATTTTGGAGAAGGTGCGCACCATGACGACATTTTCGGCTTCGGCAACCAGCTCCAGCCCTGCCGAATAGTCCGCAGCCGTGACATATTCGGCATAGGCACTATCGATGACGAGCAGGATATCGGGCCTCAGCCCCGCATGCAGGCGCCGTACCTCGGCATCGCTGAGATAGGTGCCGGTGGGATTGTTTGGATTGGCGAGGAATACCAGCCTGGTCTTGTCCGTCACCGCGGCCAGCAACGCATCGACATCGGCGGTGTAATCGGCCTCATCGACCATCACGATACCAGCGCCCGCCGCTTTGGTAACGATGGGATAGACCGAAAAGCCATAGCGGCTCATCACCGCCTCGTCGCCTTCACCCAGATAGCATTGGGCCAGCAGATGCAGCAGATCGTCGGACCCATTGCCGCACACGATCAGGTCCGGATCGATGCCATGCACTTCGCCCAAAGCAAGGCGCAGAATCCTGGACGTGCCCTCGGGATAAATCTCCAGGTGCTGGGCAACCGAGGCAAAGGCCTCGATCGCCTTGGGGCTGGCACCCAGTGGCGATTCGTTGGACGAAAGCTTGATCGCGTTGCTGCCCGGCGCACCGGACTTGCCGGGCACATAGGCTGCGATATCGAGAATGCCGGGCTGCGGCGTGGGACGGGATGACATGACTGCGCTTAATGGGCCTAAAACCGCGCGGACCATAGTCAAACCCTCTGCCGAACGCAAAGGAAAGCACTAGCCCTGCCGGGCCGTCGCCGCACTGAGCCCCGGCACCCGCACGAAGCGCTCTTCCCGCTTGCGGCGCGGCACGGCCGGAAACGCCTCCTTGCGGGCTCGCACGCAGATCACCCCGCTCATGGCCGGCCCGAACAGGCGCCCGACGCCTTCGAAGAACCGGGTCGATTTCAGCACCAGCGAAGACTGGAACGGCGGCAGGAACAACCCATCCCGCCAGGCCACCGGCACGAAACTATGGTCGCGCAGCAGCTTTTCGAGCTGCCCGCCCGAATAGGGATTGCCCGAGCCGAACGGGGTATTGTCGCGCTGGGCCCAGATGCCGCGCCGCCGCGGCACCACCAGAATCAAATGGCCATTGGGTGCCGTCACCCGCCACAATTCGCGCATCAATTCCTCATCGTCCGAGACATGCTCGAGCGCATGGACGGCTATGGTCAGATCGACCGAGGCATCGGTGAGCGGCATTTCCAGCGGATCGCACAACACGGTATGGGACGGGCCCTCACGCGGCCAGGCCGAAGCCCCCTGCCGCGCCGGCATGAAGGCCAGAACCCGTTCGGCGCTGCCCAGCGCGAAACGCAGATAGGGCGTGGCAAAGCCCAGCCCCAGCACCCGTTTGCCCGCCACGTCGCCAGCCAGCGCCAGCACCTGTTCGCGCACCAGGGTTCGCGAGATGCGCCCCAGGGGGGATTTGTAATAATCGATGAGACGGGTGACATCGCTGGTCATGGCGCAACTGTGCCGCAGCGCAACGAACTTGTCTAATGGGCCGTTGCCATGTCAGGTGCCGGCACCTAGCTTTCGGGCAACATTCTACCAAGGAGCGGTTTCATGGGTTTGATCGTCGACGTTTTCTCCGCGCGCAGCGACAATTTCGGCTATCTGGTGCATGATACCGCCACCGGCCGCACCGCCGCCATCGATGCCCCGGAAGCCGCTGCGATCAGGAATGCCCTGCTCTATCGGGGCTGGACGCTGAGCGATATTTTCATCACCCATCACCATATCGACCATGTCGAGGCCATTCCCGAACTCAAGGCGGAATATGGCGTTCGCGTCATCGGCCCCAAGGCCGAGGCCGACAAGATTGCGGACCTGGATGAACTGGTGGAAGCGGGCGACAGGATCCATCTCGGCGAGACGGTTTTTGATGTCTATGCCACGCCCGGCCATACGCTGGGTCACATCGTGTTCCACGACAAGGCGGGCAAGCATCTCTTTACCGCCGATGCGCTGTTTTCGCTGGGCGTGGGCCGCATGTTCGAGGGTACGCCGGAGCCAATGTGGAATGGAATCAAGGCCTTGCGCGACTTCCCCGACGACACGCTGATCTATTGCGGCCACGAATATACCGAGAGCAATGCCCGCTTCGCGCTCTCGGTCGACCCCGACAACAAGGCGCTGCAAGCTCGGGCCGAAGAGGTCAAGGCGCTGCGCCTGGCGGGCAAGGCGACCATTCCGGTCACGCTGGGAACCGAAAAGGCGGCCAACCCGTTTCTCCGGGCCGACGACAAGGTGATTGCCGCCTATTATGGCCTGGAAGGCGCGGCGCCCGCCGAGGTCTTTGCGGCACTGCGCAAGGGTAAGGACAGTTTCTGACAATCCACCGCTTTCGTACCGCGATAGGTTAACAGACTGTTAGCATTTGGCATAACGTTTGCCCCATATAGGGTAACGAGCCAGAATGCCCGTCCCATTCCGGGACACTCTGGCCCGCTTTGAGACAAGCGAGGCTCACATGGCTGATTTTGATACGGAAATCGGGCCGCTCACCATAGGACTGCCGGTCGCCCTCGAACCGGCAGGCCCCAAACCCTCGCTGCGGCGCAACCAGACCGGCGCGGCATTCGTCAGTCAATTGCTGATGGCCCGGGCTCAATCGATCCCCCAGAGCCGCCAAAGACCATCGATCGAAGGCGCCATCGGCGCCTATGCCGGCCGGGCCCGCGCCACCCAGCGGCGCATGCCGCCGGGCTATCGTAAATCGCTGCTGGCCTAGCGGGGATAGAATGAGCAGCCATGGAGGCCTCATGGTGAGCTAACCACGAGGCCGGACTGCTACCCCATCGTCACATCGCGCCCGGCGCTGGTGATCGAGACGGTAAAGCCGGCGACCACGTCGATCAGGCTCATCACCATGAGCAGGAAGAAGACCGAACTGGCCGCGGCGCCCGCGACGAGGAATTCCACGAGGAACGCCACGAAGACCAGCATGGACAGCATGTGCTCGAGAATGGACGACTGCGCGCTGCGGGTCGATTTCAGCACTTCAAAGAAGAGCAGGAAGACCGAAATCACCAGCAGGAAATCGCCTGCCGTGATCGCCCAGGGCGTGCCCGAAAACATCGGAATGACGAAAAGGCCATTGGTCCAGCCCGCCGGATTGCCTCCGAAGAAGAGGAAGGCAACGATATTGTAGATGACAAAGGAAATCGCCAGCAGCGGGGGAATGAACGGCCCGCGCCGCGGCACACGATGGCCATTGGGGGGAATATAGACAGTGTCGGTCACGGGCGCCGCTCCAGGGGTGATGAGGGCCGCACCATGCCAGAGGCGGGGATGGAGGTGAAGGGGGCGTTGAAGTGGGGGCTACCGTTCCTAAGGGGAGGTGCTTGCACAGCGTCATTCCCGCGCAGGCGGGAATCCAATCTTTCGGCGGCACAAGGGGCAGGATGGATTCCCGCCTGCGCGGGAATGACGTGGTGGATGGGTAGCGAAGGGGGGACTTCGGGGCTGGATACCCGCTCTGCGCCGCTCCTGCTCTGCTCCTCATCCCTTCCCACCCACTGCACTTCCCTCGGGCTTGACCCGAGGGCCATTCTCAACCTGCCAGATGCGGCGAGCGGTCCTCGGGTCGAGCCCGAGGAAGGCGATTGTGGGGGGGATGGATGGTGCGCGGGACTATCATCGGGCTTTCCGGAGGCCACGATCAGCGCGCTCCCGACGGGGAGGTTGGGAGGGGGTGCGGGAGCCCCGATATCCGGGCTCTCATCCCCACCCTTGATCCCTCCCCACAAGGGGGAGGGTGTCGACTGGAAGCCTTGTCGCCTACTTCTTGAGCTTGAGCGGGCCGACCATCTGTTCCGGCTTCACTTCGGCGTCGAATTCCTCGCCGGTGAGCAGGCCCAGGGCGATGGCTTCTTCGCGCAGGGTGGTGCCGTTCTTATGCGCGGTTTTGGCAATCTTGGCGGCGTTATCGTAGCCGATCTTGCGGTTGAGCGCGGTTACCAGCATCAGCGACTTGTCGACCAGTTCCTTGATGCGGGCGCGATCGGGTTCGATGCCGATGGCGCAATTGTCGTTGAAGGAACGGGCCGCATCGGCCAGGAGCCGCACCGATTGCAGGAAATTGTAAGCGATGACGGGCTTGAACACGTTGAGCTCGAAATTGCCCTGGCTCGCGGCAAAGCCGATGGCGGCGTCATTGCCCATGACCTGCACGGCCACCATGGTCATGGCTTCCGACTGGGTCGGATTGACCTTGCCCGGCATGATCGAAGAACCCGGCTCGTTTTCCGGAATGGTGATTTCGCCCAGGCCCGAACGCGGACCCGAGGCCAGCCAGCGCACGTCATTGGCAATCTTCATCAGCGCGGCGGCCAGTTGCTTCAGCGCCCCCGACGTGCCGACAAAGGCGTCGTGACCGGCCATGACGGCATATTTATTGGGCGCGGTGACGAAGTCATGGCCGGAAAGCGTGGCGATTTCCTTGGCCACGGCCACGGCATAATCGGGATGGGCATTAAGCCCCGTGCCGACGGCGGTGCCGCCCAGCGCCAGTTCCTTGAGCTGGGGAATGGTGACCTTGATGGCCTGCACGGCCAGATCGAGCTGGGCGACCCAGCCGCTCATTTCCTGGCCCAGGGTCAGGGGGGTTGCGTCCTGCAAGTGGGTGCGGCCGATCTTGACCACATCCATGAATTCTTCCGACTTGGCGGCCAGCGTGTTGCGCAGCTTCTCGACGCGCGGGAAGAGGTAGTTTTCCAGCGCCTCGACCGCCGCGATATGCATGGCGGTGGGATAGGTGTCGTTGGACGACTGGCTCATATTGACATGGTCATTGGGGTGAACGGGCTTTTTGGAGCCCATGGTTCCACCGGCCAGCTCGATGGCGCGGTTGGAGATTACCTCGTTGACATTCATGTTGGACTGGGTACCCGAGCCGGTCTGCCAGACCACGAGAGGGAAATGGTCTTCCAGCTTGCCGGCAATCACCTCATCGGCAGCGGCGACGATCAGGTCGCGCGTCTTCTCATCAAGCAGGCCCAGCTTGTGATTGGCCAGGGCCGCGGCCTTTTTGAGGATGCCGAAGGCATGGACGATTTCCTTGGGCATCTTCTCCCCGCCAATATCAAAATTGGCCAGGCTCCGTGCGGTCTGCGCGCCGTAATATTTGTTATCCGGGACATTGATGGTGCCCATCGAGTCCGATTCAACGCGCATGCTCATGGAAATCTCCGAAATGGGCCGCTTCTGTTGGCGGCATGGTCACAGCAAAACGGCCGGTCCCGCTGGGGACCGGCCGTTGCATTATCTACAAATCCGAGCGCATCTTTGCAGCTCGTCTTTGGCTTATTTCTTGACGTCGAGAATCTGCCGGCCGCGATACATGCCGGTCTTGAGGTCGACGTGATGCGGACGACGCAGCTCGCCCGAATCCTTGTCTTCGACATAGGTGGGGGCGGCAAGAGCGTCGGCCGAGCGGCGGAAGCCGCGCTTCATCGGCGAGGTCTTTCGTTTTGGCACTGCCATGGTCGGTACTCCGAATTCAATATCGTTGCGCCGCCAAAGCGGCCCAGAGACTTATCTCTGTTGGGATTGCCCGGGTCTATAGAGCAAGACGGGGAGCTTGGCTAGTGGGTTTTGTGAGGGGTTCCACCGCGATTGCTAACCGCAAACGCGGGCGGATGGATTTATCTCAATCGCTTCCCTCGGGCTTGACCCGAGGGCCATTCGCCGCTTGTGCCGGGTTGATAGAGGCCCTCGGGGCAAGCCCGAGGGAGGCGACGGTGGGTGGGGAAGCCTGGGGGAGCTTGTCCTCACAGGGCCAATCTCCCGCCCTCGCCGACACAACTGGCCCGTGCCCCATATTCCATCGCCCGGTTCTGCACGACCCCGGCAATGCGCAGCATGCCGCCCGATGGCCGCCCCGGCTGGCGCAGCATGGGATTGGGCAGAGCCGTGACCAGAAGCGTCGCCGTGCGCCAATCAAGGTTCTGCGGTTCTATGCCAAAGGCCCGCTCGGCCCCTGCCGCGACGCCGAACTGCCCCTCCGGCCCCCATTCGGCAATATTGAGATAGATTTCCATGATGCGTCTCTTGGGCAGCATCAGATCGACATAAAGCGCCAGCGGCACTTCGAGCGCCTTGCGCACCACGATCTGCCCGTTCCACAGGAAGAGATTGCGCGCCACCTGCATGGTAATGGTCGAGGCGCCCCGCGCCTCCTCGCCCGCCATATAGCGCTCGGCCTCGTCGCGCAAAGCCCCGAAATCGACGCCCCAATGGCGGCAGAACTGCCCATCTTCCGACAGCACCACCGCCGCCTTGAGGCGATCGGAAATGTCCTCGATATCGCGCCATTCCCGCACCACCGGGCGCCCGGTGACATAGCGCTCCAGCATGGGCACCGAGACCGGATCGATCACGAGATAAAGCGGGGTGAGCAGCAGCGGAATGGCAATCAGGATGGCCGCCAGAACGCCCAGAGGACGCAAGATGCGCCAGATGCCCTTGGGTTTGGATCGCCGTGCCATGGACCATTCCATAGCGGCAGGAAGATGCGGGGCAAAGGGGGCGGTGGCCACATTGGTGAAAATGACGGGGAAGCCACGGTGCGGTCCCCTCCCTTGAGGGGGGGGTCATTTTCGGACTGCTTGCGGCCGTGGAGAGACGCCATCGGCCCTTTCCCTCCCTCCCCCTTGAGGGGAGGGCCGGGGTGGGGGTCGTTGCGGCTCCTGCGCCAAAGCTCGTCGACCCCCTCCCTCAGTCCCTCCCCTCAAGGGGGAGGGAGGCGGACCGTGCCTCTCTCACGCACACATCCCCTTGCCGCACCCGACCCAAACCGGCTAGCAACGAGCCATGTATGATTTTGCCGCCGACATCGCCGATTGCGCCCTGGCCGTGGAAACAGCGCTCGACCGGCAATTGACGGCGGAACGCCTCTCCGGACCTGGGCCCGCCGCGGGCCGGCTGATTGCCGCCATGCGCCATGGGAGCCTGGCGGGCGGCAAGCGGCTGCGTCCGCTGCTGGTGCGGCAGGCCGCCAATATTTTCAACGTGCCGCCCCATGCCGCTTTGATGGCGGGGCTCGCCGTCGAAATGGTCCATTGCTATTCGCTGATCCATGACGACCTGCCGGCCATGGACGATGACGATCTGCGCCGCGGCCGCCCCACCGTGCACAAGGCCTTTGACGAGGCCACTGCGATCCTGGCCGGGGATGGCCTGCTGACCCAGGCCTTTGGGCTCCTCTCCTCGCCCGAATGCCATCCCGAACCGGCCACGCGCATTGCGCTGGTGACCGAACTGGTTGCCGGCAGCGGCACCGGCGGCATGGTGGGCGGCCAGATGCGCGATATCGAAGGGGAAGCGGGCGGTTTTTCCGGCGACGAGGTCGCCACCATGCAGGCCATGAAAACAGGCGCATTGATCCGCGCCAGCGTGCGCATGGGCGCCATTCTGGGCGGGGCCGATCCGCGCGCCCTCTCCGCGCTCACTGCCTATGCCGAAGCGGCGGGCCGCGCCTTCCAGCTCGCCGACGATATTCTCGATGTGACCGCCACGCCCGAAGCCATGGGCAAGGCCACCGGCAAGGATGCCGCCAAGGGCAAGCAGACCCTGGTGGCCAAGGTGGGGTTGGAGGAAGCGCGCGAGCACCTCAAGGCCACGGTCAACGACGCGCTTTCCGCGCTGCGCACCTTCGGGCCCAAGGCCGATGGCCTGCGCGCCACCGCCCGCTATTTCGCCAGCCGGGAGAATTGACATGGCTCAGCTGGTCAGCATCAATCTGGGCACGGCCCAGTTCATTCCCGGCTATAGCCCGCTGACCGGCATCGTCAAGACGCCGGTCGCCAGCGCCAAAATCACTCGGCTGGGCATGGCGGGCGACGCCATCTGCGACCGTCAGCACCATGGCGGTTCGGATCAGGCCGTTTATGTCTATTTCGCCGATGACTATGCCTGGTGGAACGCCGAATTGGGCCGGACCATCGAGCCGGGCACGTTTGGCGAGAACCTTACCATTGCCGGGGTCGAGGGGCGCAGCATCGCCATTGGCGATCGTTTCGCCATCGGCCCGGCGCTGCTCGAAGTCACCTATCACCGCACGCCCTGCATGACCTTTGCCGCACGCATGGGCGATTCCTCCTGGGTCAAGCGCTTCCACCGCGCCAACCGCCCCGGCGCCTATTGCCGCGTGCTGCAACCGGGCGCGGTCACGGCCGGCATGGCGGTGGAGCATGTCCCCTTTGCCGGCGAGCGCGTCACGGTCAGCGAATTGATGGCGCTCGATGGCGTGCGGGAGATCGACCCAGCCTTCATGCGCCGGGCGCTCGCCACCCCGATCCGCGAAAAGACGCGGTTCAAGTTCGAAACCCGCCTCGCTAGCCTCTTCTGAGAATTGCCATGAGCCTTGCTTCCGTCCAAGCCGACCTCGCCGCCCGCGCGCCCGACCTTGCCGTCGAAGTCACCGAGCAATCGACCGCAACGGTACAATTGGCCGCCGATGTGCATGGGGTCGAGCCCGGCCAGATCGCCAAGACGCTCTGCATCCGCGCCAATGGCGAGGTATTGCTGCTAGTAACCCGCGGCGATGCGCGGCTCGACAATGCCAAGTCCAAAGCCGCCTTTGGCGGCCGTCCGCGCATGCTGGGCGCCGAGGAGGTTGAACAATTGACCAGCCACAAGGTGGGCGGGGTCTGCCCCTTCGGCCTGCCGGCACCCCTGCCCATCTATATGGACGCCTCGCTCAGGGTCTATGACCTGGTCATCCCCGCCGGCGGCTCCACCCATGCCTCGGTGCGGCTGAGTGTCGACCGGCTGGCCGGGCTCTGCGGCAATAAATGGGTCGATGCCTGCCAGCCACCGGTGCCGGCGGACGCGGCTTAGCTGATCTATTCCGCCGCCGTCTTCTGCCCCGTTCCGAATTTGCGTTCGATATAGTCGGCCACCATGACCTTGAACTGGTCGGCCACGTCGGCGCCGCGCAGGGTGGCGACTTTTTCGCCGTCGACGAAGACCGGGGCGGCTGGGGTTTCGCCGGTGCCCGGCAGGGAAATGCCGATATTGGCGTGCTTGCTCTCGCCCGGCCCGTTGACGATGCAGCCCATGACGGCCACCGACAGCGTCTCGACGCCGGGATAGCGCTCGCGCCATTCGGGCATGGAGATATTGAGATGATCCTGGATGTCCTTGGCCAGCGTCTGGAAGGTGGTGGACGTGGTGCGGCCGCAACCGGGACAGGCGGCGACCACCGGCAGGAACTGGCGGAAGCCCATGGTCTGCAGCAATTCCTGCGCTACCTTGACCTCGGTGGTGCGATCCCCGCCCGGCTCGGGCGTCAGCGAAATGCGGATCGTGTCGCCAATGCCCTGCTGCAGCAGGATGCCCAAAGCGGCCGAGGAGGCAACGATGCCCTTGGAGCCCATGCCGGCCTCGGTGAGCCCGAGATGGAGCGCATAATCGCAACGCGCCGCCAGATCCTGGTAGACCGCAATCAGATGCTGAACGTCCGAGACTTTGGTGGAAAGGATGATCTTATCGCGGCCCATGCCCAGCTCTTCGGCACGCTTGGCCGACAGCAGCGCCGACTGGATGATCGCCTCGCGCTGCACCGCGGCGGCGGAAATCGGCGTCGCGGAGGCGGCGTTTTCATCCATCAGCTTTGTCAGAAGTTCCTCATCGAGCGAACCCCAGTTCACTCCGATGCGGACGGGCTTGTCATATTTGTTGGCGATGTCGATCAGTGTCGAAAACTGCGTATCGCGCTTGGCCTTGAAGCCCACATTGCCAGGATTGATGCGGTATTTCGCCAGGGCCTCGGCACAGGCCGGGTGATCAGTCAGCAGCTTGTGGCCGATATAGTGGAAATCGCCGACCAGCGGCACGTCATAGCCCATAAAGGCCAGCCGGTCGCGGATGATGGGAACGGCCGCAGCGGACTCGTCGCGATCGACCGTGATGCGGACGATCTCCGACCCCGCCCGCGCCAGCTGCATCACCTGCTTGACCGTCGCATCGATATCGGCCGTGTCGGTATTGGTCATGGACTGCACGACCACGGGCGCACCGCCGCCGACGAGCACCCCGCCGACATTCACACCCACCGCTTGCCTGCGTGCCGCCGGACCCGCCATCATTCACCTGTATAAAGCTGTTGGCCGAGAAATAAGCCTCCGAGCCTATCCGCGCAATGTTTCTGATTGATGATGGCGCGGATGTGTCATTCCGCCTCCCATGCAAGCACGATCACAATCGCACTCCCATCTTGAACCCCGCCGCAGCACAACCATCTATGAGCCATGTTCAAGCTCCTGACGTCCCGCCTCGTTCCGCGCGTCCTGCTCTTCCGCAAGGAAGTGGTCCTGCTGTGGCAGGCGTTCATGTCGCCGCACACGCCCTTCTACCTCAAGGCGGCCACCGCCTTCGTAGCCTTCTATCTGGTCAGCCCCATCGACATCATCTCCGACTTCATCCCCATTCTGGGCTGGGTCGACGACCTGATCCTGGTGCCGCTGATGGTAAGCTGGATCGTCGCCCGCCTGCCGGTCTATGCACCGGCCAAGGCTGGCCGCGGCGAAACCATCAGTGGACGGGCTCGCCGGCTTTAGGGCGGTCCTCAATTCGTTAGTTTTCACCATCGCTTCCCTCGGGCTTGACCCGAGGGCCACTCCCAACTTTTGCCGGGCTACGAAAGGCCCTCGGGTCAAGCCCGAGGGAAGCGATGGTGGGTGGGTGGTTTTCGCTGCGAGGCCCGCCGCTTCAGGTCGCGTCGGCCGCAAGGCCCGCCACCAGTATATCGAGCAAGAGGCGCCCGGCCTGGCCGTCGGCGTCACGATCGGGATTGTAGATCGTGACTTCCATACCGGCTGCTTTCGGGCTTTGCCGGGCCTCACGCAGCAGCATCGCTGCCTCGGCCGGTTCGACCCCGCCACCCGGCACCGGCGCGTCGACCGCCGGCATCAGCGCGTCGGGCAGGCAATCGGCATCGAAATGAATGAAGAAGCCGTCGAGTTCGGGGCGATCGAGGCGCTCCATCGCCGCCGCGATGACCGCTTCGATGCCGATCCGGCGCAATACCGGTAAATCCAGCACCAGCATATCTGGCGCCGGCGGCGGACCGCCATAACTTTGCTGTTCGTCATGATCGCGGAAACCCACCAGCACCACATCCTCGTCGCGCACCAGCGGCCCTTTACCTTCAAGGTCAGCAAGCCGCGCCGGTCCGCGGCCGGTCACCAGCGCCAATTCGATCGAGGCACCCTCGCCATCGACCTCGCCATTGCTGCGCGCCTCGTAGAAGTCGGAATGGCCATCGATGAACAACAGGCCATAGCGGCCGCGCCGCTTCAGCGCCAATAAGGCGCCCAGCAGAATGGTGCAATCGCCACCCAGAATCAGCGGGAACTGACCACCATCGAGCACCCCACCCACGGCATCGGCCAATTGGGGTGACCAATCGGCAATGAACTGGCCGTTGAGCGTATGGGTCTGTGGGTCGATCTGGTTATCGCCGCGCGGCGGCTGCAGCCGTCCGGCATGGCTGGCACCCAGAAGCCGCTGCAAGCCAAGACCGAGGAGAACCGCAGGCAATCGCTCGACGCCATGGGTGTGAAGACCCAGGCTCGATGGCGCTTCCAAAATCGCATAGGGCTTTGTGGCCTGCATCGAGACCCAACGCCGCCTCGTCGCCACGGTTCCAAAAGCGCGGGTGCTGTGCCTAGTCCCGCGCCGGTCGCTGGCTGATCCACACCAGGAACATCTCCGCGCCGCCAAACAGCACGAGCGGCACCGCGGCGCCGACCGGCCCCGCCAGCTCATAGCCGAACCGCGCGACGCAATAGAGTAGCACCACCATGCTCATCGCCATGCCGACCAGGCCCGGCGTGCGCAGGCTGGGCGAGATGTGATAGCCGACCCAGAACACGATACGGAGCGCGATCCACACTATTGCTGTGGCGGTGACCGCGCGCAGCTCCGCCCCATTGCCGCTATGCCAGGCCAGTAGCAACAGGCCCGGAATGAACACCAGCAATTGCTCCAGCGTATGCTGCAGATAACGCAGATTGACCTTCATCCGCGCCGATTCCCGGCCCGCCAAGGGATCGATGGCCGGGGTAAACAGCCGCTCATGCGACACCGCTTCGATGGCGGTGAGAAATGTCAGCAGCACCGCAACGCCAACCCAGTTGAGCGCATAAACCAGCCGCGCCAGGGGCTCTTCGGCTGATGCCACCGGCGGCGTCAGCCAGAACAGAGCCAGCCACGCCACCACGGCAAGCGGGAGCGCGATGGCCGCGCCCCACATCAATTTCCGTCTCTCGCCCGCAATGCCAGCCTGGTCATTGTCGGGCATGGCAATGGTCCTATTCGAACCGGACCAAGAGGTCCTTGGCGTCGATCTGGTCGCCCGGCTTGATCAGGAGTTCGGCGATCACCCCATCCACCTCGGCATGGATGGCGGTTTCCATCTTCATCGCTTCGATCGAACACAGCACGTCGCCGGCTGTTACCGACTGGCCTTCCTTGACCGCCAGCGTCGAAATCACGCCCGGCATGGGCGCGCCGACTTGCTTGGGATCGCCCGCCACGGCCTTGGCCCGCAGCTTGACCTCGCCGACCTTGAGCCGGTCGGGCACGAGGATGGTGCGCGGCTGCCCGTTGAGGTCGAAGAATACCCGCACTTCGCCCTTTTCGTTGGTGGGCGCGCGGCCGAGATATTGCAGGACCAGCGTCTTGCCCTTCTCGATATCGACCAGCAATTCATCGCCTTCGGAGAGGCCGTAGAAATAGACCGGCGTCGGCAGTACCTCGGTGGGGCCGTAGCGATCCTGGGTCTTTTCGAAATCGGCATAGACCTTGGGATACATCAGATATGAAGCCAGCCGGAAATCGTCGATCGGATGCCCGACCTCCTCGGCAATCTTCTTTCGCTCAGCCTCAAGGTCGACGTCTTTGAGGTAGGAGCCCGGCCGCTCGGTCAGCGGCTTCTTGCCCTTGAGCACCTTCTTTTGCAGCTCCTTGGGGAAGCCACCCGGCGGCTGGCCCAGATCGCCGGCAAAGAAGCCGACCACCGAATCGGGGAAGGCGATGTCGCGCTTGGGGTCTTCCACATCGGCGCGGGTCAGCCCGGCCGACACCATGGCCAGGGCCATGTCCCCGACGACCTTGGATGATGGCGTCACCTTGACGATATCGCCGAACATCTGGTTGACGTCGGCATAGGTCTGGGCGACTTCGTGCCAGCGGGTTTCGAGCCCCAGCGAGCGCGCCTGTTCCTTGAGATTGGTAAACTGGCCGCCCGGCATTTCGTGCAGATAAACTTCGGAGGCCCCGCCCTTGAGATCGCTTTCAAAGGCGCGATATTGCGTGCGCACGGCTTCCCAATAGAAGGAAATCTGGCGGATCGCCTTGGAATCCAGCTCCGGGTCACGCTCGCCACCGGCCAAAGCCGCCACCAGCGAACCCAGCGTCGGCTGGCTGGTCGTGCCGGATAGCGCATCCATGGCCGCATCGATCGCATCGACCCCCGCATCCACCGCCGCCAGCACTGTCGCCGCCGAAGCGCCCGAGGTGTCATGAGTGTGCAGATGGATCGGCAGATCGGTCTCGTTGCGCAGCGTCGAGATCAGCTTCTTGGCCGCAGCGGGCTTGAGCAGGCCCGCCATGTCCTTGATGCCCAGCACATGCACGCCGGCCTTTTCCAGCTCCTGCGCCAGCCCGACATAATATTTGAGATCATATTTGGAACGGTCGGGATCGAAGAGATCGCCCGTGTAGCAGATCACACCTTCAGCGACCTTATTGGCCTCGAGCACCGCATCGAGCGACACGCGCATGTTCTCGACCCAGTTGAGGCAATCGAAGACGCGGAAAATATCCACCCCGCCCTTGGCCGCTTCGGCGACGAAGAACTTGACCACATTGTCGGGGTAATTGGTGTAGCCCACGCCATTAGAGCCACGCAGCAACATCTGCGTCAGAATGTTCGGCGCGCCTTCGCGCACCTTGGCCAGCCGCTCCCAGGGGTCCTCATTGAGGAAGCGCATGGAGACGTCAAACGTCGCCCCGCCCCAGCATTCGAGGCTGAAGAGGTTTGGCAGACCCCGCGAATAGGCCTGGGCAATGCGCGTAATGTCATAGCTGCGCATACGGGTGGCGAGCAGGCTTTGATGGGCATCGCGCATGGTGGTGTCGGTAAACAACACCCGCTTCTGCTTTTTCATCCACTTGGCCAGCGCCGCCGGACCGCTCCGGTCCAGCACCTGCCGGCTGCCTTCCACCACGCTGAGCGGCGGAAATTCCGGCAATACAGGCGCCGCGGCCTCAGCCGGCGGACGCGGGCGGTCGCGCACTTCGGGATGCCCGTTGACCGTCACGTCGGCAATGTAGCTGAGCAGCTTGGTCGCGCGATCCTTACGCGGCTTGAAGTTGAACAGCTCCGGCGTCGTATCGATGAAGCGCGTCGTATAGCGGTTCTCGACGAAATCGGGGTGCGTGATGATGTTTTCGAGGAACGCCAGATTGGTCGACACGCCGCGGATGCGGAACTCGCGCAGGGCGCGATGCATGCGGGCAATCGCCTCCTCGGCCGTCGGCGCCCAGCAGGTGACCTTTTCCAGCAGCGGATCATAAAACCGCGTGATAACGGCCCCGGCATAGGCCGTGCCGCCATCGAGCCGCACACCAAAGCCGGTGGCGCCGCGATAGGCAGTGATGCGGCCATAATCGGGAATGAAATTCTGCTCGGGGTCTTCCGTCGTCACCCGGCACTGGATCGCATTGCCGTTGAGATGAATGTCCTTTTGCAGCGGCACCCCGGATTCGGGCGTGCCGATCACCGCGCCATCGAGCAGATGGATCTGCGCTTTGACGATGTCGATCCCCGTCACTTCCTCGGTGACGGTATGCTCGACCTGGATGCGCGGATTGACCTCGATGAAGTAGAACTTGTCGGTATCGGCATCCATCAGGAATTCGACAGTGCCGGCGCCGCGATAGTTCGCGGCATTGCCCAGCCGCACCGCGGCGTCGGTCAGATCCTTGCGCACCGTGTCGTCGAGATAGGGCGCGGGGGCCCGCTCGACCACCTTCTGGTTGCGCCGCTGCACCGAGCAATCGCGCTCGAACAGATGCACGAGATTGCCGTGATCGTCGCCGATCAGCTGCACTTCGACATGGCGGGCGCGCTCGACCAGCTTTTCGAGATACATCTCGTCCTTGCCGAAGGCCGCCTTGGCTTCGCGCTTGCCCTCGCTGACTTCTGACAGCAGGCTCTTTTCATCCATGATGCGGCGCATGCCGCGCCCGCCGCCGCCCCAGCTGGCCTTGAGCATCAGCGGATAGCCGATCTCGGCCGCCAGTTTCTTGATCGCATTGGGATCGTCGGGCAGCGCCTCGGTGGCCGGCACGACCGGCACATTGGAGGCAATCGCCATGTTGCGCGCGGCAACCTTATTGCCCAGGTCGCGCATGGTCTGCGCCCGCGGCCCGATAAAGATGATCCCCGCATCCTCGCAGGCATCGACAAATTCGGGGCTTTCCGACAGCAGGCCATAGCCGGGATGGATCGCGTCAGCCCCCGAAATGCGGGCGATGCGGATATATTCGTCAATCTGCAGATAGGCCTCGACCGGGCCCTTGCCCTTGCCGATCAGATAGGCCTCGTCGGCCTTGAAGCGGTGCAGCGCCAGCTTGTCCTCTTCGGCATAGGCGGCGACGGTCTTGAGCCCGAGTTCATTGGCGGCACGGAACACGCGGATGGCGATTTCGCTGCGGTTGGCGACGAGGATTTTCTTGATAGGCATAAAGATAATTCCGAGCAGGAGGGGTCGTGGGATCGCTGGGAGCGATCCGGCTCAGTCTGGAATGGGGCCGGGCCGGTCGCCCGGCCATGCCGCCGAAAAATACCGTCTAGTCGCGGCTGAGATGACCGGCCAGATGGCTCATGTCGTATCCGGCCTCGGCCGCCTGGGCGATGATTTCGCCCGCATCCATCTCGCCGGCCTGGCTCAGCGCCCACAAAGTGGTCGAGCGCGTTCCCGAGCGGCAGAAAGCAAACACCGGGCCTGTGCTCCCCTCGAGCGCGGCCCTGGTCGCCTGGACCATGTCGGGGGAAACCCCTTCGCGGCCCAGTGGAATGGCATGATAGCTCAGCCCCGCCGCCTTGGCCGCCGCTTCGATATCGGCGCCATCGGGCTGGTCGGGGGATTCGCCCTCGGGGCGATTATTGATGATGGTGGTAAAGCCCTGGGCTTTGAGCGCTGCGATGTCTTCAGGCTGGATTTGCCCGGAAACACTGATGTGATCATTTATGCGCTTCAAATCCAACTGCTTGCTCCCCGCTGCACCGAACTGGCTGGTACGCCCGTTATATCGCGCTGCCAGCACTAGACGCAACTACGACAGAAGGCTAGCTGTCGCCAGCCTGTCATGCGCAGCGCTGCCTTGCAGCAGAAGCGGCGCCGGGCACGTTCAAACCGATGAAATGCGGATACCGCCGATGACCGATCTCGCTTCTGCCTTCCCCACCCGCCCGCTCAAGCTGGCCAAGACGGGCATCGTGCCCGGCATCTTCTCCTATCTCGGGGGCCTCCTGCTCCTGGGCATTGGCGGTTTCATCGCGGTCTGGCAGGTCCCCGGCATCGTCAATGACTGGGTCATCTCGCAAAACCCGGTCGTGGTCTACGATTCCACCGTCACGGACGGCCATTGCACCACGCGCCGCGCCATCTTCGTCGATTGCGAGGCGCATGTGACCTATACGGTCAAGGGCAAGACCTTCGAGCGCGACATCGAACTGATGTTCGTCGATTTCAACACCGGCGATTACGAAGTCGAAGTGGTCCGCTCGGGCGACAAGCCGCAGATCGTGGGCCTCAGCCTGGGGCTCGACATGCTGTGGAACCGCATCATCGTGGGCTCGGGCTTCGTGCTGCTCATGGGCGTGCTCGGCGCCGTGCTGCTGTTCAAGGGCGCCCAGGCCGACCAGGTCCGCCGGCTCGCCCGCAAGCCTCTGAAACTGACCGCCGTCCCGGTCACGGTCACGAGCATTTCCAACGTGCTGGGCGGCAAGGCGGTGACTTATGCCCTGCCCCGCCCCGGCAAGAAGCGCGGCACCAATGTCACCTCGCGCATGGGCAGAAAGCAGGAACCCTTCTGGCTCAATGGCGATGGCCAGGCCCTGGCCGCACTGCATGAAGGCAGCAAGACGCCCATCCTGCTCGATGCCGAACTGACAAGGCTGGAGCTGACCGACGAAGAGCGCCGGAAGATCGAGGCGGCGCGGGACGGGGTGGAAGCGGTTTAGATCTGGTCCGGTACTTTCCCTCGACGGGAGGGTGCCTCCATCCACCCCACAATCGCCTTCCTCGGGCTTGACCCGAGGACCACTCACCGCCTGCGCCGTGTTGAGAGCGGCCCTCGGGTCAAGCCCGAGGGAGGCATGGTGGTTGGGAGAGGGTAAGGGACACGCGCAACGGTCAGCGCCGAAACCCGAAGTCATCCCTTCACCACCTCACCCACAATGTCATTCCCGCGCAGGCGGGAATCCACTCTTATAACGCGCGCCAGACTGAAGAATGGATTCCCGCCTGCGCGGGAATGACGTTGTGGTTGATTATACAGATTGCGGGGCCACTAAGTCCGGGTGATAGCTCCGCCGCACCATCCATCCACCCCACAATCGTTTCCTCGGGCTTGACCCGAGGACCATTTGCCGTTTGTGCCGTGTTGAGAACGGCCCTCGGGTCAAGCCCGAGGGAGGCATGGTGGTTGGGGAGGCGAGGGAGGGTGGGCCGTTGGCTCTTAAAGCGCACAAGCTAAGCCGCGCTGGCCCGCTGCTGCTGGGACCGCTCCCGTGCGGGCAACGGAGCCGGGCGGCCCAGCAGATAGCCCTGCAGGCCCGTGCAGCCCGCCAGTTTGAGCCGGGTCAGCTGCTCCTGGGTTTCAATACCCTCGGCGATCACCTCGACCGGCAGCGAGCGGGCAATGTCGCAAATGGCTGAAACGATCATGGCGTCGATCCGGCTATCGGCCAGATTGGCGACATAGGTGCGGTCGATCTTGATGATGTCAAAGGCAAAGCCGCGCAGATATTGGAGGCTCGCATGCCCCGCCCCGAAGTCGTCGATGGCGATGCGCACGCCCATGGCGCGCAGCATTTCGAGATTGGCCATCGCCACCCCGCCGGCATTGAGCGGCACGGTTTCGGTGATCTCGACAATGATGCGGCACGGATCGGTGTCGGTCTCGAGGAGAACGGCAGCAAAGCGGTCGGCATAATCGGCATGGCGCAACTGGGCCGGCGACACATTGACCGCCACCGAAGAACTGCCCAGGGCCGGCAGATCGGCACAGGCCCGTCGCAGCACCCATTCGCCCAGCCGGTCGATGAGGTCGCTCTCTTCGGCAATGCCCACGAACTGGGCCGGCGGGATCATGCCGCGCACCTTGTGCCGCCAGCGCACCAGCGCCTCATGGGAGGTGACGGTCATGCTGGCGGCCGAAAAGACCGGCTGATAATGCAGTTCCAGCTCATCCATCAGGAGGGCCGCGCGCAATTCGCGCTCGATGAAACGGCGGTGGCGCTCGTCGCCCAGCATATCGGCATCGAAAGCCACCACGGCCCGGCGGCCGGCCTTCTTGCCCTTGTAAAGCGCCAGATCCGCCTTGGAGATGAGATCGACCACGTCGACCGCATCGGCCGGCGCCAGCGCAATGCCGACCGAAGCCGAGAGGCGCACCGGCCGCCCGCCAATGGCCACGGGCTTGTCGAGTTGGCGCAGCAATTCCTCGGCCAGCCGCCTGAGGGCGGCGCGATTGTCATGGCCGATAATGGCAATGCCGAATTCATCGCCCCCCAGCCGGCCGATGATGGCCCCCGGCATCAGCCTGGTAATGGCCCGCGCCAGATGCACCAGCGCCGCATCGCCCGCGGCATGGCCGGCGCTGTCATTGAGAAGCTTGAGATTGTCCATATCGAGCTGCATATAGCCCACGGCCCGCTCCGAGCCGTGATAGACTTCCGCGCCGATGGCTTCCAGGAAATGCGAGCGCGTGAACACCCCGGTCAGGGCATCGCGCTTGACCGCATCCATGGCTTCGCGATTGGCCCTGAGCGCCGCGGCGACCCGCCGCCGCAGCCGGCCATAGCCCAGCCACAACAGGGCGAGCAGCGCCGCTCCACCCCCCAGCACTGTCAGCGGCAGCATCAAGGGGCCGGCATTGCCCAAAGCGCCCCACAGCGCCCACAGGCTCGCAATCACCAGCGCCGCAATCACCGCAGCCGCGATCAGCGCGACGGTGCTGTAACTGTCGATAATGGCTTTGAGGGTGGGATCGCGACGCATGCTCTACCGATAGATCATGAGCCCCATAAGGGAGCCCATGGCTTGACACTTATCGGGCGCAAGGCGTGAATATCTTCTAAAGATGTCGATAAAATTCGTTTGTTCTCAGATACTTATCTGAAACCAAAGACACGAGGCTAGGCCCGCTCGATGACAGTTTGACGACGGAACGCCGCCCCGCCCATGCCCTTCGCACACCAGGGTAAATACCTGGTTAGGGAGCCTCGCTGCCCACCCATTTGCGCCAGATATCGCCACGTTCGGCAACGAACCTTTCGGCCACCCCCTCGATGGTGGCGCCAGGCGTATTGAGCTGGGCCAAAAGCCCGTTCATCTCGGCCAGGGGCAGCGCGCTGCGCTGGAAATAGCCGGCAATGGCGGGAATATCGGTAAAGACCCATTCGCTGAGCGCCACGACCACCGTTTCGGGGGCAAAGGCGGAGGGGGCCGGGCTGGCGCAGGACAGACTGGCCAGGCATTTGGCCTTGGCCTCGTCATAGGCGCCCATATCGAGCGGGTGGAAGCCGAACTGCGCCAGCACAGCATTGGGCTGCCAATAGTAGAAAACGATGGCCTCCTGCCGGCTGACCGCCTCTCCGATCAGCGTATCCATTTCGAACCGGTTGGCCGGCTCGACCAGCTCGACCAGATTGTCCAGGCCATAGGCGCGCACCAGATTGCGGTTGATCAGCGCGCAGGCCCAATCGGCCGGACAGGAAACGAAGCGCACCTTGCCCCCGCCATTGAGCGTGGGCAGGGCCGCGGCGAGCCCGGCAGCACCGGTCAATTCAGGATGGGCGCCCGCCACATAATCGGGAATGAACCAGCCCTCGAAATTGGCCTCGGCATAGCTTGGTCCGGCCGGCCGCACCATCTGCGCCTCGATGGCCGGGTTCCACACCTCGGCAATGCGGTTGATCCACATTTCAGGCGCCACACCCGGCTGGCCGGTTGAGCCCATGGAGGAGCCGGTAGCCGCCAGATCGCCCGGGATAACCTTGATCTCGCAGCCGAAATGGGCGGCCAGCAGCCTGGCATGAATTTCGGCCAGCAGCGCCGCCGAGGGCCAGCTCATCCGGGCAATCGCCAGCGGCTGGGTGCCGCAGACCGGTGGCGGCGACGGCGGCGCCCCGGCATTGTCCTGCGCCTGATCGAGCACCGTCACCTGCGCCAGGGCCGGCGTCATGAGGGGCGTCAACAGCAAGAGGGCCAGCAGCGCCTTGCCTACCGAAGGTAAAATCATGCCGCTCTCACCCTGCGCCAAGGTCCTCATTCTATCTAAGGCCCGACCCCGTTAAGCAACAGTCACGAGGGCCGGTTTTGCCAATCAATACAAGGTGACTCCCAATTTCCTTTATGCAACAGTCCTGGCTTCGCGGGGCGCGGGTTGCGCCCCCGTTGAGCATGTTGTTCCGTGTGCAAAGACTGGCGCCGTGCAAGGGCCGCACCAGCGGGACGACCACAGAGAGGGACATTATGAACATTCTGACCAAGACCCTGACCCTGGCAGCGGCCGCTTCGACCTTGATGGTCGCAGCACCTGCCATCGCCCAGGACACCGGAGCCACGCTGGGCTTCATCGGCGGCTTCACCGGCCCCATTGAATCGCTGACCCCCCCGATTTTCGCCGGCGCCGAGCTGGTGGTGAAACAGGTCAACGAACAGGGCGGCATTCTGGGCGGCGAGCTCAAGCTGATCTCGGCCGACGGCGCTTGCGATGCCACCACCGCCGCCGCGGCTGCCGACAAGGTCATCAATACCGATAACGTCACCGCCGTTGTCGGCGCGCTCTGCACCGGCGAAACCATCGGCGCCTTCAACGGCTCGGGCAAGTCGGGCAATGTGGTCTTCGTCTCGCCGGCCTCTTCGGCTCCGGCCCTGACCACGCTCGACGACAACGACCTCGTCTACCGCACCACCCCGTCTGACGCGCTGCAGGGCGTCAAGATGGCCAGCCTCCTGCTCTCCAAGGGCGTCCAGGACATTGCCATCACCTATGTCAACAATGACTATGGTAAGGGCTTTGCCGATGCGCTGTCGGCCGCCTTCACCGAAGGCGGCGGCACCGTTGCAGCCAATCTCGCTCACGAAGAAGGCAAGGCCGACTATCGCGCCGAGCTCGGCAATCTGGTCGCTTCGCAGAACCTGGTGATCCTGGCCTATGCCAATGCCTCGGGTAATACCGTGCTGCGCCAGGCCGTGGAATCGGGCAATTTCACCACCTATGTCGGCGGTGACGGCATGGTCGGCGATGACCTGCTGACCGGTATCGACGCTTCGGCCGTGGAAGGCCTGATCGCCACCCGCGCCGGTGCTCCGGCGGGCGATGCCACCACCACCTATGAAAAGCTGGCCAATGATGCCGGCATCCAGGCCAATGCCACCTATGCCCCCCAGGCCTATGACGCCGCCTTCCTTCTGGCACTCGCCATCGAGAAGAACGGTTCGGCCGGCCGTGAGGGTCTGTCGGCCGCGCTGCGCGATGTCGCTTCGGCTCCGGGCGAAAAAATCCTGCCCGGCGAGTGGAGCAAGGCTGTCGAATTGATCAAGGCCGGCACCGATATCGACTATGACGGCGCCGGCGGCTCGCTCGACTTCGACGCGGCCGGCGACGTGGACGGCATCATCGTCGAACTGGCCGTCGAAGGCGGCAAGTTCGTCGAAAAGGGTCAAATCCAGTAATTTTAGCTGGTTTTGCAAGATTGAAGGCCCGGGAGCGATCCCGGGCTTTTTTGTCCGGAGGCGCCAATGGCCGATGATGACACCTTGCGGTTCTATGCCGAAAACGCCGCAACCTATGTGCAGCGGCAACGGCGCATTGGGACCCATCTGGCGCACTTTCTCGCCGCGCTCCCGGCCGGTGCGACAATTCTCGAACTGGGTTCTGGCGGCGGCGAGGACGCAGCCCACATGCTGTCGCAGGGCTTCGACATCCACCCCACCGATGCCTCGCCCGAGCTGGCGGCAGAGGCAAGTCGCCATATCGGGCGGCCGGTGCGCGTCATGCGGTTCGATCAACTCGATGCCGATGCGCAATTTGACGGGGTCTGGGCCAGCGCATCGCTGCTGCATGCGCCCGATGCCGAACTGGCCGGTAACCTGGCCCAGATTTTCCGCGCGCTGAAGCCGGGCGGACTGTTTGTCGCCAGCTTCAAGGCGGGCAGTGGCGAAGGTCGCGACCAGTTCGGGCGTTATTACAATTACCCCAATGCAGAAACCTTGCTGGCGCGCTATCGGGCCGCCGCGGCCTGGAGCGAACTTGAACTGACCGAAGAGGACGGCGGCGGTTATGACAACCTGCCGACCCGTTGGCTCTGGGTCGCCGCGCGGCGCTGAGCTATTCGCTCAACCGCCGCACCTCGACCCGCGCCATGTCCGCCCTGACGCTGACATCGAGATGCTCGCTCTGGACCACGTCGAGCACTTTGGAGGGGCGATAGGCGACGATATTGGTGCCCCCGCCATGGCGCAGGCTGTCATAGACCAGCCCGTCGCCACCGCTGGCGCGCTCGGCCTCGCCGAAGGTCTGGCTCGCGGTGTAATTCGTGCCGTCATAGAGCTCCGGTCGTGCCTGCTGCTGGTTGCGCAGGTCGAGGTAGTCGCCCTCGAGCCGGCAATGATAGGCGCGATAGGTGCGGCTCATCGCCGGAATATTGCGCGCCACCAATTCGCGCCGCAGGTGATGGGCCACTTCGGCGACCGCCGTATTGATCGCCGCCGCCGCATACCAGGCGCCCAGATCGGGCCCGGCAAAACGCGTGCCGCCCGGCGGGGCATGCAGAAACGCGGCCATGACAATGCTCGAATTGGGCCGCCCGAACACCCATTCGCCTTCGGGCAGGCGGCGCAATCGCTCGCTCACCAGCCGGTCATTGGTCCAGCCGGCGAGCTCCATCACCGCCTCGAGGTCGGCAGGTGTGCTGACGGTGTCGAAAAGCCCGATAGGGGGAAATTGCGACGGGATGAGGCGATAGCACGGCCGGGGCGCCGCGATGCGCTGGCCGTTCATTGCCAGACAATGGCGTCGTCGCCCAAGGGCGAAAAACCGGCATCGGTCGCATTGGGCGCCATATAGAGCCCACCCCGCGCCGCATCAAGGAAGCGCCGCACCAGGAGCAATCCGTCCTGCGACCCATTGGTCACCAGCGCCAACGGGGGCTGGCCGCCAAAAACCGGCGCATCATGAGGCCCACGCAGCCAGGCCAGGCCATCGCCCTGGCTGGCAAACAGCACGCCCAGCGCCTGGTGAATGCCCAGCACGGCCGATATCCGCGTCAGCACATCGGCATCGAGCAGCAGGCTTTCCTGCGCCCGGGCCTGCCGCATCCAGTGGTGATAGGTGGAGCGCGCCGGATAGCCCAGCACCAGCCGGCGCTGTTCTTCGTTAAGGCCCCAAAGATCGGCAATGGCCAGGAAACTGCGCAGCCCCGGCCCGCTCAACCGCCGCCGGTTCTGCGGCAGGAAGCGCGCATTATCCAGCCGGTCAGGCCCCGGCGCAACGGGCTGATGGGTAGCAAGATGAGCGATGCGGGCCATGAAACAGTCTCCGGTCTACTGGAGCACATATAGTCCAATTTTAGACAATGTACAATATTGGACTTACTTGCGGCGGAAAACGGAGGTTCCCGCTTTCGCGGGAATGACATTGTGGGTGGGTTGTCACCTGCACAATTCATCCCTCACCGGGTCATTCCCGCGAAAGCGGGAACCTCTGTTTCTCTTGCTTGCTATGAGGCGTTAAAAAAGAAACCCCCGCTTGCGCGGGGGTTGCAGAGCAATGGCGGTAGAGAGGAACCTACCCCTCCCGCTTCACCATTTCCGGGATCAGGCCTCGGGGTGCAAATCGGAGGGCTATGGTGATGACCAGGCCCAGCACGAAGACGCGCATCTGGGCCGAGCGCGCTTCGATATCGGGAATGGCGCCCCAGCCGAAATTGCTCGACCACATGCTGACGAAATCGAACACCACCTTGGAGAGCGGCTCGGAAATGATCCAGACCAGCCAGATCAGCACCGCACCAAACACCGCGCCCCAATTATTGCCCGCCCCGCCCACGATCACCATTACCCAGATGAGGAAGGTGTGGTTGATCGGCTGGTAGCTCGAGGGATCGAAAATCTGGGTGAAGCTGACCAGCATGGCCCCGCCTATCCCCATCAGCACCGAGCCGAAGACGAAGATTTCGAGCTGTCGCGCGGTAACATTCTTGCCCATGGAGGCCGCCGCAATGTGATTGTCGCGAATGGCGCGCATCATGCGGCCCCAGGGGCCCGAATAGGCCCGGCTGATCAGCCAGAGGGCAATGGCCAGCACGGCCAGCGCCAGCAGCAGGAAGCCGCCGCGGGCCAGCAACAGCGAGCTGAACTGATCCGAGCCGCTGGCCTGGTAATCCTGGGGCAGCGGGGTCGGCCAGGGAATGGGCGACACCGTCAGCGTACCGCGCGTCAGCCAATCCATATTCTTGATCAGCGCCCGGATGATTTCGGAAATGCCGATCGTGGCAATGGCCAGGTAATCGGTGCGCAGGCCCAGGGCGATCTTGCCGACGATAAAGGCAATGACCGCCGCCAGCACCCCGCCGAACAGCCAACCCAGGATCGGATGGGCACCCAGGCCCCCGACCCAGCCGCCACCGGCGGCCGATTCGATATAGGCCGCAGCCGGATCGAGCTGGCTGCGATAAAGGCAATAGGCGACAAACCAGGCGAGCACCGTGACAAAGGTCTTCCACCCGCCCCTAAGACCGATGCGATCGCTCTTGCGCGCCGCGATGACCAGGAGAGCCCCCGCGGCAAAGGCGAGCAGCGCCCGACCGAGCATGAGGGGGCCATCCGAACCCCAGAAGGTGGGATTGACCGGATAGGAGATGAAGGTGACGGCAAAGCCGCCCAGCATCAGAAAGCCCATAATGCCGAAATTGAAGAGCCCGCCATATCCCCACTGAATATTGAGGCCCAGCGCGATGAGGCTATAGGCGGCCGCTTCCACGAGGCGCGACGAGGTAAAGGGCAGGCCCATCAGCCAGCCGATGACCAGGATCAAGACGAAAAGCCCGGCAAAGAGCGTCAGGGAACGCTGGATCATGACGAGGCTCCCTTGAAGATACCCGTGGGCCGCACCAGCAGCGTCACCACCAGGATCACGAAGGCGACGGTGAGCTTATATTCGGTGGGCACCAGGGCAAGCGTTGCCGGCAATTGCAGCCAATCGGGCAGGATGGCGTTGAGCGGGCGCAGCACCATGGTCCAGTTGAAGACGGCAAGAGATTCGGCAAAACCGATCAACAGCCCTCCGGCAATGGCGCCATAGGCCTGGCCCAACCCGCCCACAATGGCAGCGGCAAAGATGGGAATGATGATGTTGAAGGCCAGATCGGGCTTCAGCGTCACATCCAGCGCCAGCATGGTGCCGGCCATGCAGCCCAGGGCGCCGGCAATGATCCAGGTGACGCGCACGACCAGCGCCGTATTGATGCCCGACACCTGCGCCAGATCCGCATTGTCAGCCATAGCGCGCATCGCCTTGCCCAGCCGCGAGCGGGTGAGAAAGAGATGCAGCGCGATCACCGAAATGGCCGTGACGATAATCATCAGCAATTGCGGCTCGGTGATCACCAGGGGGCGGGTCGAACCGAGCATGCTCAGATCGATACGGAACACGTCCTTGGCCTCGGTTTCGAAGAACGAGTAGGATCCGGCGCCAAAGAACAGGCGGATCAGCCCCTGCACCATCAGTGTCACGCCGATCGAAGCGATCAGCAGCGTCACCGGCCGCGCGCCCCGCTTGCGCAGCGGTGCATAAAAACCCTTGTCGATCCCCAGCGCCAGAATGGCCGAGATCACCATGGCAATGGGCAGCACCACGAAACCGGTCGGAATGGGGGTGACAATGCCCCAGGCGGCAAAGGCGCTGGCCAGGAGGAACGCAAAGAAGGCGCCCGAGGTCATGAGCTCGGAATGGGCAAAATGGGCAAAGCGCAAAATGCCGAAAACCAGCGTGATGCCCACCGCGCCCAGCGCATAGATGCAGCCCAGAACGGCGCCGGCGATGACGACCTGGTTGATGAAGAAAATGAGTTCGGTCATGCGGATATCTCAGCGGCGCTCGGCGCATTTCCTGCCCGCGGCGTCATTCCCGCGCAGGCGGGAATCCACTCCTGGGATTTTGAGGCGCGGGGAAAGAATGGCTTCCCGCCTGCGCGGGAATGACATTGTGAATTGGACCAGCCAGCTTGCACCATCTCAGCCCCCCAGAAAGCTCTTGGCGACTTCGGGGTCGGCGATAAGTTCGGGGCCGGTGCCGGTGAACCGGTTCTGCCCGCTGGCCAGCACGAAGCCCTTGCTGGCAAAGGCCAGGGCCTGGCGGGCATTCTGCTCGACCATCAGAATGCCGACGCCTTCCTTGTTGACGCGGACAATGGTCTCGAAAATCTCGATGACATAGCGCGGCGACAGGCCCGCCGAGGGCTCGTCGAGCATCAACAGGGTCGGTTTGCTCATCAGCGCCCGGCCCATGGCCACCATCTGGCGTTGCCCGCCCGAGAGTTCTCCGGCCGGCTGGCGGCGCTTTTCCGCCAGCACCGGGAACATCTCATAGACCCAGTTCATGGTGGCGCGGAAATCGTCCTTGCGGGTAAAGGCGCCCATTTCCAGGTTTTCCTCGACACTCATCGAGGTAAAGACGTTCTTTTCCTGCGGCACGAAGGAAAGGCCCTTGGGCACCAGCCGGTCGGGCAGGGAATTGGCGACATTCTCCCCGCCGAATTCGATCGTCCCGCCGGTGACTTTCAGCAGCCCGAAAATGGCCTTGAGCGTGGTCGACTTGCCCGCCCCATTGGGGCCGACAATGACGCCGATATCATGCGGCTCGATGGCCAGGTTAACGCCATTGAGGATCGGCGCGCCGCCATAGCCGCCGACGACATGTTTGAGTTCGATCAAAGCCATCAGCGGGTTTCCCCAAAAAGTGGAAACCGGTTTTTGGACAAGGAAACACGCATCAGGAAGCCACCTCGACCGGAGTGCCGAAATAGGCTTCGACGATCTGGGGATTGGCGCGGATTTCGGCCATCGGGCCCTCGGCGATCTTCTCGCCCTGAGCCATGACGATCACCGGATCGCACAGGCGCCCGATCAGGTCCATGTCATGCTCGATGACGAAGAACGTATAGCCCAGTTCCTGATTCATCCGCTCGATATTGGCGGCAAGGTCGTTGAGCAATGTCTTGTTGACGCCCGCGGCCACCTCGTCGAGCAGCACCACCTTGGCATCCACCATCATGGTGCGGCCCAGCTCGAGCAGCTTTTTCTGCCCGCCCGAAAGATTGCCCGCCAGCTCGTTGCGCACATGGCCGAGCTTCAAAAAATCGATGACGTCGAGCGCCTTCTTGCGCACCTCGGTCTCGCGCGATCTGGCCAGGCCCGGCCGGAACCAGGTATTGGCCAGATATTCGCCCGGCTGGTCGCCCGGCACCATCATCAGGTTTTCCAGCGCCGTCATATGAGAGAATTCATGCGCGATCTGGAACGTGCGCAGCATGCCGGTGCGGAAGAGCTGATGGGGCTTGAGACCCGTGACATCCTGCCCGTCAAAGATCACCTGGCCGCTATCGGGCACGATATTGCCCGCCACGATGTTGAACAAAGTGGATTTGCCCGCGCCATTGGGCCCGATCAACCCCGTGACCGAGCCGCGCCGAACCGAGAGCGAACAATTGTTGACGGCCGTGAGGCCGCCAAAGCGCTTGCTGACGTTGCGAACGTCAATAACTACATCAGACACCCAAACCCGTTCCGTTTCCTGAGCTATGCCTGCCCGGTTATGTCTCCGGGCTATTTTGCCGCATCTGCTCATAACGGGGGGCAAGGGTCAACCTTGCGCGGCCCGCGAAGGGGTTTGCCGGGTCAAATCGCGGCGAGCACCGCATCGGCTGTGGATTTATTATTGGCCAGGGGCACGTCATAGAGCGTTGCCAGCCGGGTCAGCGCCTTGACGTCGACATCGTGCGGCTGGGCCGAAAGCGGGTCGATGAAGAAGATCAGCATGTCGAGCTTGCCCTCGGCGATCATGGCGCCCAGCTGCTGATCCCCGCCCAGCGGTCCGCTCTTGAGCAGCGAGACCGGCAGGCCCGTCGCCGCCATCACGCGGCCGCCCGTCGTCCCCGTACCCCACAGATCGTGCTGGCTGAGCTTGGCCTTGTGCAACACGGTCCAGGCGCACAATTCGTCCTTCTTGTCGTCATGCGCCACCAGCCCAATTCGCGCCATCGCCAAGTCTCCCTCAGGTCACAGCGCTTTCAAGCATGCTCAATCGAGCAGGGCAATGGCCTCCCCGATCAGGATGCCGATAATGTCGATGGGAATTTCCGCGCCCGGCAGCATGCGGATGAAGCGCCCCTTCTTGAGCCCCTCGCCCTGGAACAGGCCATGGCCATTGTCGAGCAGCCGCCCCTGCTCGAAATAGAGCGAGACGCGGTCGGGATGGGGAAAGACCGCGCAGACATGCCCGGCCCGGCCATGGCGGAAATTGACCGATTTCCACCCCGTCTTGACCTCGCCCGACAGGCCCGGATGAGCCGCGACCAGCGCCACCACGCGCCGTGCCAGCGCTGCCGTCGCCGCGGGCAGGGGCGCCAGCAGATCGTCGAGCGCCGCCTGCGAGGGGGCGCCCGCAGGCGGCGGGGAGGCTGGCAGAATGTCCTGGGCGTGGCATGCAGCGGTCATGATCGGGCTCCGGCGCCGGCTTGCGCCTCGGCAGGTTTAATCCGCTGCTGCTGACAGCCCGTGTCAGGAAGCCAGACGCGGCCGCATGATTGGCTGGGCCGATATGTTCCGCGCGATGCGGAATACATCGACGATATGGTCGAGTTCCCCCGCCTGCCCTTCGGTCTGTTCGATGGCCGCATTGGTTTCCTCGACCAGTGCCGCATTGTGCTGGGTCATCTCATCCATCTGCCGCACGGCGACAGTGACCTCTTCGAGCGCCGCCGACTGCTCCTTGTTGGCCTGCGCGATCGTATCGATCAGTACAGCGCTTTCCTGCGCCCCGGCCAGGATATCGAGCAGCGTTTCGGCCGCCTGCCCCACCAGCCGCGAGCCATTGCGCACCTCGCCGGCACTGGCTTCGACCAAAGCCTTGATTTCAGCCGAGGCTCCGGCCGCCGATTGCGCCAGCCGCCGCACTTCCACCGCCACCACGGCAAAGCCCTTGCCGGCATCGCCCGCCCGCGCCGCTTCCACCGAGGCATTGAGCGCCAGGAGGTTCGTCTGGAAGGCGATATCGTCGATCATGCCGGTGATCTTGGAAATCTTGTCCGATGAGGTTTCTATGGCCGCCATGGCGCTATTGGCCTCGACCATGACCGCGCCACCCTCGGTGGCGCTCTGCGCCAGGGCCTGGGCCTTGTCGCTGGCCGTCGCCGCCCGTTTTGCATTGTCCACCACGGCGGTCGAGAGTTGTTCGACGGCGGCAGCGGTCTGTTCGATAGTGGCGGCCTGCTTGGTGGTGCGGTCGGACAGATCATTGGCGCCGGACAGGATTTCCCCGGTTGCCGTCTTGAGCGAGCGCGAGGTCTGCTGCAGCTGGCTGACAATGCCGGTCAGCCGCTCGGCCACCGCATTTGTATCATGTTTGATCTGAGCGAATTCGGGCTCAAAATCGGCGGTGATGCGGCTGGTGAGATCGCCCTCGGCCATGTCGCGCAGCACTTCCCCGGTCAGCGTCACCGCGCGATTGATCTTGGCCTTGGCGTCCTCATCGGCCGCCTTGGCCTCGGCGGTCAATTTCTCGAAATAGGCCGACACCCCGATATCGATGTCGAGCAGCATGGATTTGAGCACGTCGGCCAGCGCCCCGGCCATGGCATCGGCCTCGGCCAGCACCTCCTCGGGCGATGGCGCCTTCTTGCCGAACCGGCCCGGCCTGGGCGCCAGCGCCTCGACCATCACGTCATGGATCAGCCCGCGCACCAAGGTTTCCACGATGATGCCATAGCCCCCGATATGCCAGCGCGGCTCAAGCCCGATCTGGGCATGGCGCAGCCCAACACGGGTGCTCGCCTCATAATAGGTATCGTCGAACTGCCCGGCCGCGATCGCCTTCCAATGGCCCACCTGTTTGGACTGCGCCCGGTCCATCTGCGGCTTGCCATCGAAGAATTTGGCGACCGCCGGGACTTTGGCGATCTTGGCGTAGAACTTGTCGAGCGCCAGCGGCAGATGGGTATCGATGTGATGCTGTACGCTCGAAAGGCGCTGGCGGGCTGCTTCGTCGAGGCCAATGAAGTCGAGCCGGGATTGGAGGGCGTCTGTGGATGAAATAGGGGCAGGCATGAAAAGCTCGATTCCAAGGGATGAATGAATGGAGCCGATCCCGGCGGCTCGCGGCATGATCTGGATCAATCCGCCTTAAGCCTGGGTCAGCCATGGTAAATTGCTGGTAAAGAGAGCTAAAACTCGTTCCAGTCCGGTGCGATGACGGCATTGCCCACGGCGCGCAAAGCCGGCCGCGGGGGAGCCGCCTGCATAGGTGCGGCCGCGCCGGTGCGGAAGACTTCGACAATATGGTCGAGCTCGGCCGCCTGCGCTTCGGTCTGTTCGATCGCTGCATTGGTCTCTTCCACCAGCGCCGCATTATGCTGGGTCATCTCGTCCATCTGCCGCACGGCGGCCGTGACCTCCTGCAGCGCCGAGGATTGCTGCTTATTGGCCTGGGCAATGGAATCGATGAGGCTCGAGCTTTCCTGCGCCCGGGCCAGGATATCGAGCAGCTTTTCGGCCGCCTGGGCAACGAGCCGCGAGCCGCTGCGCACTTCATCGGCGCTGGCTTCGATCAATTGCTTGACCTCGGCCGAAGCGCCCGCCGCCGATTGCGCCAGCCGCCGCACTTCGATCGCGACAACGGCAAAGCCCTTGCCGGCATCGCCCGCCCGCGCCGCTTCCACCGAAGCGTTGAGCGCCAGAAGATTGGTCTGGAAAGCGATATCGTCGATCAGCCCGATAATGCTGGAAATCCTGGCCGAACTGGCCTCGATGCCGGCCATGGCCGCATTGGCGCGGTCCATGACGGCCCCGCCCTCGGTAGCGGTATTGGACACGGCCTGAGCCTTGCCGCTGGCCGTTTCGGCGCGCCTGGCATTGTCGAGCACGGCATTGGACAATTGCTCGATCGAGGCAGCGGTTTCCTCGATGGTCGCCGCCTGCTTGGTGGTGCGTTCGGAAAGATCGTTGGCGCCCGACAGAATCTCGCCGGTCGCGGTCTTGAGCGACCCCGATGTATCCTTGAGCCGGTCGATCAACCCCGACAGCGTATCGACCACGCTATTGGTATCGGTCTTGAGCTTGGCAAAGGCCCCGCGATATTCCCCCTCCATGCGCCGGGTGAGGTCGGTCGCGGCAAGAGCCGTCAGCACGCCGCCGGTTTCGGCGATGCCGCGTTCCACCGTGCCAAGCAGCAGATTGACCGAATTGGCCAGCCGGTTGAGGTCCTCGTCGGGGAAGTCGGCCGTGACGCGGTGGCTGAAATCGCCCTCGACGGCCGCATCCACCACATCGCCAAAGCCCGATTGCAGGGACTGCATCAGGGCGGCGCGGGTCTGGCTGGCCTCCAGGCTCTCCTTGACCGTCTGGGCATGGCGGTGCGCAATTTCCGCCTCCGCCTCGGCTTCGTCCGATTTGAGATTGGCCAATTGCAGCAGCATTTCGGTATTGCGCGTCATCCAGACCAGCGCCAGCGCCTCGGCCACAAGGATCACCGCATGCAGCACGACCCGCCCCAGGCCGCCGCCGCCATAAAACACCATGTCGCTCCAGAGCAGGCCCAACCCCAGGTGATGCACCGCCACCAGGGACGCACCCACCAGAATGGCCTTGATGTCATAGAGCAGCGCACACATGGCCAGGGCGGCAAAGAAGGCCATATGGATGTCGACCTGCTGGGGATGCTCGCGCATGGTGATCAGCACCGCCATGACCTGCGCCATCAGCACCGAAACGGCCAGATAGCGGAAGGCGGGCCGCCGGCGGAACAGCACGAGACCGGCCACCAGTGCAGCCAGGGTAATCAGTGCCAGCACGCTTCCCAGCCCCGGCCCGCCCCAGCGGACAATATCGATGCTCACCGCCGCGCCCGCCAGCACCGCGCTCATCGCGCCTAGACCAATCGCCGCCTGTAGCCGGAACTGCTCCAGATTCATCTTCTGTGTCATCAGCTTAGGCCCCCCACGCCTGCGCAAAGACCAATGGCCGCCACGGTGAACCACGCACCGCGCTCGCGGACCCTTTCGCCAAACCCTTCATCGAGCCCATAGGCAACGATGACATTGCTGAGCCGGCTGCTATCGACAATCCGCCCCCCTGCCGCCACCACAGCACCCATCGCCTCGCCCTGGCTTGTCCAGGGGGCAAAGACCACGCCCATCTCGCCCGCCTTTGGCGGTGCATGAACAGCAATGGCTGCAATGATAAGGGTGAACAAAGCCACGGCAGCGGCCGGCAGCAATTGGGCAGTTTGGCTTTCTCGACGCGGCTTACCAGGACGCATTGCGTCACTCGCACCCTTGAGATGGCTAAAATTTAGTAAAACAAACCAAAGACTTGATCACACCATCGTGCGCCCAATTGGTTAACGGCGGCTTTCGGGAGCCCTTGGCAAGTCGACGTATGGTGGGGGATCTGAGGGGCACGATTCCGGCGGTTGCGAACTGCTGACTTGCGGAGAAAAGTCGGTTCCTTCGCCTCCCTCCCCCTTGAGGGGAGGGATCGAGGGTGGGGGTCGTGTGGTGGTCCACAAAACCACCCCCTCCCCGGCCCTCCCCTCAAGGGGGAGGGAGGGCAAAGGCCAATGGTTCATTGCTGCTGGATGGAACGGGGCGCTAGACCCTAAAACTCCGACCAATCCTTGTCGATCGCCGCGCTCCCCCTGGCCCGGAACTTGGCGGCAAAGGCACCAACCCGCTCGCGCAGCCCCCGCGCATCCTCGGCCGGGACCGTACGAGCCCCGGCGGCCGGAGCGCCGCGCTGCCCGATGGCAAATACATCGACGATCCGGTCTAGATCGCTGGCCTGCACTTCGGTCTGCTCGATGGCCGCATTGGTCTCTTCCACCAGGGCGGCATTATGCTGGGTCATCTCGTCCATCTGGCGGATGGCGGTATTGACCTCGTCGATGGCATTGGCCTGTTCGCGGCTGGCGCGGGCAATGGCTTCCAGCACATCGGTATTGGCGCGGATGCCTTCATGCATGGCCACCAGCCGGTCGGCGGCATCGGCCACGAGCCGCGCTCCGCCCTTGACCTCGCCCGCCGATTGCTCGACCAGCGCCTTGACGTCGGAAGATGCCGAGGCGGCCGATTGCGCCAGCCGCCGCACTTCGACGGCCACCACGGCAAAACCCTTGCCGGCATCCCCCGCCCGGGCTGCTTCCACCGAAGCGTTCAAGGCCAGAAGATTGGTCTGGAAGGCGATGTCGTCGATCAGCCCGATAATATTGGAAATCCTGGCCGAGCTGGTGGTGATCCGCTCCATGGCCGCCGTCGCGTCGCGCATTACCGCTCCGCTCTGTTCAGCGGCAATTGCCACGCCTTTGGCCTTGCTGCTGGCCGTTTCGGCATCCTTGGCATTGGCCACCACGGTCTGGCTGAGCTGCTCCATGGCCGCCGAGGTTTCCTCGATGGTCGCCGCCTGCCGCGTCGTGCGCTCGGAGAGGTCATTGGCGCCGGAGAGAATTTCGCCCGTCGCCGTCTTGAGCGAGCGCGAGGTGCCGCGCAGCTGCGTCACGATCTCGGTGAGCTTGTCGGCCACTCCATTGGTATCGGCCTGGAGGCGCGCAAAGGCGCCCTTGTAGTTGCCCTCCATCCGGAGGGTGAGATCGGCCCGCGCCAGTGCGGCCAGCACCACGCCCGTCTCCCCGATACCATGTTCGACGCTGGCCAGCATGTCATTGACGCTGCCGGCCAGGTCATTGAGCTTGGCATCGGCAAACCCGGCGCCGACGCGCTGGGAGAAATCGCCGTCAAGCGCCGCTGCGACGGCCGCGGCGATATTGCGCTGCAGCTCCGCCATCATGGCGGCTTGGGCCGCCCGCTCCTGGTTTGAACCATCCTCCAGCGCGCGCAATTCGCGCACTTTGAGGCCATTGGCGCGGAACACGTCGACGGCCTGCGCCATGGCGCCCAGCTCATCACCGCGATCGAGGCCCGGCACGGCAATATCGAGATTGTCCGCCGCCATCTCCGCCATGGCAGCTGTCAGCCGCGAGACCGGCCGGGTAATGGTGCGGGCAATCAGGAGGCTCACGACGCTCGCCAGCGCCAAAAGCCCCAGCCCGATGATCAGCATGGTATTGCGCAACCCATCGGAGGGCGCCGAGATATCGGCCTCGCTTTCCAGCGCGGCCACGGCCCAGTCGACACCGCCAAAACTCAGCGGCTGCACCGCCGCGACATAGGCCGAGCCATCCGCCCGCACGATTGGACCAAGCCCGGCATTGCCCGCCAGAGCGGCCGTTACCACGCCGCCGCCAATCGCTTGGCTGAGCACGTCATTATCGGGCGTGACGGCGGAATCGTTACGCGCCAGGCTGTCCTGGCCGACCAGATAAAGCTCCCCGCTCTGCCCCAGACCCTGGGTGCGGTCGAGCACGGCGGCAATGCGCGCACTGGGCATCTGGAAGGCGATGACGCCGATCAGGAAGCCCTGATCGATCACCGGCGCGGCAATGAAGCTGGCCGGAATGTTCCCGCTCGGCGCATAAGGCGCGAAATCGGAGAGAAAGACCTGTCCCGCTTCCCCCGCCATGGCGGCGCGCACCACACGGCCAAGGTCGGTATCGGCCCATGGCCCGCCGCCTTCCTTGAAATTGGTGGCGAAGTCCTCTTCCTTGGCGACCGAATAGACCGCGTTGAAATCGGTATCGAACAGCAGGATGTCGTAATAGCCGCGCTTGTCCAGCAGGTCGCGGAAATCGGCATGGAGGGTCCGGTGGTGCAGGTCATAGACCGGCAGCTTGTCGGAGGTGTCGAGCAGGGCCCGCGCATCGGCGGCATTGGGATTGCCGGCGATATAGGCGCCCTGCAGCAGCGCCGTTGGATCGCCCTGCCCCTTGAGCGAGCGCATGGCGCCCGAGAAAGCGTCGATCGAAGCGGCGATTTCCGAGCGCCCGGCAAAGAGCGTCAAATCTTCGGCCACTTCGCCGAGATAGGCTTCGAGCGAAGTTTTGGCATTGCTCGCCACGGCCGTCAGCCGCTGTTCGGCCTGGTTCGTGACAATGCGATTGCTGGCAAAATAGGCCGCCAGGGCCAGGCTTGCGCCGGTGACAAGCGCAATGGCCACCACCATGGCCGGCAGCTTGAACGCCAGTTTCAGTCGGTTCATCGAAACGCCCCGCGGAGTTGTGGCAAATATGCCTTGGACCAAGGCATGCCCGCAGCTCCTCTCCGCGGCCATGACGCGCCGCCAGACTATCGCCACACTGGTTAAGGAAGCGCTTCGGCGGGCCCGGCAAAGAGCCCGCCGCAACCCGCTAGAACTCGCTCCAATCGGTGGCGATAGCAGCATTGCCCTGGCTCAGATAGGAGCGCGCTGCCGCCTGCACCTTCTCGACCGGACGGCGCGGCGGGGCACTGGCCTGCTGCGCCGGGACCCGGCCAATGGCTGGGCCATTGTCTTCGAGCGTGAACACATCCACCACCGCGTCGAGCTGGGCCGCCTGGGCTTCGCTCTGTTCGATGGCGGCATTGATCTCCTCGACCAGCGCGGCATTGTGCTGGGTCATCTCGTCGAGCGCCCGCACCGAGGTACTGACCTCGCCAATGGCCGCTGCCTGCTCGCGACTGGCCTTGGCGATGGATTGCATGATGGCGGTATTCTGCTCCACCGCATCCAGCATGCCCGCCAATTGCTCGGCGGCATTGGAGACGAGCTTGCTGCCGCCCTTGACCTCGGCCGCGCTCTGCTCGATCAGCGCCTTGACATCGGATGATGCCGAAGCTGCCGACTGCGCCAGGCGCCGCACTTCCACCGCCACCACGGCAAAGCCCTTGCCCGCATCCCCGGCCCGCGCCGCTTCCACCGAAGCGTTGAGAGCCAGAAGATTGGTCTGGAAGGCGATGTCGTCGATCATGCCGATAATGTTGGAGATCTTGGACGAGCTGGTGGTGATGCGTTCCATGGCGGCATTGGCCTCGCCCATGGTGACACCGGACTGCGCCGCGCTTTTGGACACCGATTGCGCCTTGCCATTGGCGTCTTCGGCCAACCGGGCATTCTCGGCCACCGTTGCCGCCAATTGCTCCATGGCCGCCGAGGTTTCCTCAATGGTCGCCGCCTGCCGCGTAGTGCGTTCGGACAGATCGTTGGCGCCGGAGAGAATTTCCCCCGTCGCCGTCTTGAGCGCACCCGAAATCGCCTTGGCGCCGCCGACGATTTCGGTGAGCTTGTCGGTCACCGCATTGGTATCGCCCTTGAGCTTGGCAAAGGCGCCCTGATAATCGCCATGCATGCGGCGGGTGAGATCGGTATCGGCCAGGGCCCCCAGCACATCGCCGGTTTCGGCAATGCCGCGATCCACCGTTTCGACCAGCGCATTGACGCTGCCGGCCAGGGCATTGAGTTCGGCATCGGGAAACTGGGCATGGACGCGCTTGGAAAAATCCCCGGCAATGGCGGCATCGACCACTTCGCCAAAGGCAGCCTGCAAAGCCACCATCATATCGGTGCGCTCAACCCGGCGGCGCACCGAGGCGGCCCGCTCTTCCTCGGTCATTTCGCTGACCTTGAGCCCGTTCTCGCGGAACACTTCCACGGCCTTGGCCATGGCACCCACTTCATTGCCGCGCCCGGTATAGGGCACCGCGGTCGCGTAATCGCCGCCGGCGATCAATTCCATGGTCTGCGCCAGCCTGGGCACCGGCGCCATCATCAGGCGCGACATCACATAGCCGGCCGCGCCCAGCACCACCAGGATCGCGGCGCCAACGCCCAGCAGGAGTTTCAGCACATCATAGATGACGGCCTCAACCTGCGCCTTGTCGGTGCCCACGAACAGCACGCCGATCGGCTTGCCGCTGCGGTTGAGAATGGGCTGATAGGCCGTGTAATAGGGCTTATCGACCACGACCGCCTCGCCGAAATAGGGCGTCGAAGCCAGCATGGCGGCATAGGCGGCGCCGGCCCTGTCGAGCGGGGTGCCGATGATGCGCTCGCCATCGGCGCCGATAATGGTCGTCGACTGGCGCACGAAATCCTGGCTCGCCTCGTCCCAGCTGAAAATGGTGGCGGCCTCCCCGGTGACCCGGGCGATGGAATCCACCAATTCATGCTTGCCGAACTGGCCGGGCATCATCCAGGTGCTGATGGCTTCGAGCCCACCCTCCGGCGTCCAGGTGACATTGGTGTCCGACATGCCGCCCTTGAGAATGGTGGCTGCCGTTTTGAGCGCCTTGACCTGCCCCGCCATCGCATCGCTTCGCACCGAAGCGCTGAGCGAGAGGAAGATGGCCAGGCTCACCGCCGCCACCGAGACGATCACCGCTGAGATGACCAGGGCCGCTATGCCCGTTGTGAGCTTGATATTGCCGAAGAACCGGCCAATGCCTTTGACCATGAACGACCCCCATCCCGCGCCTTCTGGCGCCAGTTCAGTACACATACCCGATATCGATTAGCGCCCGCTTACCGGGCCCGGTCCGTCCTCCACGGACCGGAGCCCAGAAATCAGCCTCTGTCAGAAGGCCTCCCAGTCACGAGCGAGCGCAGTGTTGCCACGCGTGGCGAGAGTGCTTGCCGCGCTCTTGAGCCGGTTCTGCAGCCCCCGCACATCCTCGTCCCGCTGCCAGGCGGCTTCGTCATTGCCCTCGATGCGGAACACATCGACGATCCGGTCCAGTTCGATCGCTTGGCCCTCGGTCTGTTCGATGGCGGCATTGGTTTCTTCCACCAAAGCCGCATTGTGCTGGGTCATCTCGTCCATGGTGCGGACCGCCGTATTGACCTCCTCGATCGCCGAAGCCTGTTCCCGGCTATCCCTGGCGATGGAATCCAGCAGATCGTTGTTGCCCCGCACCGCGTCGAGCATGGCCTTGAGCTTGCTCGATGCATCATTGACCAGCTTGCTGCCGCTGCGGACTTCACCGGCACTCTGCTCGATCAGCGTTTTCACGTCTGAAGATGCCGAGGCCGCCGATTGCGCCAGCCGCCGCACTTCGACGGCAACCACGGCAAAGCCCTTGCCGGCATCGCCAGCCCGCGCCGCTTCCACCGAAGCGTTCAAGGCCAGCAAATTGGTCTGGAAGGCGATATCGTCGATCAGCCCGATAATGTTGGAGATCTTGGCCGAGGAATCGGTGATCCGTTCCATGGCCAGGTTGGCCGCATCCATCACCTTGCCACCCTCTTCGGCGGTGCGGGTAACTTCAGCCGCATTGGCGCTCGCATCCCTGGCCCGTTGCGCATTCTGCAAGACCGTGGACGCCAACTGCTCCATGGCCGCCGAAGTTTCTTCGATAGTGGCCGCCTGCTTGGTCGTGCGTTCGGAGAGATCGTTCGCGCCGGAGAGAATTTCCCCTGTCGCCGTCTTGAGCGCACCAGAGGTTTGCCGCAGCTGCCCAACCACTTCGGTCAGCTTGCCGGCCACCGCATTGATGTCGGATTTGATGGTCGCAAAAGCCCCCTCGTAATCCCCCTCCATGCGGCGGGTGAGATCGGTATCGGCCATAGCGCCCAGCACCTCGCCCAGTTCCGAGACACCGCGATTGAAGGTCGAGACCAGGTTGTTGACGCCGGTGGCCAGGCTATTGAGTTCAGGATCGGGGAATTCTGCCGTGACCTTGCGGGTAAAGTCCCCGGCCACTGCCGCATCCACCACCACGCCGAAGGCCGATTGCAGCTCCGCCATCATCTGCTGGCGGTTCTCCTGATCGGCGATGATCCGCGCCGCTTCCGCTTCCGTCATCTGGCTGATGCGCAGACCATTGGCGCGGAACACGTCGACCGCCTTGGCCATGGCGCCAATTTCATTGCCGCGGGTGGTGAAAGGCACGTCGGTATCATATTCGCCATCGGCGATCCGGGCGGCGGCGCCGACCAGAACCGGCAGCGGCCGGGTCAGCAGGCGCGAGGCCAGGAGGCCCAAGAGACCGAAGCCGATAATCGCCGCACCGCCCACCATGGCGATGAGCTGCAGCGCCGAATTGACCTCGGCGGTAACCTGAGCCAGCGGCGTGCCGACGAAAATCGCGCCCATGACCGGGCCATTGAGTTTGTCGGCCGCGCTCATCTTCTTGATCGGCTGGATGGTCGCGTAATAGTCGACGCCATTGACCGGCACCGTGCCGAAGAAGCGCTCGCCCGCCATGACCGTGGCATAGGCAGGGCTATCGGGGCCCAGCACCATATCAACCGCGCGCGTGCCATCGGCCAGGGTCAGGCTCGTCGTCTTGCTGATCAGATTCTGGCTGGCATTATCGAGCACATAGATGCTGGCATCCTGCTTGATGACGCGCACCACCGAATCGATGATTTCGGTATCGTAGAACGGCGGCACGGCCCAGCTCTGGAAATTGCCGATTCCGCCATCATCGGCCCAGGTCAGCACCGAACCGGCCAGCCGCCGCTCAAGGATGGTCGCAGCGGCACCCATATGGGTCTGCTGGTTTTCCTCGCTCTGGCGCGCCAGGGTCGCATTGGTATTGAAATAAATGGCCGCGGTGACAGCGCCAACCGATCCGATGATCGAAACCAGAACCAGTGCCGCAATGGCCGTGGTCATTTTTACATTGCCGAAGAACCGGCCGATGCGGCTATTCATGCCGACTACCCCCCAAATCACGCGCCTTCTGGCGCGCTCGATGCGTATATTTACGTGAGATCGATTAGCGACCTCTTACCGGCGGGGTGTGAAGTGATCGGCATGTGGAAAGCTCCCTCCCCCGAGGGAAGGGAGCTGGGCCGCGGTTCTGCGTCGATCGATTCTAGAAGGCCTCCCAATCACGGGCGAGCGCAGTGTTGCCGCGCGTGGCGAGAGTGCCTGTCGCGCTCTTGAGCCGGTTCTGCAGCCCCCGCACATCCTCGTCCCGCTGCCAGGCGGCTTCGTCATTGCCCTCGATGCGGAACACATCGACGATCCGGTCCAGTTCGATCGCTTGGCCCTCGGTCTGTTCGATGGCGGCATTGGTTTCTTCCACCAAAGCCGCATTGTGCTGGGTCATCTCGTCCATGGTGCGGACGGCCGTATTGACCTCCTCGATCGCCGAGGCCTGTTCCCGGCTATCCCTGGCGATGGAATCCAGCAGGTCATTATTGCCCCGCACTGCGTCGAGCATGGCCTTGAGCTTGCTCGATGCATCATTGACGAGCTTGCTGCCGCTGCGGACCTCACCGGCACTCTGCTCGATCAGCGTTTTCACGTCTGAAGATGCCGAGGCCGCCGATTGCGCCAAGCGGCGCACTTCGACGGCGACCACGGCAAAGCCCTTGCCGGCATCGCCAGCCCGCGCTGCTTCCACCGAAGCGTTCAAGGCCAAAAGATTGGTCTGGAAGGCGATGTCGTCGATCAGCCCGATAATATTGGAAATCTTGGCCGAGGAATCGGTGATCCGCTCCATGGCTAGGTTGGCCGCATCCATCACCTTGCCGCCTTCTTCGGCGGTGCGGGTAACTTCGGCCGCATTGGCGCTCGCATCCTTGGCCCGTTGTGCGTTTTGCAAGACCGTGGACGCCAGCTGCTCCATGGCCGCCGAAGTCTCTTCGATAGTGGCCGCCTGCTTGGTCGTGCGCTCCGAGAGATCGTTCGCGCCGGAGAGAATTTCCCCTGTCGCCGTCTTGAGCGCACCAGAGGTCTGTCGCAATTGCCCAACCACTTCGGTCAGCTTGCCGGCCACCGCATTGATGTCGGATTTGATGGTCGCAAAAGCCCCCTCGTAATCCCCCTCCATGCGGCGGGTGAGATCGGTATCGGCCATAGCGCCCAGCACCTCGCCCAGTTCCGAGACACCGCGATTGAAGGTCGAGACCAGGTTGTTGACGCCGGTGGCCAGGCTATTGAGTTCAGGATCGGGGAATTCTGCCGTGACCTTGCGGGTAAAGTCCCCGGCCACTGCCGCATCCACCACTACGCCGAAGGCCGATTGCAGTTCCGCCATCATCTGCTGGCGGTTCTCCTGATCGGCAATGATCCGCGCCGCTTCCGCTTCCGTCATCTGACTCACTCTGAGCCCGTTTTCCCGGAACACTTCAACGGCCTTGGCCATCGCCCCAATCTCGTTGCCGCGATCCGTGAAGGGCACATCGGTATCGAACTTGCCCTCGGCAATCTCGCCCATGGCCCCGGCGAGGCGGGGAATGGGCTTGGTCAGCCAGCGCGACAGCAGCAGGGCAACGCTGCCCAGCACCGCCAGCAGCACGGCCCCGATGATCACCATATTGAGCGCGGAGGCGCGGGCGATGACTTCGGCGGCCCCGGCATCGCCGCCCACAAAGAAGGCTCCGAGCAATTCGCCGCTCAGATTGGTAATGGGCTGGAATTCAGCATTGAGCCGCTGCCCCTGCATGGTGGTCACGCCTGCATAGGGCAGGCTCGCCGCCAGCGCCACCGCTTCGGGCGACGCTGCATCGAGCGCGAAATCCTTGGCGCGTGTGCCATCGGGCAACACGAAACTGCTGGTCTTGGCGGTGAAGACGCCGCTCGCGGCATCGAAGGCGAAAATGGCCGATGCGTCGCCGGTCACCCGGGTCAGCGCATCAACCGCCGCCGTATCGTAGAAGAAGGGAATGGAATAGGTCTGGAAGGTAGCAATGCCGCCCGTCTCGGCCCAGGTCACGACCGAGCCCGGCAGGCGCTTCTCATAAACCGTCGCCGCCACCTGCAGGTCCGATTCCTGCTTGGCGATGCTCTGTCGCGTCGCCTGTCCGCGCAGGTCGATATAGACCGTGGCGGTATAGGCGATGACGGTTACGGCAATGCTGGTCAGCACCAGGGCGGCGATCGCCGTCGTCAGCCTGATATTCTTCAGTCCGGAAAATAAGGTCACGATGCACAAGCGCCCTTCTGGACGCTCCCCCTCCCAAGTTGCCGCGATCCTAGACTTGGGACATTAACGTAGGGTTGCACTAGTATGGTAGTTTGCGAGCGCCCAAAAACAAAGGGCGCCAATAAGGCGCCCCGTGTTGATCCTAGCTGGGTCCAGGCATTGTCAGCTCAGCGCGCCGATCACGGCCTCGATGCGCTTCTTCATGGTCGAAGCATCGAACGGCTTGATGATGTAATTGTTGACGCCGAAGGAAATGGCTTCCTTGACCTGCTCCTTGTCCGAGCGGCCAGTGGCCATGATGAAGGGCATGGCCTGGGTGCGCGGATGCTTGCGGATCACCTTGAGCAGGGTCAGCCCGTCGATATCTTCCATGTTCCAATCGGAAATGATCAGGTCGACATTGCCCTTTTCAAGCTTGCCCAGGGCATCGCGGCCACTTTTGGCCTCGATAATGTCCTTAAAGCCGAGCTGGGTCAGGATGTATTTGCAGATACCGCGCATGGACTGCTGGTCATCAACGACGAGAACACTGACAGCGCTGGCTTTCGGCATGGTTTTGGTCACCTTCTGGTTTTCGGGGCCACTCCCGAAGTCAATGAAAAACACTTAGGGACGAAGCGTTACAAATCCCTCAACCGCCTGCTGCGCTTTGTCCCTATGCCGCTGCCTTGAGCTTAACCAGTGCATGGGCCAGGCGGCTCGCAATGGCCTCGATCGGGGCCTGTTCCACCACGGCGCCCTCTTCGAAGGCAACCCGCGGCATGCCATAGACCAGGGCCGAGGCCTGGTTCTGCCCCAGAGTATAGGCACCGGCATCGCGCATCAGCTTGAGCCCCCTTGCCCCATCCCGGCCCATGCCGGTGAGGATGGCGCCGACGGCGAGCGGGCCGACGGCGCGCGCCACCGATTCGAACAGCACATCGACACTGGGCCGATGCCCGCTTTCGAGCTCATCATCGCTGAGCCGGCATTTGAGCTGGCCCGAGGACCGCTCCACCCGCAAATGCCGGCCACCCTTGGCGATATAGGCCTGGCCGGTCAGCAAAGGCATGCGATCCTCGGCCTCGACCACCTTGATGGCGCAGAGTTCATCGAGCCGCGCGGCAAAGCGGGCGGTAAAGCCCGCCGGCATATGCTGGGCGATGACGATGGGCGGGCAATCGGCGGGCAGCTCGGTCAGCACCGCCCTGATCGCCTCGACCCCGCCGGTGGAGGCTCCGATGGCGATGATCGCGCCGGCCGGGGCCGCCGCCGTCTTGATCGCGACCTTGGGTGCTTCGACCCGGCTCGCCCGCCCGCGCACATCCGAGCGCGCGGCGGCGCGGATCTTGTCGCGTAAGCCAGCGCCGAAAGCCTCGATCCCACCCTCGAATTCGGCGCTTGGCTTGGCGACGAAATCCACCGCCCCCAATTCGAGCGCCAGCAGCGTTTCGCTGGCGCCCTTCTTGGTCAGCGTCGATACCATCACCACCGGGGTCGGCCGCAACCGCATCAGCCGGTCGAGGAAATCGAGCCCGTTCATATTGGGCATTTCGATATCGAGCGTCACCACATCGGGATTGAGCGCCTTGATCTTCTCGCGCGCGTCGATCGGATCGGTGGCGGTACCCACCACCACGATATCGCCGTCCCGCGACAGCATGCGTGTCAGCACTTCGCGGATCAGCGCGGAATCGTCGACGACCAGGACCTTGATGCTCATGCCGCCTCCCGTTTGCCCATGGCGTGCCGCGATTGGTAGATGGTCTTGCCCACCAGGCGGAAATCGCCGCCGCCCGTGCCCAGATTTTCCGAATGCCCGATATAGAGGAATGCTTCGGGCGCCAGCATCTTGCCCATGCGCCCGAACATCTCGCCCTGGGTGGGCTTGTCGAAATAGATCGCCACATTCCTGCAGAAAATGGCGTCGAACGGCCCCTTCATCGGCCAGGGCCCGATCAGGTTGAGCGGCTTGAAGGCGATCAGCTCGCGCGCCTGCGCGGGGATACGCAGCGTCCCATCCGCGCCGCGCTCGAACAGGCGCTGCCGCTCCGGCGTCAGCCCGCTCAATTCGCTTTCGGGATAGATGCCCCGCGCCGCCTTGCCGATAACAGCCGTATCGATATCGGTGGCCAGGATCCTGAAATCCCAGCGCCTGAGTTCGGGGAAGGCGGCCAAGAGGTCCATGCCGATCGTATAGGGCTCCTGCCCCGTCGAGCAGCCCGCCGACCAGATGCGCAACCGCATGCCGCGCGGTTTCTGGGCGATCAGCGCGCCGACATGGTTGCGCAGGTGATCGAAGTGGTGGTCTTCGCGATAAAAGCGCGTGAGGTTGGTGGTGAGCGCATTGACGAAATCCTGGCCATCCTGCGCCGTGCCGCCGCGTTCCAGGTGATCGACATAGGCGTCGAAACTGGGCAGGCCCAATCCGCGCACGATCTTTGACAGGCGGGAGATAACCAGCGTCCGCTTGGCATCGCTCAGCGCGATCCCCGCCACGCGATAGACGCGGCTCTTGATCCGCGAAAACTCCCGTTCGCTGAGGGAGATTTCCCCTTGATCCATGAAGCCATTCCCCACCTGCCGGCCACCCGTTCTGGTTGGCCTCTTATGCGATCAGCCGCTGGCTGGGCAGGGCTTGCTGCTCCCGCGCCGCGTCGAACGCCTCCATCCGTCCGGTGAGCTGCTTGAGCGCGGCTTCCCCGTCATCCAGAGTTGTGGTGATCGTATCGGTTTCATTGCTTAGATTGCGTAAATGACCGCCCAGCGCGGCAATGATTTTTTGCAGCGACTGGGCATGGGCAAGGCCGGTCTCGGCCTGGCCGCGCCCGCGGCTGACCACATCGCGAATGTCCTTGGCCGAACGGTTGGTCAATTGCGCCAGCATGCGCACTTCATCGGCCACCACGGCAAAGCCTGCCCCCTTCTCGCCCGCCCGCGCCGCCTCGACCGCCGCGTTGAGCGCGAGCATATTGGTGCGGAAGGAAACGTCCTCGATGGCCGCGACGAGCTTGTCGATCTCGCGGGTCACCTGGTCGATATCGCCCACTGCCGCATGGGTGCGCGCGGCGGCCAGTTCGGCCTCGCCCGCCAGGGCCTGGGCATCGCGGCCCCTGGCGCGAACCCGCCGCACCAGTTCGCCGCCCCGCTGCAACGCATCGCCCGCCATATCGGTATCGCCAGCCGAGCCCGCGGCAAAGCCGGCCAGTTCGGCGGCACGGGTCTCGAAGGCACTGATCAGCCGCGCCACCGCGCCCAGCTTGCCCTCGAGCATTTCGCGCGCCGCAAGGGCATCGGCCAATTGGGCCTCGACTGCCGCGATGAAATCGGCCAATTCGCGCGCCTGCCGGCCCAGCGCCCCCACGCCCATGGGTCCGGTATCGCCCGCCATGACGGCATCGAGCTGCCGCAGGCCCTGATCCACCGCTTCCATGCCGCGATTGAGCGCCGCCAGCGCCCGGTTGCCCGCCGCCATATCGGCCTCGAAACGGAAGCTGGTCTGCCCGGCGGCCATGGCGCCGGCATAGGCATCGAGGTCATCATCCTCGAGATAGCAGCCGGCCGGGATCAGCTCGAGCAGGAAGCGCTTGGCCGCGAGTGGCCGGCGGATGACCTCGAACCGTTTGGTGCCCAGCACCACCATGCTTTCTTCCGGTGCCCCGCCACCGGCGTCGAGATAACCGCGGCCGAACAGGCCATCGAGCGTGCCGCCCGCCATCGCGCCCGGCGCGAAGGCGCTGAGCCCGGCGCTGACAGCGAGGATTTCCCCAGCATCATCGGTAACCAGGGCGCATTGATGCAGCGCCGCAATGGCGGATTTGAAGTGATGGGCTGCCTCCAGCCGCCGGTTCATCTTTTCGACGATGTCGGTCATGGCCAGCGGCTCGGAAGCCTGCCGGGTGAGGCCCGCCGCCAGGGCGATGGCCCCCAGCATGGCCTGTTCGCGCTGTGCCGCCATGGCCACCGCCAGCACCGTGCCGGCAAAGGCCAATGCCGCAAGGATCGCACTGCCAATCATCCAGGCGAGGCCAAACCCCAGCCATGCCAATAGGCCCAGCGCGGCGGCAAAGGCCACTAGCCACAGCCCGCCAGCGATCAGCGCCAGGCGCAATGTGTGCATGGCTTGGCTGATCCACAAATCGGGCGGCAGGGCTTCAACATATGTTAACCATACTGCCAGAATGGTTAATCAAGTCTCTATGCGGATAAATCGAGGTAAGACTTCGCTAAATCAAGTTGAGCTTGTGTAAAGCGCTCAGAACAACTCGATATCGTCTGCCGGCGGCCGGATCACACGCCGCTTGGCAATGGCGATTTCCTCGCGGGCGACATTGGCGCCGGCATCGCTATCGAGCCGCTTGACGAAAGCCCGGCCCGAATGCGGCTTGAACAGCACGCGCCTGGCATAGGTACCGCCCAGGTCTTGCCCGGCCAGCACATAGCCTTCATCGCTGAGGAACTGGCGGACGAAATCGATATTCTTGGCGCCGACATCGTCGAGCGCCGAATTGATCTTGCCGCCGCCAAAGACCTTGATTTCGAGATTGCCCTTCTTGCCGCTGCCCAGGCTCAGCACCTTGTTGATCAGCTGTTCCATGGCAAAGGCGCCATAGCGGGCCGAAGCTCCGTAGCGGTCGCGGGCCGAACCCGATTGCTCGGCAAGCAGAAAGTGGTTCATGCCGCCCACATTGGCGGCCCGATCGCGCACGCATGCCGAGATGCAGGATCCAAGAACGGTGGAATAGGTGAGGTCGATGGCGGCCGACACATGGCAATCGCCCTGGTGTACGGTGGTGACCACGCCGCGGTCGAATTCAGGCGGCAGTGAATTGGTCGTAGACATGGCTAATGGTGGAAATCCGGAAGACGCCTCTGCCAGCCATTCTGCCCGAAAACTCGTTAGCCAATCGCTAACCACGTGACCGTCCTGTTCCGACCCCTCCGATTCAGCAAGAAGAGCTTTAGAAAGATTGGGCTAGGGTGAATGCAACGGGGCCGGGATTATTTGACGATGTCACTTCAAAAACTTGCGCGTGAGCTGGACGAGACAGCGCGCCAGTCCGCATCCATGCTGGAGGGCATTGCCGAAGCGCTCGACCTGCTGGCCGCCAATGACCTCAAGTCCGATCCCACCATTGGCCAGGCCATGCAGATGATCGTCACGGCCCTGCAGGGCCAGGACCGCATCGAACAGCGCTGCCACAATATGGCGCTCGCCGTCCGCCAATTCGCGCTGCTGCCCCCCACCGCCCCCGACAGCGTCTATGACGAAATCTGGGAAAGCCTGACGCTCGACGAATTGCGCGTGCCGGCCCTCTCCGGCATCGCCGCCCACCAGAGCCATGGCGACGCCGAACTGTTCTGACCCGATCGAGTGGCCCCGCGCTAGCTGCGCAGGCCCGGCGCTTCCTGCCCGGTGCTCTGCACATATTCGGTATAGCCGCCGCCATAGACATGCACACCATCCGGCGTCAGCTCCAGCACCCGATTGGAGAGGGCCGCGAGGAAATGCCGGTCGTGGCTCACGAACAGCATCGTGCCCTCATAGGCGCTGAGCGCCGTGATCAGCATTTCCTTGGTGGCGATGTCGAGATGGTTGGTCGGCTCGTCCAGCACCAGGAAATTGGGCGGATCGAACAGCATCATCGCCATCACCAGCCGCGCCTTCTCGCCGCCCGACAGCACCCGGCACTTCTTCTCGATCTCGTCGCCCGAAAAGCCAAAGCATCCGGCCAGCGCCCGCAACGGCGCCTGGCCCGCCTGCGGGAATGAGCTTTCCAGCTGCTGGAATACCGTCAACTCGCCATCGAGCACATCCATGGCATGCTGGGCGAAATAGGCCATCTTGACCGATGGCCCGCGCGACACACTGCCCTGGTCGGGCTCGGCCGTGCCGGTCACGAGCTTAAGCAGCGTCGACTTGCCCGCGCCGTTGACGCCCATAATGCACCAGCGCTCGCGCCGCCGGACATGGAAATCGAGCCCATCATAGATGGCGCGGCTGCCGTAACTCTTGGACACGCCCTTGAGCAGGGCCACGTCCTCGCCCGAACGCGGCGCAGGGCGGAATTCGAAATCCACCACCTGGCGGCGCTTGGGCGGCTCGACGCGGTCGATCTTGTCGAGTTTTTTGACCCGGCTCTGCACCTGCGCGGCATGGCTGGCCCGCGCCTTGAAGCGGGCGATGAAGTCGAGTTCCTTGGCCAGCATGGCCTGCTGGCGTTCGAACTGCGCCTGCTGGTTCTTTTCGGCAATCGCCCGCTGCTGCTGGTAGAATTCGTAATTGCCCGAATAGGAGGTCAGCGCGCCCGCGTCGATCTCGATGATCTTGGTGCAGATGCGGTTCATGAATTCGCGGTCATGGCTGGTCATGAACAAGGCGCCGGTATAATTCTGCAGGAATTTTTCGAGCCAGATCAGGCTTTCGAGATCAAGATGGTTGCTCGGCTCGTCCAGCAGAAGGGCGTCGGGCCGCATCAGCAGGATGCGGGCCAAGGCCACGCGCATCTTCCAGCCGCCGGACAGGGCACCCACATCACCGTCCATCATCTCCTGGGAAAAGCCCAGGCCATCGAGCACTTCGCGCGCCCGCCCGTCCAGCGAATAGCCGTCCAGCTCCTCGAACTGGTGCTGCACCTCGCCATAGCGCTCGATAATGGCATCCATCTCGTCGGCCTTGTCGGGATCGCCCATATCGGCTTCGAGCGCCCGCATCTCTGATATCAGCGCACTGACTGGCCCCGCCCCATCCATCACCTCGGCCACCACAGGGCGGCCACTCATCTCGCCGACATCCTGGCTGAAATAGCCGATCGTAACGCCCCGATCGGCCGAAACCTGCCCCTCATCGGGCTGTTCCTCGCCGGTGATCATGCGGAACAGCGTCGTCTTGCCCGCGCCATTGGGCCCAACCAGCCCAACCTTTTCGCCCCGCTGCAAACTGGCGGAGGCGTCAATGAAGACGATCTGCTTGCCATTCTGCTTACCAATGCTTTCGAGACGGATCATGGAAAGAAACCTGCATGCTGCGGCCCGCCCCAACGCGCGACCTGAAACCAGGCCGACCGTTAAGCACCGACAGCGCCATCGCGCAAGCCGCTCCGGCGCATTGGCGCATTGCGAAGAGCGCCCGAAGGCGCTCCTGCTGTTTCTAGGCGCCGAACCGCTCGATCACTTCGGCCAGAGGCACATGGCCTTTGAAGGCTCCGGACCCGACCGGCTGCTCGCCATTTTCGATGGCCGTGGCAAAAATCACCGCTGGGTCGGCCTCGATCCGTCGGCGAAGCTCCGCGAGCTTTGGCCAGCGCTCCAGATCGGCAACGCCGTGAAATTCCAGCCAACGCGCCACCCCGATCAAAACGCCATCGGCCAGGCTCGGCCGCTCTCCGACGAGAAACGGGGTCTCCCCGATCATCGCCTCGAGCTTGTCATGACGATCGATGACAAGCTCCGCGCCAAAGCGGCGCAGCGTCTCCTGCAGCGCCGGATCGGGCTGCGCCATTTCGAGAGCGGCCCAGAGCGGGACGAATGCGCCGGTAAAACCGGTATTCACAAAACCCATCAGCTGATGCATGCGATCAGCCTCAGCCGAACGCGGCTCAAAACTGATGCGCCCTTCGCTGTCGCGGGCCTCGAGCCAGGCAGCAATCGCCATGGTCTCGGTCAAGGCGCGGCCTTCTTCGGTGATGAGAGCGGGGGTTTCATGTCTCGCGTTAATCCGGGCATAGGATGGCTCGCGCATTTCGCCCAGCATGTCGACGCGGCAAAGCCGATAAGGCTGGCCCAGCCACTCCAACGCCGCGACAAGGCCCATCGAGCTTCCCAGCGGGAAGCCGTAAACAAGGATCGGTTCCAATTTCGTCTCCGTGATTTGAGGTCACGCTGCGCAGCGAAACTGGAACTTAGGTATCCTCGTCCTTAAGTAAATTACGCATGTTTTTGTAACCACCAGCGGAGCCCCGCCCGATGAAAGACCTCGTTTCCGCCTGCCCCATCGAGGATGTCATGCGCCTGCTCAGCGGCCGCTGGCCCACACTGCTGCTCTATTATCTCAAGGACGGCACCAAGCGTTTCAGCGATTTGCAGCGCGACAATCCCAGCATTTCCCATCGCATGCTGACACTCGAATTACGCAAGCTGGAAAAAGCCGGCATTGTCAGTCGCACAGTGTTTGACGGCTATCCCCTGCGTGTCGAATATGACCTGACCGAAACCGGCCTCAAGCTCGTGCCCCTGATCGACGCGCTGGGCAATTGGTGGCAAGACGCTGCCCCAGCCGGCAAGAAAGCCACGACCAAACCGCTCGAAACCGTCTGAAGGGATCGATCTTGCACCATCGCATTTCAGTCGGCGCCTTGGTAATCCGGGACCAGTGCCTGCTGCTGGCCCACCACGTCGTCCCCGGCAAATACGATTTCTGGGCCCCGCCCGGCGGCGGCGTCGAGGGCGACGAGGAATTGTCAGCGGCAGCCGAACGCGAAACCTTCGAAGAAACCGGCATCCGCATCACAGCCCATCGCCTCGCCTATATTGACGAGCTGATCGACGACAGCGGCCGCATGGTCAAATTCTGGTATCTTGCCGACTATGTCTCCGGCGAAATCAATACCCACGCCAACCCCGCCCTCGAAGAAGCCATCACCGAGGCCACCTGGTTCCCCCAAACCAGCCTGCCACCAGGCCACATCTTCCCGGCGATTTTGCGCGATGCATTCTGGTACGAACTTGCCACCGGCTTTCCCGCCCCGAAAAAGCTGCCCTTGCTGAAGTCGATCTTCTAGCCGAGGATTTCCCGCAACGCCTCCACTAGCCGGTCGCATTCGGCATCCGTGCCAATGCTGATGCGCAGGAAGTCTCGCGTCCGCTCGGCCGGAAAATGCCGGACCAGGATCGCCCTGCTCCGCAAGGCCAGCGCCAGTGCCGCGCCATCCCGACCAGGATGCCGCGCAAACACAAAATTGGCCGCTGACTCAAGCACCACAAAACCCAGCCCCTTGAGCTCAAGCGCCAGCCTCTCCCGGCTCGCCATCAGCAAGGCCCGGTGCCGCTCGAACCAATCCTCATCCTCCCAGGACGCGACGGCTCCCGCCAAAGCCAGCCGGTTCAGCGGATAGGAATTGAAACTGTCCTTGACCCGCTCCAGCGCCTCGATCAACGGCCGCTGCCCCATGGCAAAACCAACCCGCAACCCGGCCAGCCCTCGCGACTTGGAGAAGGTCTGCACGACCAGCAGGTTCGGATATTTTTTGATCAGCGGAACAGCGCTCTCGCCGCCAAAATCCACATAGGCCTCATCGATCACCACGGGCCTGTCGGGATGGCCGCCAATCAGTGCCTCGATCTCGGAAAGCGGCCGCGCAATACCCGTCGGTCCATTGGGATTGGGCAGGATGATCGCCCCGCAGTCCTGCCCATAATCCGCAATGCGCACCTGCAGATTTTCATCGACCGGAACCGCCCGAAAATCGATGCCATAGAGCCGGCAATAGGTCGGGTAAAAACTATAGGTCACATCGGGAAACAGCAGCGGCGCATCATGGTTGAGCAGCCCCTGGAAGACATGCGCCAAAACCTCGTCCGAGCCATTTCCGGCAAACACGTCCCCCACATCCAGCCCATGCCGTGCCGCAATCGCCTGGCGCAAACGCAATGCCGAAGGATCGGGATAAAGCCGCAATGTGTCATCGGTCGCCGCCGCAATTGCCGCCAAAGCCTTGGGCGAAGGCCCATAGGGATTTTCATTGGTGTTGAGCTTGATCAACCCGCTGATGGCAGGCTGTTCCCCCGCCATATAGGGGCGCAGGGATTGGACAATGGGGCTCCAGAACTGGCTCATCGCACTTTCCAAAAATAAGGGCGCCACAAGGCGCCCTTTTTGCATAACCGGCTTTACGATGGCCGCCTAGGACCAGCTAGCCATCAATCTTTGCGCCGCTGACCACGGCATGCAGGTCGATCAGCCCGACCATGCGGCTTTCATGGGTCACGATGCCATTGAGCAGCTCGGTATCGATGGAATTGCCCTCGGGCACATTATGGATGTCGTCGCGCGACACGGTCAGAATATCGCTGACCGCATCGACCAGGATGCCGACCCATTTGTCACCCACGCTCATCACCACCACCACGTGGTTCTTGGTGGGCGAGGTCTGGCCATCGCCGAAGCGGGCGCGCAGGTCGAAGATCGGCACGATGGTGCCGCGCAGATTGATCACGCCGCGCACGAATTCGCGCGTATTGGGCAGCGGGGTCGCCCCATTCCAGGCGCGGATTTCGCGCACCGTGGTAATTTCCACGCCATAGGTCTGCTCGCCGATCGAAAAGGCGATCAATTGCAGGGTATTGTGACCGGCAACGGTCTTGTCGACGAGATCGTCCCGGAGCCCGAGCGCTTCCATTCTTCTTTGCCTTTCTGCCGCCCTTCTGGCCGGCTACGCGTTACTCGACAGCCTGGTTTCTCAGGCTGCAGTCTTGTGCATGATGGTCGTTTTGAGGCCCTGCACGTCCACGATCAGCGCGACGTTGCCGTCGCCCAGGATCGTGCCGCCGGCAATGCCATCGACCCGTTCGAAATTCTCTTCCAGCGATTTGATGACCACCTGCTGCTGGCCGATAATGTCATCGACGATCAGCGCCACCTTGTGGCTGCCCTCGGCCTCGCACAGCACGACGAAGCGATTATCCGCCTCGGTCTCAGTCAGCATGTCGAAGCGTTCGGCCAGGTCGATGACCTGCACATATTCGCCCCGCACCTGCAGCACCTTGCCCCCGCTCGGCACCCGCTCGAAGGCGGCGCGCGAACATTGGATGGTTTCGACGATCGAGGAGAGCGGCACCACATAGGGGCTGCCTCCGACCTTGACCAGCATGACATCGAGCACGGCCAGCGTCAGCGGCAGGCGCAGCGTCATGCGCGTGCCCTTGCCGGTCCAGCTGCGAACATGCACCGAGCCGCCGATCTTCTTGATGTTGGACAGCACCACATCCATGCCCACGCCGCGGCCGGAAATGTCGCTGACTTCGCTGGCCGTCGAAAAGCCCGGCGCAAAGATCAACTGGTCAATCTGCTCGTCGCTCGGATTGACATCGGCTGCCACGATCCCCTTGTCGCGCGCCACCTGCAGCACGCGCTCGCGATTGATGCCGCCGCCGTCGTCCTCGACAATGATCAGGATATTGCCACCCGCCTGTTCGGCGCTGAGCCGGATCGTGCCCGTATCGGCCTTGCCGCGCGCGGTCCGCAGGTCGGGCGCCTCGATGCCATGGTCGGCCGAATTGCGGATCATATGGGTCAGCGGGTCGCTGAGCTGCTCGATCACCGTCTTGTCGATTTCGGTGTTCTCGCCAATGGTCTCAAGCTTGATCTTCTTGCCCGTCTTCTGCGCCAGCTCGCGCACCAGGCGCGGCATGCGCGAAAACACCGATTTGACCGGCTGGGCGCGGATCGCCATCACCGAATCCTGCAATCCCCGCGTCGTCTGCGCCAGAACCTCGAGCCCGCGCACCAATTCGGTATAGCGGGCGCGCAAGGTCTCATCCATCTGCTGGGTCAGCATGGATTGGGTGATGACCAGTTCGCCCACCATATTGACCACGCGATCGACCTTATCGAGATCGACGCGGATCGACTGCACACCCACGTTGCGCCGCTCGCCGTCCTCGCTTTCGGGGACAGGGGTAGCCGGCTTCAGCGCCTCGACCGGCACCCGCGCTACCGCAATCGGAGCGCTCGGCTTGATCGTTTCGGCCAAGGCGGCAAAGCTTGGTTCTGGCGCCTCCTCGACGGATTCGGCAGGCTCGGCGACAGGCGCGGATTCGAGCGCAAAATCGAGCAGCGCCTCGACCTCATCATCGGCCAGCGCCAGGAGATCGGAGAGACCTGGTTCGAGCGGCAGGGACTGGGCCGGAGCCACATCCAGCGGCGCAAGGCCACCGCCCAATTGCGCCACCGCAATATCGCAATCGCCATCGACGAATTCGAAGACCTCGCGGATCATCGCCTCGGTCAGCGATGGTGAGATCAGCGTGATCTCCCACGAGCAATAAACCGCGAAAGGCTCGAAATCGGCCAGCGCCGGGATCTCCCCGATCACCGCGCGTACGCTCATTTCGCCCAAAGCGGCCAGTTCGCGGAACAGCAACAGCGGATCATTGGCCCGCGCATAAAGCGCCTGATGCGGCCGGAAATGAATTTCCCAATGCCCGGGCTCGAACGCCATCGGCGCCGCCTCGAAGGCATCGCTTTCATGCGTCTCGTCCTCGGCCGCCTCGATATGGACCATGACCGGCACGAATTCGATATCGAATTCCTCGAGCGGCTCGCCGCCCTCCTCATCCTCGGCGACGCTCTCCCCGCGCGCCAATGCGTCGAAACGGGCCTTTTCGTCCATGCCGTAATCGGCCGGCAGGGCTTCTCCGGTCTGGGCAGCCTTGACGTGGTCGGCCACGATATCATTGGCGCGGATGCACAGCGTCACCACGTCGTCGCTCATCTCGATGCGGCCATCGCGCACATAGTCGAGCAGGGTTTCATAGGCATGGGCAAAGCCCACCAGGGCCGAAAAGCCAAAGGCCCCGGCCCCGCCCTTGATCGAATGGATGGCGCGGAACACGGCATTGAGCCGGCCGGCATCGCGCTCGCCCGCTTCGATGGCGGCGAATTGCTCCTCAAGCTCGGTCAGAAGCTCGGAACATTCGTCGAAATAGGTGGCCTTGAAGTCGTCGAGATCGCTCATCTGCGCTTATTCAACCCTTCTGGGTTCTCGGCTAAAAAACTTTAGTGGACGACGCGATGGATGACGCTGATCAGCTTTTCGGGGTCGAACGGCTTGACGATCCAGCCCGTGCCGCCAGCGGCCTTGCCCTGATCGCGCTTGTCCTGGCTGGTTTCGGTGGTGAGGATCAGAATGGGCAGGCTCTGGTGCTGGCCGGTGGCCCGCACATGGCGGATAAATTCGATGCCATCCATCACCGGCATGTTGATATCGGTGATCACCACGTCGAACTCCCCGCTCTTGAGCATGTCGAGCCCCTGCTTGCCGTCCTCGGCCTGCAAAACCTCGAAGCCCGCATTGGAGAGCGTATGGTGCAGCATGGCGAGAATCGTGCGCGAATCGTCGACCGTCAGAACCCGCAAAGTGGTCATTGTCTCATCATCCCCTCGAACTGGGTCGCAAGACCCAGGCGCTCGATCGCTGCGGTCATGGCCGCGCTCGGCTGCAAAATGGCAAAATCATAATTATTGCGCTGGGCGGTCCCGGCGGCGCTGAGCAGCATGAATAATGCATTGGTGGAGACCCGCTGCACGCCGTCCGCTGCGACGGCAACCGGGCCATCCTCGATGACATCGAGCAGGCCGTCCCGGATCGCATCGAGCGAATCCAGATCCACGACCGCTGGCAAAGCGACGGTTTTCTCGGCCTTGCTGACCATGATGATTGACTGCCCCCGGAGTAGTTCTCCGATGCGCAGTCTCCCTTGCAACGGTTTAAGAAGTGCTAAGCGGATCGCCGTGTTACGGGCGTTTCTGGCGCAATGCGGCATTGATGCCCTTGCGGGACAGGCAAAGACGGGGATAACCCATCGGGTAAACCTGTTCTGGAACTGCCATGACCACCAATATCGCCCTTACCGGCTTGGCCCGCGACCTCGCCGCCCGCGCTGAAACCGGCAAGCCGATCCGTGTCGGCGTCATCGGCTCGGGCGAAATGGGCACCGATCTCGTGACCCAGATGAGCCTGATGCAGGGCATCGAGATGGCTGCTATCGCCACCCGCCGCCCTCATACCGCGCTCCACGCCATGACCATCGCCTATGGCCAAGACTCCAAGGGCAAGACCGCCGATAGTCCCGCCGCGGCCACCGCCGCCATCGAAGCGGGCAAGATCGCCATCACTTCGGCCGAAACCCTGGTCACCACGCCCAATATCGATGTGGTGATCGACGCCACCGGCAAGCCGGGCGTCGCCGCCGATTATGACTTGCTGGCCATGGAGCATGGCAAGCATCTGGTGATGATGAATGTGGAAGCCGACGTCACCATCGGCCCCTATCTCAAGGCCCAGGCCGACCGGCTCGGCGTCGTCTATTCGGTCGGCGCCGGCGACGAGCCCAGCTCCTGCATGGAACTGATCGAATTCGTCTCCGCTTTGGGCCTGCCCATCGTTGCCGCCGGCAAGGGCAAGAACAATCCGCTCAAGCATGATGCCGTCCCCGACGACTATCGCGAGGAAGCCGAGCGGCGGAACATGAACCCGCGCATGCTGGTCGAATTCGTCGATGGCAGCAAAACCATGGTCGAGATGTGCGCCATCGCCAATGCCACCGGCCTCGTTCCCGATGTGCCGGGCATGCATGGCCCGGCCACCGACCGCGACGACATGGCCAAGGTCCTGATCCCCAAGGCCGATGGCGGCATTCTCAATAAAATGGGCGTTGTCGATTTCACCGTTGGCAAGGGCGTCGCCCCCGGCGTCTTCGTCATCGTCAAGCCCGAGCATCCCCGCATCATCGAGCGCATGGACGATCTCCATATCGGCCACGGGCCCTATTACGCCTTCTTCCGCCCCTATCACCTGACGAGCCTTGAAGTCCCGCTCACCGCCGCGCGCATCATGCTTCACGGCAAGCCTGACATGGTGCCCCTGCCCCGGCCCGTCGCCGAAGTCTGCGCCGTCGCCAAGCGCGATCTGCTGCCGGGGGAAACCTATGATGCCATCGGGGAAACCTGCTACCGCTCCTTCACCATGACCGTGACCGAAGGCCGGGCCGCAGGCGCCGTGCCGGTGGGTCTGCTCGAAGGCGGCAAGGTCACCGCGCCGGTCAAAAAGGGCGCGCTGCTCACCACGGCCAATAGCCAGCCCGATACCTCGACCCGCCTCTTTGCCCTGCGCCAGTTGCAGAACAAGATGCTGGGCCTGATCTGATCCCGTCTGACTGGAGTTTCCGATGCGTTTTGCCGCCCCGCTGCTGCTGGCCTTGCTCGCCACCCCCGCCTTTGCGCAGGATCAGACGAGCGAGCCCGTCCCCACCGATTGCACCAGCCTCTTTGACAATCTGGGCATCCTGAACCGTGACGCGCAAAGCGAGATCGAGGACACCGCCACCGGCTGCGCCATCAGCAATGTCTATTTCGGCAGCTCCTATTCGCGCTTTGCCATCGGCAAGGTCACGCTCGAAGCCGATGACCTGTTCGGCGCCGTAGCCGGCAATACCCGGCCCGCCCAGCTCAAGCTGAACATTGCCGGCGTCCGCTCCTCGCCCGATATCGATAGCCCCCTCAATACCTACATCATGGAGATGCAGCAGGTCCCCTTCGAGCTGAACCTGGCCTATCGCTGGGATGCCACGAGCGGCGATTTCCACCTCGACGATCTCAGCATGCGCATGCCCACGGTTGGCAGCGCCGTGTTCCAGGCCGAGCTGAGCGAGGTGCGCGACATGCCTGCCGCCATCGAGGAGCCCACCGATTACGCCCGCGGCAATGTCGAAAAGCTCACCCTGACGCTCGACAATCGCGGCCTCTTCACTGCCGTAGCTGCCCCCATCCTGCTGAGCAGCCTGCCCTATGAGGAGGACCCTCGCCCCCTCATCGCCGCCGCCCAGAAGGCCGTCATCGCCCTGATCGACGCCCGGCCCGAGGACCAGATCGACGCCCCCTCCAAGGCGGTCCTGGCCCGCTTCGTCAATACTTTCCCCAGGCCGGACGGTCTCTACCACTTCGAAATCACGCCCATCGACGCACCGGTCTCGCTGGAGAGCCTGGTGGCCCCGACCGACGACATGGCGGGGCTGATGGAACTGCTCGCCAGGTTCAACCTCAGCGCAGAATACAAGCCGCTGACGGTTGAATAGATTTCCCCCGGAGTCATTCCCGCGAAAGCGGGAATCCATTCTTCCTTTTGGCCTTCCAAAGAGTGGATTCCCGCCTTCGCGGGAATGACGTGGTGGTTGATTGGATATCAGGCGACCGCGAACGGGTGCCTCGCCCCTTATCCGCGCAACACCACCTTGCCCTTGCGTCCCGGCTCATCGCTGGCCTTGACCGCTTCGGCAATCTGTTCGAGCTCGAACACGCCATCGACGGGCAGGTCCAGCTCCGCCTGGGCGGCCAGGCTCACCAATTCGCCCAGCATCCGCCCGATATCGGCGGCGGGCAGATTGGGTTTCATGCCCCAGAAACCGCGCACCTTCATCTGCCGGAACAGGAGCGAGCCCGGCGTGATCCGCAGCGGCCGGCCCGTCATGGCGCCGAAATTGACCAGTTCGCTCCCATCGGCCATGACCTCAAACAAATGTTCGGGGCCATCGCCGCCCAGCGAATCCAGTCCCCGCACAATGGCGGCGCCACCGGTCAGCCCCGCGACCCGCTCCTGCCAGCCTTCGCTGCCGGTCGAAACCACGTTCCCGATCCCCAGCGCCTTGAGCTCATCCACCGTCTCGTCACGCCGCACCAGACTCACGACATGAATGCCCTGTTCGGCGGCAAACCGCGCCACCAGCTTCCCCACCGCGCCATTGCCAGCATTCTGCACCATCCATTGCCCCGGTTTGATGCCCAGATCGGCGATGATCATCTTGGCGCTGAGCGGCATGGAGACCAGCTGGCACGCCGTTTCGTCACTCACCCCATCGGGCACCGGCACCACCCGTGCCGCCTCGGCCAGGTAATAATCCGCCCAGGTCTGGTTCGCGCCGCCGGCCACGCGCTGACCCGGTTTGAGATGGCTCACCCCTTCGCCCAGCGCTTCGACCACGCCGACCGCCTCGGTGCCGCCCACGGCCGGCAGCGGCGGCTTGACGCCGTAAAGCCCAGCCACGGTCATCAAATCGTGATTGTGAATGGGCGAGAGCAGCATGCGCACCAGCACCTGTCCGGGACCCGGCACGGGCTTCTCCCGCTGCGCGACCTTGAGCACCTGTTCGGGCACGCCATATTTTTCGAAAACCACGCTACGCATCTGCAAAACCTTGCTTTTATGGGATGTCCAAAGATAGGGCGCCAGACCGGGCGGACAATGGCACTCCGCAGTTTTACGCGCGAAAGCGCCGCGCCGCCATCCGGCCGCCCATAACGGCTTGGGGTTGATCGCCGCCGCCGCTTGCCCTAAATCCTGACTAGTTTATTCATAAATAAGAGCTCACCATGTCCAGCCTCACCGATGCCCGCGCCCCGCAACGTGTGCGGCACGAAACCCGCCTGCGCCTGCTCGATGTCGTCGCGATCACCGACATCACCCCGCTGATGCGCCGGATCAGCCTCAAGGGCGACATGGAAGGCTTCGCCTCGCTCGGCCATGCCGATCACATCAAGGCCTTTTTCTTTCCTGCGGGCGTCGCTCCCATGCTCGCCCCCATCGGCCCCAATGGCGCCGAATTCCCCGCCGGCCAGAAACCCGAAATGCGCGACTATACCCCGCGCTATTTCGACGCCGCCGCCGGCACGCTCGACCTCGATTTCGTGCTGCATGGCGATGGCCCTGCCTCCAGCTGGGCCGCCGGCGCCAAGGTGGGCGACACCCTGGTCATCGGTGGCCCGCGCGGCTCCCTGGTCATTCCTGCCGCCTTTGACTGGTACCTGCTGGCTGGCGACGAAACCGCCCTGCCCGCCATCGGCCGGCGCATCGAGGAACTGCCCGCCGGCGCCAGCATCGTCGCCGTCATCGAAGTCGAAAATGCTGCCGAGGAGCAGCATTTCGAGACCCAGGCCGATCTCGTGCTGCATTACGTGCATCGCAAGGGCCGCCCCGCCGGCACGGCCAGCCTCATTCTCGATACCATCGCCAGCATCGATTTTCCGCCCGGCGACGCCTACGCCTATATCGCCGGGGAAAGCGGCATGAGCAAAGCCGTGCGCGCTCATCTCACCGGCGAACGTGGCTTCAATCCCGAATGGGTCAAGGCCGCCGGCTATTGGCTTCTCGGCGTGGCCGACGCCCACGAGCCGCATTGAGGGGATAACCCCATCGAACCTCCCTCTGATAGGGGGAGGGTGATGGGAGCCCCAATCCCGGGCAGTCACCCGCCCCCTACAAAATCACCCGCTCACACAGCACCATAATCGCCGCCCTTAGCCCCGCCTTGTCCCGGTAACTCCGGCCAATCCCCGCCGCCGCCGCAATCACCAGCCGTGCGAGCTCCCGCGGCTGCTCCATCCCCGCCTCGCCCAGCACTGCGGTAAACTTATCCTCCACCGCCCGGTCCAGCGCCTGGTAATGCGCCGGCTGCCGCGCCTGCTCGGTATAGATTTCATCGGCATGCGGCGACCCATCCAGCAGATCCAGCATCATGCCATATTTGTCCGCCAGCGCCCGCCCGACCCGGACCGCCACCGGCCCTTCGCTGGCCAGCCCCGCATCGATGACCCGATGGATATCCCCCACCATGGTCTCGATGATGGCGTTGAACACCGCATCCTTGTCAGCAAATTGGGCATAAAGCGTGGGCTTGGCCACATGCGCCTGGCGCGCAATGGCCTCCATCGTGGTGCCCCGCAACCCGTTGCGCAGGAATAGATCCCGCGCCGCCGCCAGCATGCGCTGCCGTTTTTCGGCACTACGATCCGACAGGGGCGCACTCATTTTGCGGTCCACACTTGAACGAATTGAACGATTACCATATCTATCGTTCAAGTCCTTTGGAGAAGATCAATGTCCGACCGCGTCCTTCTGACTGGCATATCCGGATTTCTGGGCGGCCATATCGCCCTGCAATTGCTCGCCGCCGGCTATCGGGTACGCGGCAGCCTGCGCAGTCTAGACAAGGCCGACAAGGTTCGCCAGACGCTGCTTAAGGCCGGAGCCGACATTACCAATCTCGAATTCGTCGCGCTCGATCTGCTTGCGGACGAAGGTTGGGACGCCGCCATGCAGGATTGCCGCTATCTGCAACATACCGCCTCCCCCTTCGTGCTGCGTACCCCCAAAGACCCCGACGAATTGATCCGCCCCGCCGTCGAAGGCACGCGCCGCGCCGTCTCCGCCGCCCTCGCCGCCAAGATCGAGCGCATCGTCCTCACCTCTTCGATCGCCGCCATCCAATATGGCCATGCCAGCTATGAGAGACCCCTGACCGAGGCCGATTGGACCAATCTCGATTCCCCGCGCACGCCCGCCTATCCGCGCTCCAAAACCCTGGCCGAGCGGGAAGCCTGGACCCTGATGGATAGAGCCGGCCGCCGTAACGACCTTGCCGTCATCAATCCCGCCGCGATCCTGGGCCCGCTGCTCGACGAGGACCCCGGCACGTCATCGATCATGGTGCTGCGCCTGCTCGATGGCAAATTGCCCGCCGTGCCGGGTCTCGCCATGTCCATTGTCGATGTCCGCGACGTCGCCGCGCTCCATCTCGCCGCCATGACTGACAGCGCGGCTGGTGGCGAGCGCTGCATCGCTTCGGTCGCTACCGTCTCCATGGCCGAACTCGGGCGCCTGCTGAAACCGGCTTTTCCCGACCGCCGCATTCCCACCCGCACCCTGCCCGATTGGCTCATGCGCATTGTCGGCCTGTTCGACCGCGATGTCGGCGACAATCTCAGCGAACTAGGCACCCCCAAGCGCCTCGACGCCCACCGCGCGCCCACCCGCCTCGGCCGCCCGCTCATCCCCGTCGCAGAAGCTGCCATCGCCACCGGCAGGAGCCTGGTGGAGCACCACATGGTCTAGCAACGAACCCCCTTGCCCTGAACGCCAATATTGTCCATATCAGCACCGTCGGAACGGGGCTGTAGCTCAGTTGGGAGAGCGCGTCGTTCGCAATGACGAGGTCAGCGGTTCGATCCCGCTCAGCTCCACCATTCCGGCTTACTTCCCCGCCGCAAACCCCGCCAGCACACGCACCCACGCGCGAATCCCGCGGTGGAAGCTCTCCAGATCATATTTCTCATTGGGCGAATGGATCGCGTCGTCCACATGGGCGAAACCGATCAGCAGGGTGTCGAGCCCCAGAATTTTCTTGAAATCGCCCGCCACCGGGATCGAGCCGCCCGAACCGGTGATTACGGCGGGTTTGTTCCACTCGCCCGACAGGGCCGTCAGCGCCTGCTGCAGATATTTGCCGTCGGCCGGCACGGTGATGGCAGGCGAGCCGCCATGCGGGGTGAACTTGACCGAGCAATCGGCCGGAATGCGCTCTTCCACATGGCGGCGGAAAGCCGCGCGGATCTTGGCCGGGTCCATGCCCGAAACCAGGCGGAAGGAAATCTTGGCGCTGGCCTTGGCAGGGATGACGGTCTTGAAGCCGTCCCCGGTATAGCCCCCGATCATGCCGTTGATTTCGCAGGTCGGCCGCGACCACAGCATTTCGAGCACGCTGCGGTTCGCCTCGCCCGCCTTGAGCGACAGGCCCGCTTCGCCCAGAAATGCCTTTTCGTCGAAGCCCAGCCCCTCCCACTGCGCCTTGAGTTCGGGCGAAATCTCGGCCACGTCGTCATAAAAGCCCGGTAGCGTCACGCTGCCATCGGGCGCACGGAGGCTGGCGATGATTTCGGCCAGCACCTGGTTGGGATTGCGTGCCGCATTGCCGAACATGCCCGAATGCAGGTCCTTGTTGGCACAAGTGATTTCCACCTCGTCGGCGACCAGCCCGCGCAGCATTGTGGTGATCGACGGGGTCTGGCGGTCCCACATATCGGTGTCGCAAACCAGCGCGATATCGGCCGCCGCCAGCTCGGCCTTGTTGGCTTCCATAAAGGGCGGCAGGTTCTTGCCGCCGCTTTCTTCCTCGCCCTCGAGCATCAGCGATACCTTGACCGGCAAGCTCCCCGTCACCGCCTGCCAGGCGCGGCAGGCTTCGATAAAGGTCATCATCTGGCCCTTGTCGTCCGAAGCACCGCGCGCCACGATGATCTTGCGGCCCTGCGCATCGTCCTTCAGCACTGGCTCGAACGGATCGGTGTGCCAGAGATTGAGCGGATCGACCGGCTGCACGTCATAATGGGCATAGAACAATACATGGGGGCCCGCCACATCCGGCCCATGCGCCACCACCACGGGATGCCCCGGCGTCGGCCGCGCCGCGGCGTCAAAACCCAGCCCGTTCAATTCCCCCACGATCCAGTCGGCCGCGCGCTGGCATTCCTGGGCAAAAGCCGGATCGGTCGAGATCGATTTGATGCGCAGCAATGCCTTGAGCCGCTCCAGGCTCCCATCGAGCCCGGCATCGACCTGGGCGAGAACGGCATCGAGATTGGCACTGGTCATGGCGATTTCCAATTAAGACAGATTCGGCCGCGACCATGGCGCAGCCACGCCAGCGCTGTCCACCCTCATTACAACCCTCGCTATTGTACTACTAATGGGCGCCGACTAGTTTACTGACCTCAAGGGGAGCCAAGGCGTGACAGACAGTAATGCAACAGTCGCAAGGCATTCGGGCGAGCTGATCGCCGCATTGTCGGGCCGCCGGCCGTCCCGTAACCTGCATTCCGATGTCATGTGGCGGCTGGGCCTTGCCATCGTCTCAGGCCGCTATCCAGAGGGCACGATCCTGCCCACCGATGGCGAATTGCTGGCCGAATTCGGTGTCTCGCGCACAGTGCTGCGCGAAGCCCTCAAGAGCCTTGCCGCCAAGGGCATGATCGAGGCTCGGGCCCGCATCGGCACCCGCGTGCTGCCGCGCGGCCGCTGGAACCTGTTCGATAGCGATGTGCTGGCCTGGCATTTCGAACTGGGCCCCGACGTGGCCTTTCTGCGGAGCCTGGCCGAAGTGCGCATCGGCATCGAGATCGAGGCGGCCGCCCTCGCCGCCGAGCGCCGCAGCCCCGCCCAGGCCGCGGACTTGCTCGATCTGGCCGAACAATTGGGCCGGGCCGAAACGCCCGAGGAATTTGCCCGCTATGACCTGGAATTTCACCGCGCCGTGGCCCTGGTCTCGGCCAATCCCTTCATGGCCTCGATCTCAGCCCTGGTGGAACTGGCTCTGACGGCCTCCTTCACCATCAGCTCGCCCATCATGGTGCCGGGCGCCCTGGAAGCGGCCGTGCGCTCCCATCGCCGCATTGCCCAGGCCATCGAAAAGGGCGCTCCGCAAGAAGCCCGCGACGCCATGAAAGCGGTGATCGCCGAGGGGTTTACGCGGGCGGCCGAGCGGCTGGAACAGGGGATACCCCGCAGCCCTAAAGCGCCGCCTGGTAAATCCCCAAAATCTCCTCACGAGAAATCTCGCGCGGATTGAAATCGAGCAGCCGCCGGATCGCAAAGGCCTCATCGGCCATCCCAGCAAGATCGTCCTCGCCGATCCCCAGCTGACCCAGCCGCATTTCAACGCCCATGCCCGCGCACCAGCGATAGGCGCTGGCCTTGAGATCGCCGCCCTCCAGCCCCAGCCGGCTGGCGATATCGGCCGCCTTGATCGGATCAACTGGTGCATTGAAGGCCAGGGTATGCGGAAAGATCACCGCATTGGCCAGGCCATGCGCGATGCCGTGCCGAGTGCCCAGCGGATAGGATATGGCATGCCCCGCCGTCGTATTGACCGGCCCCAGGCAAAACCCGCCATACAGCGAAGCCAGCGCCAGCCCGGCCCGTGCCTCGCTATCCCCACCATTCGCAACCGCCCGGCGCAAGAACTTGCCGACCAGCCCAATGCCCTCCCGCGCATACATGTCGATAATGGGATGCGCGCGCCTGGACGTATAGGCCTCCACGCAATGGGCCAGGGCATCGATCCCGGTCGCGGCCGTTACCGCGGGAGGCACCGTCATGGTGAGGTCGGGATCGATAATGGCGAGGTCCGCCAGCATATGCAGCGATTCCACTGCGAGCTTGTTGAGCGTCTCGGGATCGGTCACCAGCGCCCGCGTTCCCGCCTCGCTGCCCGTGCCGGCCGTAGTCGGCACCTGCACCAGCAGGGCCGAGCGCGGCGCAGCCTTGTTGGGTCCCACCAGCTCGTGGAACGAGCGCGTATCGTCCACCATCACCGCGGCCAGCTTGGCAATATCCATGGCGCTGCCACCGCCGAAGCCGACGATGAGCTGCGCCCGGACGGCGCGGGCCATGGCCACGAGCTTGAGCAGATTGGGCAGGTCCGGCTCGGGCTTGACCTCGGCAAAGACCGAAACCTCCCCGGGTAAGCCAAGCCTATCGACCCGCGCCGCATTGAAAGCGTCGGAGACCACCAATGTCCGCGCCACGCCATGGCTCGCCGCCCATTCGCCGGCAAAACCCACCTTGCCGGCGCCGAATTCGATGCGGCTGGGCCGGGTAATGGTCAGCGGGCGCGACCAGGAAAGAGCTGCGGCAGGCGCCGCATTGGATGCCGCGATGGAGGATAAAGGCGCGGCCATCACTTGGCTCCCTTGGGGTTGAGTGCGTCATTGAGCCCGTCGCCGACGAAACTGAAGGCAACGGTGATAATCGCCAGCGTTGCCGCCGGGGCCGCCAGCAGGTGCGGATATTGCTGCCAGGTGCGCAGGCCATCCGAAATCATCAGGCCCCAGCTCGGGGTCGGGGGCTGCACGCCAATGCCCAGGAACGAGAAGGCGCTTTCCATGGTCATGGCGCCGCCCAGTCCCGCGCTGACCGCCACGATCAGCGGCCCGATGGCATTGGGAATGACATAGCGCGAGATGATGCGGCTATTGGGCAGGCCCAGGGCCCGCGCCGCCAGCACATAGGGCCGCTGGCGGATCGACATCACCTGCGCCCGCACCAGCCGCGCATAGGGCGGCCACATGACCAGTGCGATCGAGCCGAACACCAGGGTAAAATCGATGATCGAAGTCGAGCGGAAAAACGCATTCCCTGTCGCCGCATACATACCATCGAGCCAGCGCGCCAAGGGCGGCTTGAGCGACGTATTGACCACGATCACCAGCAAGAGGTTGGGCACCGACATGAAGAGATCGGTGACCCACATGATCGAGCTATCGACCAGCCCGCCGAAATAGCCGGCCAAGGCGCCCAGCAGCGCCCCGATCACCACCGAGATGGCTGTGACCACAATGGCCACGATCAGCGCCGTGCGCGAGCCATAGATGATACGGCTGAACACATCGCGGCCCAGCTCGTCCGTGCCCAGCCAATGCGCCCATGAGGGAGGCGAATTGCGCACCTGCAGATCCTGGCTCAGGAAATCATAGGGCGTCAGATACGGTCCCGCGATCGCCATCACCAGGAACAGTCCGATAATGACCAGGCCGGCCATGGCGATCTTGTTGGCGCGCAGCCGCGCCCAGGCATCGCCCCAGAGGCTCGCCTGCTCTTCGGCCGGCACAGCGGCAGTATGGGCAGCTGCGGAAAGCGGTTCGGTGCTCATCACGACCTCTTGGCGGCGGCGCGTGGATCAAGCAGCGGATAGGCCAGATCGACGAGCAGATTGGACAGCATCACCAGGATCGAGGCGATCAGGGTAACGGCGAGGATGATGGGGTAATCCGAATTGAGCAGCGACTGGATGGTCAGCCGTCCCAGCCCCGGCAGGCCGAACACCAGTTCGACGAAGACCGCGCCATTGATCAGCGTGATCATGATCAGGCCCAATTGGGTGACCACCGGCGTCAGCACCGGACGCAGGATATGGCGGAAGATGATCTTATGCGCCGGCAGCCCCTTGGCCCGGGCGGTGCGCACGAAATCCTCGCTCAGCACATCGATGACAGCGGCACGGGTCTGGCGGACGATAAGAGCGATGGGCTGGAAGGAAATGACCACCAGCGGCAGGATGATGCGCGCATCGAAAAGCCCGCCCCAGCCATAGGAAATATTAGCCTGCGGAAAGAGCAGGAGCAGCAGCACCATCAACAGCGGGCCCGCCACATAGGCCGGAATGGCCCAGAAGAACAGCGCCGCGCCCAGGATGACATAGTCGGTCGTGGTGTTCTGCCGCAACGCCGCCAGCACACCGAGCGGAATAGCGACAATGGCGGTAATGGCAATGGCCAGAAGCCCGATCTGCAGCGAAACCGGCGCCGCGGCCGAAATCGAGCGCCAGACCGAGCGGCCCGACAGCAGCGAATTGCCGAAATTGCCGTGCAGCACGTTCCAGATATAGTTCCAGAACTGCACGAGGAAGGGCTGGTTGAGCCCGGCCTGCTCGCGGATCGCCTCGATGCGGGCGGGGTCGAACGCCACGTCGCCCGGCTGGCGAAGGAAGATCAGCTTGATCGGATCGCCAGCGCCGAAGAAGGCGAGTGCATAAACGCCCAGCAGCACCAAGAAAACGGCGGGGATCCAGAGCAGCAGGCGCCGCAGAATATAAACGAGCATGGCCGGCCTCATGAGGTTCGGCCGCGGAACGGGAAACGCCCCGCGGCCAGGATCGCTTAGGTCAGATCAGGTCAGACGATGGTCACATCCCACGGATTGACGACCTGCCAATCGAGGTTCTTTTCCATATTGGTGACGCTGGGCAGCGCCCAGCGCGACATGGTTTCGTAATACCAGGGCAGATACCCCCAATCGTCGCGGAACAGCTTCTGGGCGGCCCGCGCCTTCTCGTCGCGCTGCGGATCGTCGACCGGCAGCAGCGCCGCCTCGTCGAGCAGCTTGTCGATTTCGGGGTTGGAATAGCCATTCATCTTGCCCGCCGCGATGCCGCCGCCGGTCTTGATGCCGCCGGCCAGGAACGCCACGGCATCCGGCACGCGGGTACCGATATCGTCGCGGAACACATGCACGTCGGCCGGAGCGAAATTGTCCTGCCGTTCCAGCAATTCCACTGCCGAAACGCCCAGATTCTGCCGCCACTGCTCGACAATGAACTGCGCCGCCGCCTTCTGGGCGGGCGAGCCGATGCCCACCATCACCAGGCGCGGCAACCGCTCGGCCCCGCCATAGCTGGACGCTGCCAGCAATTCCTTGGCCTTGGCCGGATCATAGGGATAGGGCTCGAAATCGGGATCGACACCCGGCACCGCCACCAGCAGCTGTTCGGCCTGCTTGTGCGGACCATTGGGGAACGACGCCTGCATCATGCCATTGCGGTCCACCGCCATGATGAAGGCCTGGCGCACATTGGGGTCGTTGAACGGCTCGGAATTGACGTTGAACCAGAAATGCTGGCCGGTCGGGATCGAGGGCCCGGACGAAAATTCGGTGCCCAGATCGTCGATGACAGTCGAGGTCACCAATTCGGTATGCGCCTGGAACTCGCCTTGGCGCAGCAGGGTTGTGGCCGTCACCGGGTCTTCCACCGAACGGATTTCCACACGGGTCAGCTTGGGCGCCTTGCCGAAGAAATTCTCATTGGGCTCGAAGGCCAGGAACCCGTCATCGAGGTTCATCTCGACCAGCTTGAACGGGCCCGAAGTCACCCCGCCCAGATCGGGCGCGAACCATTCCAGCACTTCCTCGCCATTGTCGTCGCGCGCTTCAGAGGGCTTCAGCACCGGCACCAGTTCATTGGCGATACGCATGAAAAAGATCGGGTCGGCAGCCTTGAGCGTCACCACCAGCGTCTCGTCATCCTGCGCGACAATGCCCGGCATTTCTTTGGCCGTGCCGCCGGTAACCTCGTCATAGCCGACGACGCCGGCCAGCACCTGATTGATGCGCACATGCCGGCTGGACGGCATGGCCGCCAGTTCCCAGCTCCCCTTGAGATCGGTGGCAGTGATCTTGGAGCCATCCGAGAAGGTCGCGGCCGGATCGATCTTGAAGGTCCAGACCGACATATCCGCATTGGGCTCCCAGCTGGTCACCACATAGGGGTGCAGCTGGCCTTCGGAGTCGAAATACATCGGCGTCGCCCACCAGAACGATTGCCAGCGCAGGCACCGCCCACCGCCGCGCAGCGGCGACCAGTCCATGTCAAAACCGCCATTGGCGATTTTCAGCACCTGCTCCTGCGCAAAGGCCGGGCTGGACAAGAGACTGGCAATGCTGACGCCAGCCACCAGGCCCGCGCCACCCTTCAGCACGGCACGACGATTCATTCCGCTACGCGGTAGCTTCTCACCGGACATAGATACCCTCCCTGGCATCGCTTGTTATCAGCTGGCCGGATCATGTCACAAATTGACAACATGTCAACTGAGACAAAAAATCTCTCGGTGCCATTGGGTGCGAGCAGCCGTTTTGCGGCATTTTATATCGTAATATCCGTATGTTAAACGAATTCTGACAATCCCGATACGCCGAAATAACTACTTTACAACTCGTCTTAACTGGGCCAGTTTGCCGCCCAACTCCAAAGGATCATGAAGGGAAGAGACATGTCCGAGACCGTCACGCTCACCACCGATGGGGCACTGCACCCTGTTGCCGGCGATGCCATCCGGCAGGAAGGGTTCCTCCCCTCCCATGTGCAGCAGACCCATGCCTCCTTCCTGCTGCAATTGCGCAATGGCGATCTGGGCTGCGTCTGGTTCGCCGGGACCGAGGAAGGTAAGCCCGACGTCTCGATCTATTTCTCCCGCCTGCCCAAGGGCTCCGATCAATGGACGGCTGAGGAAAAGCTCTCCGACGACCCCGCCCGCAGCGAACAGAACCCGGTGCTGTTCGAAGCCCCCAATGGCGATCTCTGGGTGCTCTACACCTCCCAGGATTTCGGCAACCAGGACACATCCATCGTGCGCCGCCGCATCTCCAAGGATGGCGGCAAAAGCTGGGGTCCCATCCAATCCCCGTTCGACGAAACCGGCCTTTTCATCCGCAATCCCATCATCGTGCTGGCCAATGGCAATTGGCTCCTGCCCGTCTTCCACTGCAATCCGGTGCCGGGCGAAAAATGGCACGGCCATAACGATACCAGCGGCGTCAAGATTTCGACCGATCAGGGCGAGAGCTGGACGGAATATGCCGTGCCCGAAAGCGTGGGCGCGGTACATATGAACATCGTCGATCTTAAGAACGGGAGCCTCGTGGCCTTCTATCGCAGCCGTTATGCCGATGCGATCTATGCCAGCCATTCAACCGACAATGGCCGCAGCTGGAGCAAGCCGGAGCCGACCGACCTGCCCAACAACAATTCCTCGATCCAGGCCCGCGCCCTTTCCGATGGCACCCTGGCTTTGGTCTATAACGAGATCAGCGCCAAGGATTCCACCGATCGCCGCGAGGGCCTTTACGACGGCATCGATGACGGCAAGGCGCCCGTAGGCGAAAAGACAGCCGAAACGCAGAACCTGCGCCGCGCCGTCTGGGGCACCCCCCGCTCGCCCATGACCATTGCTCTCTCCAGCGATGGCGGCAAGACCTGGCCGATCCGCCGCAATATCGAAGTGAGCTCGGGTTCGGCGCTGAGCAATGACACCTCGGGCAAGGAACATCGCAATCGCGAACTCTCCTACCCCACCGTGACCGAGCTCGAGGACGGCCGCATCGGGGTCGCCTACACCTTCTACCGCCGCGCCATCAAATTCGTTCGCTTCCCCCGCTCCTGGGTTTCGGCCGCTTAGGACGGAGAGCCCCGATCTGCACCCTCCCCCTCGCGGGGAGGGTTGCGGAGGGGGACTAGCCCCAATCTCGCGGGTTGCCGCGTAGGTGACAAAAAATGCCCCGCCGCATGCTGATCAAGACCCCGCTGGCCCTCATGCTGGCGGCTGCCTTCCTGATCCAGTTCACCGTGCCGCTCACCCGCGTCGCCACCACCTATAAGGCGCTCGCCCTCGGCCTCGATCCCAACCTGGCCGGTGTCCTCGCCGCCGCCTTCGCCATCCTGCCGCTGTTCCTCGTCGTCTGGTTCGGCCGCATCACCGACCGCTACGGCGTCAAGCCCGCTACAATCACCGGCGCCGCCATCATCCTTTTTGCCGTGCTGATCCTCTGGCTGGCCCCGCCATCGCTGGCCACGCTCCTTATCGGCATTGCCATTCTCGGCGTCGGCCAGACCCTTCATTATTCGGGCCTGCAAATGGTGGTACCGCTGGTCTCCACCCGCCCCCATCGCGACGCCATTCTGGGCAATTACCTGCTCGCCACCTCACTCGGCGATGCCCTGGCTCCGCTCGTCATCGGCACTACCGGCAGCGATAATCCCGCCGCCATTGCGACCCATCTCTATGGTGTCGGCACCGTCAGCGGCACCGCCCTCCTCCTCGTCGCCCTGGTGCTGTGCCTGCGCCTCAAGCCACATAACCTGGGCGGCCACGCCTTGCCGCCCATCAGCCACATCATCCGCACACCGGGCATGATCGCCATCCTGATCGCCGGCAGCCTCTGCGCCACCGCCCAGGATTTGATGATCACCTATATCCCCGTACTCGGCCTCGAACGCGGCATCCCGGCTGCCACAGTAGGCATCATGCTGACCACGATCTCGCTGTCCTCGGTCCTCTCCCGCGCCGCCTATGGAATGCTATCGCGCCGCTTCGGCCGCAACCAGCTCGCCGTGGGCGCAACGCTCCTCGCAGCCCTGGGCCTGGTGATTCTGGCCATCCCCCTGCCCCCGCAATTGAGCTTTCTGAGCCTCCCCCTGATCGGCTTTGGCCTGGGCAGTGCCGGCACGGCAACCCTGGCCATCCTGCTCTTCCTCGCCCCACGCGGCGCCCGCGGCACCGCCATGTCGATGCGCCAAATGGGCAACCGCCTGGGCCTCTTCGCCGTCCCCTTCGGCATTGGCCTCGTGGCCTTGGCAACCGGCGTCACCGGCACATTTTTGGTTCTGGCAGGGGTGGTGTTGGGCTCAAGCGCACTGTCCAACCAGAGCCGGAAAAAGGCGGGCTGACACTGCTGGTGCCGCCCAGTGGGCGCGGCCCCAACGTGCCAAACCCTAAAGCGAAAGATCCAGCATCCGGTCTTCGAACAACCGGTTCCGCGACCCTTCCAGATGCTCTCGCATCCGGTCCCGCGCCGTATCGCCATCGCCATCGCGAATGGCCTGATAGATTTTGGAATGTTCTTCGAACACCCGCTGCAGCCCCGGCGACGGACCCATCAGCGCCAATCCATGCAGCTTCATGCCCACGCTGATATGGGTGCGCAAAGCCTGCATGGCCGATTGATAATAATGGTTGTTCGAAGCCTCGGTAATGGCCAGGTGAAACGCGAAATCGGCGTCTTCGCGGTGCCGCTGCTGGCGCGTCGCATCGCCCAGCATGTCCACCACCTGCCCGATCCGCTCGATCGCCGCCGCATTGCGCCGCTGGGCGGCATAGCGCGCCGCATCGGGCTCGATGGTCAGCCGGAATTCGTAGCACCGCTGGATATCGGCAATGGTTTCCACCGGCGGAAAGCCCAGCACGCGCTGCTCGGTCTTGATCCGCACGAAACTGCCCGCGCCCTGCCGCGAATAGATCAAATCCTCGCGCCGCAGCCGCTCCAGTGCTTCGCGCACAATGGGCCGTGACACATCGAACTGCTCGGCCAGTTCTTTCTCGCTAGGCAGTTTCTGGTCGGGCGAATAATCGCCATTGGCAATCTTGGCGAACAGCAGATGATAGACCCGATCGGCAAACAGGGCCTTCTGCTTTCCGCCTTCCATCGATTTGTCGTCAACTACTGCCATAGCCATTCATACGCCATTCGCCGGGATGATTCTTGACTTTAGTCTAATTCGGCCGGCACGCCCGTCAGCAAGGAAATCGTATCCCTGGGCCCAAAGCCCCCAGATTTGGTGAGAATCTGCACCGTTTTGCCTCCGATCTGCGCCCAGCCAAAGGGCACGCCGGGCAAAGCCTCGCCCCCCAGCAGGATCGTTCCGGCACCCAATTGCCGCAGCAAGGCATAGGCCGTCTCCCCGCCGCTGATCAGCATGGCCGCCGGCGGCGTGGACTGCACCATATCCGCCAACCCCGCCGCAAAGCGCGCCGCCACCACGTCGCCAGCCTCGGCCGTTTCGCCTCTTTCGGCCGTCACCAGCGTCACCGGCGCCGTTAACGCCAGCTGCGGAACATGCCCATTGGGCGCCCGCACGCGAACGGGCGCCGCAACAGCCATGACATGATCGACCTGCGCCCGCGTGATCGGATCACGCGAGCCGATGGCGATCAGCAATTTGTGCGGCAGAGGCCGCGTGACATCCGGCGCCAGACGCTGCGGAAACCGCACCGCCAGCGCCTGGGCCAATCCTCGCGCCCCCGCCGCAACGACATGCCCCGCCTCGTCCCAAAGCCGGCCAGCCACAATCGCCATGGCCTCGGCATTTTCGGTATCGGGCACGCTGACCGGCAGACCGCCACAAAGCGGCGCCACGGCAATCGGCCCTTCCACGCCCATGCCGCAAACGGCGCCATTGCGTACAAGACGGCCCAGATCGGGAATGGCCGGCGCCAGCACGGCATGCCCACGGCCCGAGGCCGCCAACACCGCCCCCAATTCCACCGCGACATGCCCCTTGAGCCGGGAATCGAGTTTCTTGAACACCAATTTCGGCGCGAGAGCCGCCAGGACCTCCATGGCTGCTCCCGCCCGGCGCCCCGCCTCCCCGGCCGCAATCTCACGCGACGCGGTATTGATGCAGATCACCTCGGCATCCCGCAGCGCCGGATCGTCCCGCTCCAGCCCGTCAGGCGCGATCACCACCATGGTTCTCAGCCCTTGCGCGGCAAACGGCGCACAGGCATCCAGCGCCCCCGTCAGATCGTCAGCAATCATGCCGACCTTTAGGCTCATGGGCCCTCCGCCAGCGGCTCTGGCCCGCCCGGCGCCCGATGGCAGGCTACCCATTGTGTAGGCAGCGCTTCGCGCCATTCCGGCACCTCCCGCGAACACCGCTCCACCGCCACCGGACAGCGTGTATGAAACCGGCAGCCGCTCGGTGGATTGGCCGGGCTGGGCACATCGCCCATCAACACCTGCCGCTTGCGGCTGCGCTCGCCCACCGGATCAGGCTCGGGCACCGCCGAGAGCAGCGCGCGCGTATAGGGATGCAGCGGATTGGCAAACAGCTTGTCCTTGGGCGCCAGCTCCGCCGGACGGCCCAGATACATCACCACCACCCGGTCCGAAATATGCCGCACCACGGCCAGGTCATGGGCGATGAACAGATAGGTCAGCCCATAGCGTTCCTGCAGGTCCTGGAACAGATTGATGATCTGCGCCTGCACCGATACGTCCAGCGCCGAAATCGCCTCGTCACACACCAAAAATTCTGGCTTACAGGCCAAAGCCCGCGCAATCACCACGCGCTGCCGCTGGCCGCCCGACAATTGGTGCGGATAGCTGCCGGCAAAGCGCTCAGGCAGGCCCACATCGGCCAGCAATTGAGCGATCTGGTCCTTAACCTGCGCCTTGGTGGCGATCTTGTGGAACAGCAGCGGTTCGGCCAGCGCCTCGCCCACCGTCATGCGCGGATTGAGCGTCGAATAGGGGTCCTGAAACACCACCTGCAATTTCCGCCGGAACGGCCGCAATTGCTCGTCATTCAGCCTGGCAATATCGGTGCCTTCATAGATCACCTTACCCGCCGTCGGCGCATGCAGATGCAGCAGCGTGAACCCGGCCGTGGATTTGCCACAGCCCGATTCCCCCACCACGCTCAGCGTTTCCCCCCGCATCACATCGAGGCTGAAATCATCGAGCGCATAAACCGTCTGCGCCGTCTGCCCAAAGGCCCCGACACGGGTGCTGTAATGCTTGGACAGGCCCTCGACATGCAGCAGCACGTCATCATGGGCGGGCCCTGGCGCGGCCTTGCGCGGCGCTTCGAGATCAAGCGTGGTCATGCCGCAATCTCCTTCTCACCACCCACCGTGACCCAGCAGGCCGCGCGATGCGCACTTACCCCGCCTGATACCGTCTCCAGCGGCGGCATCTCGCTCTCGCACCGGCTCACCTTGAGCCCGCAACGCGGCGCAAAGGGACACCCCGCCGGGCGGCGGCGCGGATCAGGCGGCGTACCGGCAATCGAGGGCAGCCGCCGGCTTTCCTCGCCATCGAGCCGCGGCAACGAGGCCAGAAGCCCCCGAGTATAGGGATGGGTCGGATTGGCATAAAGCGCGTCGACCGGCGCTTCTTCCACGATCTTGCCCGAATAGAGCACCATCACCCGGTCCACCAATCCCGACACCAGCGCCAGGTCATGGGTGATCCAGATGATCGACATGCCCAGCCGCGCCCGCAAATCCTTCACCAGATCGACAATCTGCGCCTGAATGGTCACATCCAGCGCCGTGGTCGGCTCATCGGCAATCACCAGCGGCGGCTCGCAGGCGAGCCCAATGGCGATCATCACGCGCTGCCGCATCCCGCCCGAGAGCTCATGGGGATAATTGACCAGCCGCGTTTCCCCGCCGGGAATACCCACCAGCCGCAGCAATTCACCGGCCCGCTTCCAGGCATCGGCCTTGGAAAGCCGCAAATGCTCCATCAGCGGCTCGGCAATCTGGTCGCCCACCCGCATTACCGGGTTGAGCGAGGTCATAGGGTCCTGAAACACCACGCTGATCCGCCCGCCGCGCACCTTGCGCATCCTGGAGCCGGACAGCTTGAACAGGTCATCGCCCTCGAATGTCGCACTGCCCTGCGCCACCTTGCCGCCCGGCGGCAACAGACCCAGCAGGCTCATCGCGGTGATGGATTTCCCACACCCCGATTCCCCCACCACGCCCAGGGCCTCGCCCTTGTTCACGTGGAAGGACACGCCATCAACAATGGTCGCCACCCCGCCGCGCGCCGGCACCGTGACCTTGAGGTCCTTCACATCGAGCAGGGTATGACTGGCTACAACCGGCTTTACATCCGCATGCATATTCAAGCTGCCTCTCCCTGCCGCCGACTTTACGCCAAAAACGTGCTGGGACCATACGGCAATTTGTCTACATGTCAATCGAACTGAAGGGTGACGTCGCACAAGTGATGCATGAAATCGGACGCATACACAATAAAATCAATAACTTAAATAGAACGCCGACATGAACCACCCCACCCACAGCAATGACAAACTTGTAATTAGACGTTGACATTGCCCGGAGCCCGGTTCAAGCATCCGGCGCAGCAAGGAGGGCAGCATGGCGCCACGTAACCCGTCGGACAAACCCGTTGCGATCACCATGGGCGATCCCGCCGGTGTCGGTCCCGAAGTCATCATGGCCGCGCTCTCCGCCCTGTCACCCGACGAACGCCAGGGGATTGTCGTGGTCGGCTCCCGCGCCGTGCTCGAACGCGCCGGCAAAGTGGTCGGCAGCACGCTAACCCTGGGCCTGCGCGGCCAGGCAGGCAATCATGGTGTCGTGGTCGAAGAGGTCGACGTGCCCGGCCTCAAGGCCGAGTTCGGCCAGCTCGATCCCAGCTGCGGCGAGGCGGCCTTCCGCTATATCGAGCGCGCCGTGCGCCTCACTGAAGCCGGCGAAACCGCCGGCCTCGTCACCGCCCCGATCAACAAGGAAGCCCTCAACAAGGCCGGCCACAAATATGATGGCCATACCGGCATGCTGGCCTCGCTGACCGGCTCGCGCGCCTCCTTCATGCTGCTGGCTTCCCCCCGCCTCAAGGCCATTCACGTTTCCACCCACGTCTCGCTGCGCGACGCCATTGGCCGCGCCACCACCGAGCGCGTCCTCGCCACCATCGAGGCCGGCAATGACCACCTCAAGCGTATCGGCTACGCCAAGCCCCGCATTGCCGTGGCCGGCATCAATCCCCATTGCGGCGAAAACGGCCTGTTCGGCAGCGAAGACGTCGAGTTCATCGCCCCTGCGGTCGAACTGGCCCGCGCCAAGGGCATTGAGGTCTTCGGCCCCATCTCGGCCGACACCGTCTATCACCGCGCCTATAATGGCGCCTTCGATCTGGTCGTCGCCCAATATCACGATCAGGGCCATATCCCGATGAAGCTCGTGGCTTTCGACACCACGGTCAATGTCTCGCTCGGCCTGCCCATCGATCGCACCTCGGTCGATCACGGCACCGCTTTCGATATCGCCGGCACCGGCAAGGCCAATCACGAGAATATGCTCGAGGCCATCGCCTATGGCCGCAAGCTCGCCGCCTCACGGCACTAATCCCTCGCATTTCGGAGAAACCAAAATGGCTGGCGCAATCAAGGGCGTCTATTGTGCTGCGGCAACGCCCGTGGACGAGAACCTCAATCCCGATCTCAGCAAACTCGCTGACCACGCCAAGCGGCTGATTGCCGATGGCTGCCATGGCGTGGCCATGCTGGGCTCGACCGGGGAAGCCAATTCCTTCTCGCTGACCGAGCGCAAGACCATGCTCGAAGCCGTGGTCAATGCCAGTGTCCCCGGCGAAAAGCTGCTGCCCGGCACCGGCGTGCCCTCTTTCCCCGAAACCATCGAACTGACCAAACACGCCCTCGCCACTGGCGTGCGCACCGTCGTCATGCTGCCCCCCTTCTATTACAAGGGTGTCACCGATCAGGGTCTGATCGACTCCTATTCGCGCATCATTGACGGCATTGGCGATGATCGCCTGCAGGTCATTCTCTACCACATTCCGCCCATCGCCCAGGTCGCCATCCCGGCCGCTGTGATCGCCGCCCTGCTCGAAAAATTCCCCGGCACGTTTGTCGGCGTCAAGGATTCAAGCGGCGATCTCGATCACATGAAAATGCTGGTCCAGACCTTCCCCGGCCTGTCGATCCTGGCCGGTGCCGATCCCTTCATGCTGCCCCTTCTCAAGGAAGGCGGCGCCGGTTGCATCACCGCCACGTCTAATCTGGTCGGCGCCCAGTTGCGCACCGTGTTCGACAATTTCGACAAGCCGGAATATGCCGAGGCCGTCGAAGCCGCCCAAGCCAAGATCGTTTCGCTGCGCAACCTCTCCAATTCCTATGTGCAGATCCCCACCATCAAGACCATGGTGGCCCATCGCACCAAGGACGAAGGCTGGTGCCGCGTGCGTCCGCCTTTCGTGGCCCTCGACGCCGCCCAGCGCCAGGCCGTCTTCGCCCAGCTCGACGCGGCCTGATCCCATGCCCTTCGTGATCGCGACCCTCGGCACCCAGATTGCGCCTGAAGGGGTCGCGATCCTCGAAGCGTCAGGCGCCACCTTAATCGCCACCCCCGCCTATCCCAGCCGCACCGACCTGCTGGCGCTGCTGGCCCAGCACAATCCCGACGCTGTTATCATCCGCCTGATCGAGCATCTCGATGGCGAACTGATGGACGCTGCGCCCAACCTCAAACTCATCGCCAAACATGGCGTGGGCACCAATGATATCGACATCGCCGCCGCGACTGCGCGGAACATCCCGGTCATCATGGCCACCGGCGCCAATGCCCATTCCGTGGCCGAACATGCCCTCGGCCTCATCCTGGCGCTGACCAAGGATTTCGCCGCCCAGGACCGTCATATCCGCGCCGGTCGCTGGGACAAAAAGCTCTATGCCGGCCGCGAACTGCGCGGCCAAAAACTGGGCCTGGTCGGCTTTGGCCTGATCGGGCAAATCCTGGCCCGCATGGCCCAGCCGCTCGGCCTCCTCGTCTCCGCCTACGACCCCTATGCCCCCGACAGCGCCTTCGACAACGTGACCCGCATCACCGATCTCGACAGCCTGCTCGCGACCAGCGATATCGTGAGCCTCCACACCCCGCTCACCCCAGCAACCCGTGGCTTGATCGACACCAACCGCATCGCGCTCATGCAGCCCCACGCCCTCTTCATCAACACCGCCCGCGGCGAAGTCGTCGACGAACCGGCCCTGATCGCCGCTCTGCAGGCCAAGAAAATCGCTGGGGCAGGCCTCGACAGCTTTGCCGAAGAACCACCGCAGCGCAGCCCGCTCTGGAACTTGGACAACGTCATTCTCACCCCGCATGTGGCGGGCGTGACCGAAGACGCCAAGCGCGCCGTCTCGACCCTCACCGCACAGAATGTCTTGCATTTCCTGCGCGGTGAAGCGGTCGAGCCGCGCTACTTCGTCAAACCAAGTTAAACGACACGCTGCCGAGGCCGGGCGCCTCGGCCGATACCTTGGATGGCGACACATCGGCGGGCCCAATCCGCGCGCCCGTGATCACCACAGTCCCCGCCGTCAGCGGCAGACCGCGCGCCGCCGCATGATTGGCCAGCCAAGCCAGCGAGGCCAACACATTCTCCGTGCTGGCATTGCCCGGCGTGGTCTTGATCTCGACCCCGTCATAGGCCAGCGCCATGGCCTGCTGCCCAAATTCGGGCAAGTCCGCCGCTGAAACCGCCGGCCCCACAATCACCGCACCACTGCTCTGCAAATCGGCAATCCCCGCCAATTGCGGCACCGCCTTGCGGTCCTTGTAGCGCGTCGCCAGCACTTCAATGGCAATATGAATGCTCGCCAAAGCCGGTTTGATATCGTCCGGCGCATAGCCACCCGGCTTGCCCGGCAGGTCCTGACCAATCGTCACCGCCACCTCGACCTCAATGGCAATCCCCGGCAAATCAGCCGCCTTGAGCGTCGCCCCATCCTGATAGACACCCGCCTTCAAGATCGGCGAAGCAAAGAGCGGCCCCTCCGCCGGCATCGGCGTCACTTTCCACGCCCCCACCGGCCCCAGCGCCGCGACAGTTTCATTCTGAATGGCATAAGCCGCCTCGGCCGTGGTCGGCACCAGCGCCGGATCCAGCGGGTCGGCGGGCTTGCCCGTACGGCGGCTATCAAGAAGCAGAGCAGTCAAGTTGGAAGACATCAAAAATCCAGTCTAAAGAGCTTGAGGCAAAACAACACCGAACTTGTCGGCCCAGGGCCGCAATTTGTCGATGATTCCCTGATGCAGCACGACCCCTTCGGCCAGCGCCTTGCGCTTGCGCGCCGCCGCCTGATCACCCGGCACGCGCACCCGTTCCACCCCCGGCCGGGGCGGATTGGTGCGACAGGCTTCAACCAGCCAATCGGTCTGGCGCACGAAATCGGCCTGCCCGCCAAAGGCGGTCGGATCGATCACTTGCAAAAACACCGAGGCATTGATCCCCGTCAACCCATCGGCCCGGCCAATCCCCGCCAGCCCCTGCGTCAGCGCCTCGACCAGCAGCGCCATGCCATAGCCCTTTTGCCCGTGGTCGAGCCCGCCGGTCGGCAGCAGCGTGCCGCCGCGATTGATCGCATTGGGGTCGGTCGTGGGCGTGCCATCGGCCTCCATCAGCCAGGCATGGGGAAATTGCTTGCCTTCGGCCTGCAGGCGGCTGGTCATATTATTGGTGGTGATCGACGCGCTGATATCGATCAGGATCGGATCGCCACTGGTGGGTATCCCCGCCGCTAGCGGATCGGGTGTATAGACCCCCTTGGTCCCACCAAACGGCGCCACGCTGGCGCCCGACGGGCTCGACGAGCCCAGCAGCACCATGAACCCCTTCTCGGTCGCCCGCGGCAGATAGGCCGCCAGCGCCCCGATATGATGGCTATTACCGATCGCCACCGTCACCGTGCCATAGGTGGGCGCCCGCTCGATGGCCAGATCCAGCGCCTTGGCCGTGAGCCAGATGCCCGGCAGCCGCATCCCATCCCAGGCGACACAGGCTCCTCGGTCGGAAATGACCTTGGGCTCCCCCGCCTTGGTCATCACCCCCTGCTCGATCGTGTCCAGATACCACGGCGCCAGCGACAGGCCATGGGTCGTATGTCCCATCAAATCCGCTTCCACCAGCAATTCGGCCACCACCGCCGCCTTGTCCGGCTCCAGCCCCGCCTTTGCAAAAATTTCTCCCGCCGCGCCAATCAAGGCACGGGCATCATATCCCGCCAGCATCTGACAACTCCCTGACAACTTTACAAGAAAGTCTGCCCGAGCGCAGCAGGACGCGCAAGGCATCTAAAGCCAAAAGCGTCAGGAAACGAAGTTAGAGCGCCCCCTCAAGGGGGAGCGGGCGCAAGAACCCGAACACCACGCGTTCCTAGAGAAAGATCACCGCCAAGATCGCCAGCACCGCCGGCACGGTCTGCACCAGCAAAATCTTGGGCCCCACGCTCGCCGCGCCATAGAGCCCCGCCACCGCCACACAGGCGAGGAAAAACAGCTGGATCTGCCAGCCAAAGCCCGGCTCGGGCTGCAACAGCCCCCAGATCAGCCCCGCGGCCAGGAACCCATTATAAAGCCCCTGATTGGCCGCGAGCACCTTGGTCTGCTCCGCAAACTCTTCGGTGGTGCCAAAGGCCTTGCGGCCCTGCGCGCTGGTCCACAAAAACATTTCCAACACGAGAATGTAGATGTGGATCAGCGCCACCAGCACGACGAGAATGGGCGCGATAAAGCTCATTTGGTCTTGGACTTGCCCGCCGGAGCGGCTTCATCCGGCATGCCCTTGCCGCCGGCATCCCAATAGTCCTGCAGCGCCCGCCACTCGATATAGGCGGCTTCCTGATCCGGCAGGGGGTCGCGCGAACCACCCTGATCGACCAGAAATTCGAGCACCGGCTCGACCTGGGGCCCTTCCACTTCGCAAGTGCCCGCCTCATCGAGCGCAGCAAAGGCCGGACCATAATATTCGTCATCGAACTTGGCGCTATCGAGCCCAAGAATGCCCTTGCCCACGATATCGGCGGAATCGGTCAGCAACGACCATTCCGCCTCACTCACCTCAAAGCCGGCGCAATTGGACGACACCACATTGGCCAGCACCAATTGATGCAGGAACTCCTCCGCTTCCTGGCCGGAGAAATCCGACAGGTCGGGCAGCTGCACATAAACCTTGCCATCGGCCAGCGCCGGGGTGGCGGCCAGCAGCATGCCGGCAAGGCTGGTGCCGATCAGAAACCGCTTCATGAAAAATTCGCTCCTCAACTCATCCCTCGAGCCGCTGGTCCCATCATGGTCTGCGGCGCACTACGGCACTGTTTTGCCATGGCGATTGCGACCCAAACAAGGCGGCAGCGTAACTTGTTTTACCCCGGTTGCCCGCCGATCGATTGCACGGCGCGGGCCCCCGCAGCAATGGCCTTGCCCATCGCGCCGGCCTTGTCCTCGCCCGCCAGCAATGCCGCAACGAACCCGGCGGCAAAGGCATCTCCCGCGCCAGTCGAATCCACCACGTCCACCGCCGGCGCCGGCAGGGTCAGCTCGATCCCGTTCCGCCCGCCCAATGCCGCCCCATGCCGCCCCCGCTTGAGGACAACCTGGCCATAATGAGCCCCCAGCGCCATGACGCAGGCCTCGGCGTCGGCGGCGCCGCACAGCGCCCGGGCCTCGTCCTCATTGGCAAAAAGCCAATCGGCCCCCGCCGTCCAGTCGATGAATTGATCGGCGCCCACCTCGGCCAGAAACCCCTCGGAGGCCGGATCGATCGCCACCGCAATGCCCCGCCTCTTGGCTTCCGCCACCAGCGCCCGCACCGCCTCGCGCGGCGCATCGGCAAAAAAGCTATAGCCGGAGATCATGACCATCCCCACCCCGTCGAGCAGCGCGCCTGGCAGGTCGGCGCCCGTGAGGTTGAGATTGGCGCCGCGATCGGTCAAAAAGCTGCGCTCGCCATCCGGATCGACCATGGTCACCAGCACGCCCGAAGGCAAAACCGCATCCCCGGTCAGCGCCGGCTTGACGCCCCGCTGGCGGAAATAGTCCTCGTAGCGGTCCTTGTCCTCGGCCCCCACTCGGGCGGCGAACACCACATCGGCGCCCATGGCGCCCAGCCACACCGCCTGGTTGGCCCCGGACCCGCCGGGCCGTTGCCGCACCTGCGCCCGCCGATCCGATCCCCTGACGATCGGCCCTTCGGGCATCACGATGATATCGGTCATCACATCCCCGACGACGAGGACCTTTGCGCTCATGCGCGGCGCACGCCCGGCTGCGGCACGTCGCGCGCCGCCAGCGCCACCGCGATCTGCGCCGCCACCTTGGCATTGTTCTCCACCAGCGCGATGTTGGCCACCAGCGACTTGCCCTCGGTCAGCTCGAAAATGCGCTTGAGCAGGAAGGGCGTCAGCTCCTTCCGGCTCACGCCCTCGGCCTCGGCTGCCCGGATCGCCTCGGCAATCCGCGCCTCGATGGCGGCCGCATCCAGCTCATCGGCTTCGGGGATCGGATTGGCGATCAACACGCCCCCCATGCCCAGATCCGCCTGCATGCCCACCACCCGGGCAATATCGCCCACATTGTCGAAGCGGTGGTCCACCTTCTGCCCGCTCTTGCGCGCCCAGAAGGCGGGGAAATCGTCCGTGCCATAGCCGATCACCGGCACGCCATTGGTCTCGAGCACTTCGAGCGTCTTGGCGATATCGAGGATCGACTTGGCCCCCGCGCACACCACCGCCACCGGCGTACGGCTCAATTCCTCAAGGTCCGCCGAAATGTCGAACGTATCCTCGGCGCCGCGATGCACTCCGCCAATACCGCCCGTGGCAAACACATGGATGCCCGCCAACGCGGCGATCTGCATGGTCGTCGCGACGGTCGTGCCGGCAATCGCCCCCTTGACCAGCAGCGACGACACATCGCGCCGGCTGGCCTTGGCCGCCTTGCCGCCCTCGAGCGCCAACCGCTCCAGGTCTTCGCCCGAAACGCCCACGCAGAACCGCCCGTCCATGATGGCAATGGTCGCCGGCACGGCCCCATGCGCGCGGATCACCGCCTCCACATTCTTGGCCATGTCCAGGTTCTGCGGATAGGGCATGCCATGGGTGATGATGGTCGATTCCAGTGCCACCACGGCCTTGCCCGCCTTGAGCGCAGCTTTGACCTCGGACCCGATGGAAAGATAAGCCTTGGCGCTCATGAGCGGCCTCCACAATGTCTTGATTTGCGCCACGTGGGGGCGCCTGCTGGCCCGGGTTGTGCGCTGCCGGACACCGGGGCGTCAACCCCCGGCAAAACAACGCGGAAAGCGGGCCCAAAACCGCTTGTCGGCCCCCGCTTTTGGCTCTAGGTTGCCCCTCATAAATCCAGCGGGAAAGGGCACTTCGCTGCAGACTCTCATTGTTGATTGCGCGCCTGGCGCCGATCGATACGCGCCCGGCTCCGGGCACAGCAGAGCGAAGTCCATCAGCGCTTCCGGGCGCTCTTTCCGCGTACGGCCCGTTCCATGTTCCGTTTGCGTGCCGGGGTCTCCCAGATGAGCCGGCTCAGGTGATCCGCCGCGCGGCCCTTTTGGTCGCCGGCCAGCGCCATCCGGCGTGACAAGCAGATTGCCGTGCCAAGGCCCGGCAAAATCAAAACAGACCAAAATACAGGAGCTCAACGCAGATGAACAAGTCGCTCGCACTTGCCTTGGGAGCACTCATGGTCGCTTCCCCGGCCATGGCCCAGGAAGAAGCCGTTCTCAACGTCTACAACTGGTCCGACTATATCGCCGAAGACACCATTGCCAATTTCGAAGCCGAAACCGGCATCAAGGTGAATTACGACGTCTACGACAATAACGAGATCGTCGATGCCAAGCTGCTGGCCGGCAATTCGGGCTATGACATCGTCGTCCCCTCGGGCAACTTCCTCGAGCGCCAGATCAAGGCCGGCCTGATCCTTGAGCTTGACAAGTCCAAGCTCCCCAATCTGGGCAATCTCGACCCGGCCGTGATGGCGACCGCCGCCAGCCAGGATCCGGACAATGCCCATGCCGTGCCCTATATGATCAATACGATCGGCCTGGGCTATAACAACGCCAAGGTCACCGCCGCGCTCGGCGCCGATGCGGACCTTGAAAGCTGGGACCTGCTGTTCAAGCCTGAAGTGGTCGAAAAGCTCGCCTCCTGCGGCGTCGCCGTGCTCGACAGCCCTTCCGAAGTCGTGGGCATTGCTCTGCACTATCTCGGGCTCGATCCCAATTCGGAGAGCGAGGAAGACCTGGCCAAGGCCGAAGCGCTGCTCAACAGCGTCAAGCCCTATATCCGCTACTTCCACTCGTCCCAGTATATCGATGACCTGGGCAACGGCGAAATCTGCCTGGCTTTGGGCTATTCCGGCGACATCTTCATCGCTGCCGACGCCGCCGCTCAGGCCGACCAGGGCAACGAGATCACCTATCTGATCCCCAAGGAAGGCGCCGCGACCCTGTTTGACTTCCTGGCCATCCCGATCGACGCTCCCCATCCGGACAACGCCCACAAATTCATCAACTACATCCTCGAGCCCCAGGTTGTGGCCGCGATCACCAATTACGTGTTCTACGCCAATCCCAACCTGCCCGCGCTCGAATTCGTGGACGAGGACGTCAAGTCCAACCCGGGCATCTATCCGCCCGCCGAGACCATCGCCAAGGCATTCGTGATGAAGGCGCATAACCCCGAATTCGAAGAGATCTTGACCCGCACCTGGACCCGCATCAAAACCGGCCAGTAACACCAGATTCAAGGGGCGGCGCGACGACAGACATCGCCGCCCCTTCAGCTTTTCAAGAGTCCGCTTATGGCAAAGAAGCCCCAGCTCGCCATCGACACCCGCCCCTGGCGCGATCCGGCGGCAAAACCCTTTGTGCGCATCAAGAACGTCACCAAGAAATTCGGTGACGTCTTTGCCGTCAGCGATGTGTCGCTCGATATCTACAAATCCGAACTGTTCTGCCTTCTGGGCGGCTCTGGCTCGGGCAAATCGACCCTGCTGCGCATGCTGGCCGGCTTCGAAACGCCCACCAGCGGCACGATCGAGATCGACGGGCAGGACATGACCCATGCCGCCCCCTATAATCGCCCCGTCAACATGATGTTCCAGTCCTATGCGCTCTTCCCGCATATGAATGTCGAACAGAATATCGCCTATGGCCTCAAGCGCGACCACCTGCCCAAAGGCGAGATATCGGACCGCGTGGCCGAGCTGCTGAGCCTGGTCAAGCTCCAGGATTACGGCAAGCGCAAGCCGCACCAGCTTTCCGGCGGTCAGCGCCAGCGCGTCGCCCTGGCCCGGGCCCTGGCCAAGCGCCCCAAGCTGCTGCTGCTCGATGAACCGCTCGGCGCGCTCGACAAGAAGCTGCGCGAGGAAACCCAGTTCGAACTGGTCAAGATTCAGGAATCGCTGGGCGTCACCTTCATCGTGGTGACCCACGACCAGGAAGAGGCCATGACCCTGGCCACCCGGATCGGGGTGATGAACCAGGGCGAGATCGCCATGATCGGCGAGCCCACCGATATCTACGAGTTCCCCAATTCGCGCTTCGTTGCCGGCTTTATCGGATCGGTCAACATGGCCGAGGGCGTCGTCATCGAAGACGAGCCCGATCACGTCCGCATCCGCTCGGCCGAATTGGGCTGCGATATCTTTGTCGGCCACGGCGTCGATTGCGCCCCCGACCAGATTCTGTGGTGGGCCATCCGCCCGGAGAAAATGCATCTCAGCCGCGACAAGCCCGAAACGCCCTTCGAGGCCAATGTCACCCGCGGCATGGTCGAGGATATCGGCTATCTGGGCGATATGAGCGTCTACCAGCTCGTGCTCGACAGCGGCAAACGCATCCGCGTCAGCCAGACCAATAGCGTGCGCGGCAATCCCGACGCCATCACCTGGGACGAGCAGGTCTATGTCACCTGGGGCGACAGCTCCGGCTCGGTGCTGACGGTATGAGCCCCGCCGCCCTCACCCGCGTTCGCGAATTTGTGGGAGCCGCCCCATGACCACCAGCCACGAACCCACCATTCCCCCGCCGCGCCGCCTCCGCCCCTGGAACGCTGTCGAGCGCGGCCTGGCCAAGGTCGGCATTTCGGGGCGCTTTCTGGTGCTGGTCGCCCCGGTCGTCTGGATGCTGGTCTTCTTCCTCATTCCGCTCTTCGTGGTCTTCGGCATTTCGCTCGCCACCAAGCAGTTCGGCCGCCCGCCCTATTCGGCTCTCCTCTCCACCGAGGAAGGCACGGTGCAGCTCACCCTGCACCTTTCCAACTATATCCGCCTCTTCAGCGACAATCTCTATGTCGCGGCCTATCTCTCCTCGATCCGCATCGCCTTCATCGCGACGGTGATCACCCTTCTGGTCGGCTATCCCATGGCCTATGCCATCGCCCGTGCCCCCGACCAATGGCGCAATATCCTGCTCATGCTGGTGGTGCTGCCCTTCTTCACTTCGCTCCTGCTGCGCGTCTATGCACTGATCGGCTTCATGCGCGGCAATGGCGTCATCAACCAGTTCCTGGGCCTGTTCGGTATCGAACCGCTGGTGATGATGCAGACCGATTTCGCCGTCTATGTCGGCATCGTCTACACCTACCTGCCCTTCATGATCCTGCCGCTCTATACCACGCTGGTAAAACTCGATTCCTCGCTGCTGGAAGCCTCGGCCGATCTGGGCGCCCGCCCGGTCCGCACCTTCCTCTCGATCACCCTGCCCCTCTCGCTGCCGGGCATCATCGCCGGCTCCATGCTGGTCTTTATTCCCGCCATCGGCGAATTCGTCATTCCCTCGCTGCTCGGTGGCCCTGATACCTTGATGATCGGCCGTGTCCTCTGGGACGAGTTCTTCACCGCCGCCAATTGGCCCCGCGCCGCCGCCGTGGCCATCGCCATGCTGGTGGTCGTCGTGGTCCCCATCATGCTCTTGCAACGCGCCCAGAGCGCTGTGGTGGAGAAGTAACATGCGTCGTGGCTGGTTCCTCCCCATCGCCGCAGCGCTCGGCTTTTCCTTCCTCTATGCGCCCATCATCTCGCTGGTCATCTTCTCGTTCAACGAGAGCCGGCTGGTCACCGTCTGGTCGGGTTTCTCCACCAAATGGTATGGCGAGCTCTTCAACGATCCCCAGATGCTGGGCGCCGCCTGGCTGAGCCTGCAGATCGCCGCGCTCAGCGCCACCATCGCCCTGGTGCTGGGAACACTCGCCGCCGTCGCCCTGGTGCGCTTCCGGCGCTTCAAGGGCCGCACGCTGTTTTCCGGCATGGTCTCGGCCCCCCTGGTCATGCCCGACGTGATCACCGGCCTGTCCCTGCTGCTGCTGTTCGTCGCCATGGAAAGCCTGTTGGGCTGGCCACGCGGCCGCGGTACGCTGACCATCGTCATCGCCCATTCCACCTTCTGCATGGCCTATGTCTGCGTCGTGGTGCAGTCGCGCCTCTCCGATTTCGACCGGAGCCTGGAAGAAGCGGCCATGGATCTGGGCGCCTCGCCGCTGCGCACCTTTTTCGACATCACCCTGCCCATTATCGCTCCGGCGCTGGTCTCGGGGTGGCTCCTGGGCTTTACCCTCTCGCTCGACGATCTGGTCATTGCCAGCTTCGTCTCGGGCCCGGGCTCGTCCACCCTGCCCATGGTGATCTTCTCCAAGGTCCGGCTGGGCGTTTCCCCCGACGTCAATGCGCTCGCCACCATCATCATCGGCATCGTGGCGCTGGGCGTTCTGGCGGCCACCATCATCCAATTGCGCTCGCGCCCGAAAAAGGCGCGCGCCTGACACACCAATCCCTGGGCCGGACCGCAAGGCTGGACAGATCGGAAAAATCTGTCATTCTGGTGTCATGTTCAACCAACGTGAAGGAGGTGATCCAGTGTCAATTGAGATTAAGGTTCTCGAAGCAGGTCTTGGATTTTCAGTGCTGGCCATGGAGGCAGCCCTCCGCTAGCACGCTCCTTCAAGGCACTTGAGGCCTATAAACTCAGGAAGGGCCGTCCCGTCGTGGGCGGCCCTTTTTATTGCCCGCTGCCCATTGCCAGCTTGACGGGGCCGCTCAAGCCATTGATACCGCAGGCGAGAAAAATTCGAGGCTAGCATGACCACGGCCAATTTCGTCCTGACCCTTTCCTGCGCCGACCGCCCCGGCATCGTCGCCGCCGTGACCACGGAACTGGCCGCACTCAACGCCAATATCGCCGAATCCAATCAGTTCTGGGATCGCGAAACCGACCGCTTCTTCATGCGTCTGGCCTTCACCGCCCCCCAAGGCATCGGCCGCGACACCATCGAGCGCGCCCTCAAGCCGGCCATCGAACGCTTCTCCATGAAGACCGCCCTGGCCGACGAAGCGCGCAAGAAGCGCATCGTCATCATGGTCAGTAAGTTCGACCATACCCTGCGCCACCTGCTCTATCAGATCCAGGTCGGCTGGCTCGATGCCGAAGTCGCCGCCATCATCTCCAACCACGATGCGACGCAAAAGCTCGCCGAGGCGGAAAACATCCCCTTCCACCTGCTGCCCGTCACCGCCGCCACCAAGGCGGCCCAGGAAGAGCAGGTGCTGGCCATCGTCAAGCAATCGGGCGCCGACCTCGTTGTGCTGGCCCGCTACATGCAGGTGCTGTCGGATAATCTCTCCACCCGCCTCTTCGGCCAGGTGATCAATATCCACCACTCCTTCCTGCCCAGCTTCAAGGGCGCCAAGCCCTATCACCAGGCCCATGAGCGCGGCGTCAAGATCATCGGCGCCACCGCCCATTACGTCACCCCCGATCTCGACGAAGGCCCGATCATCGAGCAGGAAACCGCCCGCGTCACCCACGCCATGAGCCCGGACGACCTGGTCGCCGCCGGCCGCGACATCGAAAGCCGCGTCCTCGCCCGCGCCGTCAAGCTGCACCTGGAAAACCGGGTCATGCTCAATGGCAAGAAGACCGTGGTGTTCGGGTAGGAAGGCGGCGACGTTGTCGTAGACCACCATCACCCAACAACCACCGCGTCTCCCTCGGGCTCGACCCGAGGGCCACCCGCCGCTTCTGCCGAGTTGAGAAAGACCCTCGGGTCAAGCCCGAGGGAGGCGACGGTGGGTGGGGCGGTGGGGAGAATAGGGCAATTGGCCCTCTAAACCGGCAAATCTTCCAGCCGCAATGAATCCGCCAGCGTCGTCTGATCCAGCACGGCCCGCGTCGCCAGCGTCACCCGCTCGAACACATGGCGGATTTCGCACGACGCCTCGTCCCGGCAATCCTCGCATTTGCGATAGGCGATCTTGGAGAGGCAGGGGAGCGGGGCGATCGGCCCGTCGATCAGCCGCAGCACTTCGCCGAACTTGATCTCCTCGGGCGCCTTGAGCAGTTCATAGCCCCCGGTCCGCCCACGGCGGCTCGCGACATAGCCGGCCCGCTTGAGCTCCAGCAAAATCTGCTCGAGAAACTTCTTGGGGATCGCCTGGGCCTTGGAGATTTCCCCGATCATCATGGTTTCGCCCCGCCCGGCCCGGGCCAGCGACACCAATGCCCGCAGGGCATATTTGGCCTTCTGCGAAATCATCGCCCGCACCGCTCCCCGCACGCCGCCATGGCTCCCTGCCGTTCCAGACCTCTGTGCACCATCAAAGCCAAGGCCCGCCTATCCTTTGGGCTCAGGGGTCACGGGAGGCACGGCACCCGGCTTTTCCGCCTCCCCTTCTTCGCCATCAGCCCCATCTGCATCGGCCATCGGCTCTGGCACGCTTTCGCCTTCCGCTTCGACAGCATTGGCAGGCTCTTGGCTGCTCGGAATCTCGCCTTCGGGCTCGGCAGACGGCGCCGCCTCAACCGAGCCCGAAGGCGTCACATTCTCTCCGGCAGCTTCGCCGCCTTCACCATCCGCCTCGTCCGCCGCTGCCTCGGTCCGCGGCACAACCACCGGCGTGACATCGATCACCACCGGCGGCGCGATCTCGTCAATGGCAGCGGGCGCCTCGCCGACTGCCGGTGTCGCCACATTCATGTCAGGCTCGGGAACACTATCCTCCGGTTCCTCGGCAAGCTCTTCCTCAATAGCGGCTTCCTCAATAGCCGGTGACGGCGGCGGCAGGATGATGACGTCGGCCACCGGCACCGTCTCTTCCGCTTCCGCAGCCTCAGGCGTTTCCGGCTCTGCCGGCACGTCCACCAATGGCGCTTCGATCACCGCGACCGGCGCCGGCTCAGTCACGACGATCGCTGCGGCCGGCGTCGCCACCGCCTTGGCCAAGAGGTTCTCGACCGGCGGCAATTTAGGCTCGGGCTCGGGCGCACCCGGCTCGATAATGTCCGCCACCCCATCTTCGGACCGCTCGCCGCGCAGCCAGGCCAGCATGCCGATACCGATTTCACGCTCGCCGCGAATGACGATATCGGCGCCCAGCCCGCGCAGATGCACATCCTCTTCCTCGGAATAGGCCCGCGTGATGATGCGGATGCCCGGATTGAGCTTGCGGCCGGATTCGCAGACCGTGCCGGCCTCAAACCCATTGGAAATGGCAATCAGCAGCGTCTTGGCGGCTTCCAGATTGGCCAGCCGCAGCACGGCGGCGCTAGCCGCATTGCCGAACACCACCTCAAGCCCCGCGGCCCGGGCCGCGGCAACGTCATGGTCGGAATCCTCGATCACCACCACGGGCGATCCGGCGGCCTTGAGCCCATCGGCCACCACCCGGCCAACCTGGCCATAGCCCACCAGCACCGTGTGGTCGATCTGGTTGGACGCATCGGGAATATCGTCATCGGCGCCGGGCGCACCGCGATCCACCGCCGCCTCCCCCGGAGCGTCACTGGTGATCGGCCCTTCGGCGGCATCGACCCGCTCGACCGGCTCGATGCGCACGCCATCGCGCTCCATCTGCTCGGCCTTGCGCTGTGCCACGCGCGCCTCGAGGCGCGGCCGCACCATGTCCACGCCCCAGAACACCAGCGGGTTGAGCACGATGGAAATCAGCGCGCCCGCCAGAATGAGGTCCTGCCCCTCAGGCGGCAGGATGGCCAGGGCCACCCCCATGCTGGCCAGGATAAAGGAGAATTCGCCGATCTGCGCCAGCGAGGCCGAAATGGTCAGCGCCGTGGCCATGGGCCGGCGGAACAGCAGCACGATGCCGAAGGCGGCCAGCGACTTGCCGATGATGATGATGAACACCGTCGCCAGCACTGGCAGCGGATCGGTGAGGATGATCGAGGGGTCGAACAGCATGCCGACCGACACGAAGAACAGCACCGAGAACGCATCGCGCAGCGGCAGGGTTTCCTGCGCCGCCCGATGGCTGAGCTCGCTTTCCGACAGGATCATGCCGGCAAAGAACGCGCCCAGCGCCAGCGACACCCCGAACAGCACGGCCGAACCCAGTGCCACGCCCAGCGCAATGGCGAGCACCGCCAGGCGGAACAATTCGCGGCTCCCGGTATGGGCGGTGGCATGCAGCGCCCAGGGGATCAGCCTGCGGCCCACGATCAGCATGAAGCCGACAAAGGCGGCCACCTTGATGACGGTCAGCCCCAGCACGCCCCAGATGCCGACCGAACCGCCGACAATGCGTTCAACGAAGGAGACGAAAGGATCATGCACCCCGCTATCGGCGCCGTTGAGGCTGGCAATGGCCGGGATCAGCACCAGCGCCAGCACCATGGCGAGGTCTTCCACGATCAGCCAGCCGACAGCGATCCGCCCGCGCTCGGTCTCGATCAGCCGCCGGTCCTGCAGCGCCTTGAGCAGCACTACGGTCGAGGCCACCGAAAGGGCCAACCCGAACAACAGGCCCGCGCCCAGGTCCCAGCCCAGCAGCATCGCCAGCCCAAGCCCCAAAAGCGTCGCCAGCGCGATCTGCGCCAGCGCCCCGGGAATGGCCAGCGCCCGTACGCTCATCAGATCCTTGAGCGAAAAATGCAGCCCCACCCCGAACATGAGGAGGATCACGCCCAATTCGGCCAATTCGGCTCCAAGCGCCTGATCGGCAACGAAGCCGGGCGTATTGGGGCCCACCAGAATACCGGCAAACAGATATCCCACCAGCGGCGGCAGCCGGAAGCGGTTGGCAATCATGCCGAAGATGAATGCAAGTACGAGACCCGCAACGATCGTGGTGATCAAGGGGGTATCGTGATGCATTCAGCGCCTCCGCAAGTATTGTGACCTGTTGTGAAATCTCTAGCGCGAAGATGGGGTATCATTGCGGCATACGCAAGCGCGCCGCGAGGCAAAATTCGTCAGCAATTGGGCGAACTTGGCCGCAAGACTTCACACCGGCCGCTGCACTGGGCTAAGTTTGGCTTTGTTATGGCGCTGCCGCGCCTTGTGAGGGACCATGCCGGATACCCCTTTGCCTGCCGCTCTCGAGACTTTCCGCAGCGCCGTCAATGCCGGCGATACCGCCGCCTTCATCGCTCTCTTCCCCGCCGATGGCGTGGTGGAAGATTGGGGCCGCCGCTTTGGCGGACACGAGGCCATTCTGGGCTGGAGCGCCAAGGAGCTGATCGGCGCCAAGGGCGTCCTGAACTATGGCGAAGTCATCGCGCAAGGCGCGGACCGCATCTCGCTCGATACCCATTGGGCCAGTTCCTTCTTCACCGGCGACAGCGTCTTTACCTTCATCCTCGAAGGCGAGCTGATCCGCGAACTCAAGATCAGCGCCGGCTGATCGCTCACGATACCACCGTGATCTTTTCGGCGGCCCTCGTAATACCGGTATAGAGCCAGCGCGCCCGCTCCTCGCGGAACACGAAGCTCTCGTCGAACAGATAGACATTGTCCCATTGGCTGCCCTGCGCCTTGTGGACGGTCAGGCAATAGCCAAAGGTGAATTCGTCATATTGCCGCCGCTCGGGCCAGCTCATGGCATCTTCCTCGCCCGAGAAAAACGCCTTGTGCGTCAAAACCTTGGCCTCGCCCTTGCCCTCATCGGCCCCCAGCAGCAGCGAATATTTGCCATTGGCCTTGCGGCTGACATCGGTGACGATCCAGATCTGCCCATTGAGCAGGCGCTTGCGCGCATTGTTGCGCAGGCACACCATGCGGTCACCCACCACCGGCTCGTGAAACGGCAGGCCGCGCAGCTCGCGCAACCGGTCGTTATATTGCAGGCGCGTCTTGTTGCGCCCCACCAGCACCTGGTCGGCCTCCAGCACCGCGTCGCGATCCACCTCGTCGCGCCCCACCACCAGGCTCTCCCCATAGCGACCGCGCTCGATATGGCCGCCTTCGCGCACCTGCATGGACAGCGCGATGATCGGATTATCCGCCGCCTGGCGATGAATTTCGGTCAGCATGACATCGGGCTCGTCCGCAGTGAAAAAGCCCGCGCCCTGCACCGGCGGCAATTGGAACGGATCGCCCAGCACCAGCACCTTGACCCCAAACGACAGGAGGTCCCGCCCCAATTGCTCGTCCACCATCGAGACTTCATCGATGACGATGAGATCGGCATCGGCCGCCGGGGATTCATCGTCGAGCACGAAACGCGGCTCGCCTTCCTTTTCGCTGACCAAAGTATAGATCAGGCTATGGATGGTCTGGGCGCCCTTGCAGCCGCGCTTGCGCATGACCAAGGCGGCCTTGCCGGTAAAGGCGGCATATTTGACACTCTTGACGTCCTGCGCCAGATGCACGGCCAGCGTCGACTTGCCCGTTCCGGCCCAGCCGAACAGGCGGAACACCTGCGGGCCGTCGCGGTCCTTGAGCCAATTGGACACGGCGACCAGCGCCGCATCCTGCTGGGGCGACCAGACCGGCATCAGGCGATCGTGGTCCGCACGCTACCCACGCCCTCGATCGCCCCTTCGAGCACATCACCCCTGGCCACGGCCCCCACGCCTGCCGGCGTGCCGGTCATGATGAGATCGCCCGGTTTCAGCGTCACGAACCCGCTGAGATAGGCAATGGCCTCGCTGACGCTCCAGATCTGCTCGGAAAGATCACCCTTCTGGCGCACCACTCCATTGACCGACAGCGTGATCGCGCCCTTGGCGGGGTGACCGATCTCGCTGGCCGGCTCGATCGTGCCGATAGGCGCGGAATGATCAAACGCCTTGGCCATTTCCCACGGCCGCCCGGCCTTTTTGGCCACGGCCTGCAGGTCCCGCCGGGTCATATCGAGCCCGGCCGCATAGCCATAGACATGGGTCAGCGCCTGATCGACCGGAATATCTGCCCCTTCCTTGCCGATGGCCACGACCAGCTCGATCTCGTGGTGGAAATCCTCGGTCTGCGGCGGATAGGGTATGCTGGCGCCTCCCACAACGACCGCATCGGCCGGCTTGGCGAAAAAGAACGGCGGGTCGCGCACGTCATTGCCCATTTCGCGGATATGCTCGGCATAATTGCGGCCCACGCAATAGATGCGCCGCACCGCGAACAGCCCGCCCCGCGCAATGGGAACACTTACCGGCGCATAGGGCTCGAACAGGAAATCAGCCACGTTTGAAATCTTCCACATAGGTTGAGAGCAGGTCTTGGTCCGCCGGACCGAGCCGGTCATTGGCGGTAAAAGTCTGGTGCCAATAGGGGTAGAGCAGCGGCGGCCTGCTGACCGCATCGAGCTTTGCCCGTTCCTCGGCGCTGAGCTTGAGTTCAGCCGCCGCCAGATTGTCGCGGAACTGGGCTTCGCTACGCCCCCCGATAATGGCCGAGGTCACCCCTGGCCGCCCCAGCGCCCAGGCCAGCGCCACCTGCGCGCCCGACACGTCCCGTTCCCGGGCAATGGCGACGATGACATCGACAATGTCATAAAGCTTGTCCCAGTCATCGACCGGCGGCTCGCGGAAACCGCCGACATGGCGGCCGGCATCGGGCCCGCCGTCGCGGCGATACTTGCCCGACAGCAGGCCGCCGGCCAGCGGCGACCAGATCAGAATGCCCAGGCCCTGGTCCTGGCTGATCGGCACCAGCTCATATTCGGCCTCGCGGGAATGCAATGTGTAGTGGATCTGCTGGGAGATGAACCGCTGGCCATGATTCTTGTCGGCCGCCGCCAGCGCCTTCATGATGTGCCAGCCCGAATAATTCGAGCAGCCGATATAGCGCACCTTGCCTTGCCGCACGAGCGTATCGAGCGCTTCCATCGTCTCCTCGATAGGCGTCATCCCGTCCCATTCGTGCACCTGGTAGAGATCGATGACATCGGTCTTGAGCCGTTTCAAGCTCGCTTCGGCCTGGGCGACGATGTGATGGCGGCTCAACCCCACCTCATTGGGCCCATCGCCCATCCTGAAGCGCACCTTGGTCGCGATCAAAGCCTTTTGCCGCCGGCCATGCTCGCTCAGCGCCACCCCGATCATCTCTTCGGAGACCCCGGCATTATAGACATTGGCGGTGTCGAGCAGGTTGATGCCGTGATCGAGGCACAGATCGATTTGCCGTGTCGCGTCGGCCTGGGCCGTATGGCCCACCTTTTCCGAACCGCCAAAGGTCATCGTGCCCATGGTCAGCACCGAAACCTTGAGGCCCGAGCGGCCGAGATAGCGATAATCCATATGCGTTTCCCTCCGACACGTCAGCGCGCTGCGCGGACAGTTAGGGCTAGAGCGCAATCAGAGTCGGGTCAATGCGCCCCCGGCATCAAAAAGGACTGGAGCCTTTGCCGGTTTTGCGCATAGTCGCACACCGAGCCGCCGAGGAGGAACCGGGCCATGCTGTATGCCGTGCTGTGTTACAATGACGAAAACGCCGTCGCCACCTGGAGCAAGGAGGAGGACGATGCCTGCATGGTTCGCCTGGCCCAGGTCGAGGATGCCATGAAGACCAAGGGCAAGCTCGGTCCGGTCGCCCGGCTCAAGCCCACGAGCGCCGCCACCACATTGCGCAAGACCTCGGGCGAACCGCTCGTCATCGATGGTCCTTTTGCCGAAACCAAGGAACAGTTTCTCGGCTTCTTCGTTGCCGATTGCGACACGCTCGATGAGGCGATCGACTTCGCCAAGGACCTGGCCCGGGCCAATCCCGGCATGGGCGCCTATGAAATCCGCCCCTTGGCGATCTTCAAGCCCAGCCAGATCGGGGCCTGACGGAATATTTTGGGCCCGCTGTCTGACTGGCCGCCTTCGGCTCGTCGTGCTTGCATGACTAGTTTTTTGGAGGAGGATCAGCATGACCGACACACCAGCCACCAGTGGCCTTACCCCCTATATCAATGTCGATGGCGTCGCCGATGCCATCGAATTCTACAAGAAGGCCTTCGGCGCCATTGAACGCGACCGCAATGCGGCCAGTAGCGACGATCCGCGCGTGATGCACGCCCATATCGAGATCAACGGCGCGCCGCTATTTCTCTCCGATTTCTTCCCCGAACACGGCTTCCCGGCCGTCGCGCCACAGGGCTACAACTTGCATTTGCAGGTCGACGACGCCAAAAGCTGGTTCGACCGGGCCGTCGCCGCCGGCGCCACCGTCACCATGCCGCTCGAAGTGCAGTTCTGGGGCGACACCTATGGCCAGCTCAAAGACCCCCATGGCGTGACCTGGGCCATCGGCCAGGGCAAGGCATAGCCAATCAGGCCGGGCGGGCATCCATCAGCCCTATCGTCCCCTCCCCCTGGGGGAGGGGACAGCATCGTGGTCCTCTACCTACGCGTTCGCCACGTCCAGCGCCTCGGTCGCGGCAATCGCCGCCATATTGACCACGCCGCGGCTGGTCACCGACGGCGCCAGAATATGCGCCGGCTGCTTGGTGCCCATCAGGATCGGCCCCACCGGCAGCGCATTATTGAGCTCCTTGAGCAGCGTCATCGACAGGTTCGCCGATTCAAGGTTCGGGAAGATCAACAGGTTCGCCTCACCCTTCAGCACCGAATTGGGCACATAGCGCTCGCGCAGCTCGGCATTCACCGCCAGATCGCCCTGCATTTCGCCATCGACGACGAGATCAGGCGCGACCTCCTGCAACCGCTCGAACACTTCGCGCATCTTTTCCGAGGTCGCCCCATCGCGCGAGCCGAAATTGGAATAGCTGAGCAAAGCCGCCCGCGCCTCGATATTGAAGCGCTTGAGATGGTCGCGCGCCTGCAGCGTGATCGCCACGATCTCCTCGGCGCTCGGATCGATATTCACATAGGTATCGGCGAGGAAAAACACGCCCCGATTCATGATCAGCATGGAAAGCGCCGACAATTGCGAACTGTATGGCGCCAGCCCAATCACCGATTGAATATCGCGCGCATGCTTGATGAACCGGCCCTGCAAGCCGCAGATCAAGGCATCCGCCTCGCCCCGCCGCACGGCCAGCGCCCCGATCACCGTCGTATTGGTGCGCACAATGGTTTTTGCCGTGTCGGGCGTCACGCCCTTGCGGCCGGTAATCTCGTGGAATAGCGCGACATAATCGCGGTAGCGCGGATCGTCCTCGGGATTGATCACATCAAAATCGCGCCCCGCCTTGAGCGTCAGCCCGAAGCGCTCGATGCGCTGCTCGATCACCGAGGGTCGCCCGATCAGGATCGAGCGGCCAATGCCGTCTTCCAGCATGACCTGGGTGGCGCGCAGCACGCGCTCATCCTCGCCATCGGCAAAGGCAATGCGCTTGCCCTCGCCCTGCGCCCGCTCAAGCATCGGCTTCATCACCATGCCGGAGCGGAACACGAAGCGATTAAGGCTATCGCGATAGGCGGCAAAATCGGCAATCGGCCGCTGCGCCACCCCGGACTCCATCGCCGCCTTGGCCACCGCCGGCGCAATGCGCAGGATCAGCCGCTGATCGAACGGATTGGGAATGAGGTATTCCGGCCCAAAGATCGCCGGCACGCCATGCGCCGAAGCCTCCAGCCCCGGCTCATGCGCGAGCCTGGCAATGGCATGCGCCGCCGCGGCCTTCATCTCCTCATTGATAACAGTCGCCCCGCAATCCAGCGCTCCCCGGAACAGGAAGGGGAAGCACAGCACATTATTGACCTGGTTGGGATAGTCCGAACGCCCCGTGCAGATCATCGCATCAGGCCGCGCCTCGCGCGCCAGTTCCGGCATGATTTCGGGAATGGGATTACTGAGCGCCAGGATCAGCGGATTGGCCGCCATATCCTTCATCATCTCGGGCTTGAGCGCCCCGGCCTTGGACAGCCCGACATAAATATCGGCGCCTGCCATGACTTCGCTGAGCTCAGTCTTATCGGTATCCTGCGCAAAAGCCCCGCGCCACCGATCGACCGAATTGTCCCGCTTCTTGGTGACCAGCCCCTTGGAGTCCGCGATCCAGATATTTTCGCGTTTGGCCCCCACCGCCACCAGCATATTCATGCAGGCAATGGCCGCCGCACCCGCGCCGGACGTGGCGATCTTGACCTTGGCAATATCCTTGCCCACCAGCTTCATCGCGTTGATCACCGCCGCGGCGACAATGATGGCGGTGCCGTGCTGATCGTCATGAAACACCGGAATATTCATCCGCTCGCGCAGCGCTTCTTCGATCTCAAAGCATTCCGGCGCCTTGATATCTTCTAGATTAACCCCGCCAAAGCTGGGCTCCAGCGGCGCCACGATCTCGATGAACCGCTTGGGGTCCTGCTCATTGACCTCGATATCGATGGAATCGATGCCGGCGAACTTCTTGAACAGCACCGCCTTGCCTTCCATCACCGGCTTGCTGGCCAGCGCCCCGATATTGCCCAGCCCCAGCACGGCGGTGCCATTGGAGATCACGGCAACCAGATTGCCCTTGGCGGTGTACTTGTAAGCCGCCTGCGGATCGGCCGCGATTGCCTCGCAGGGAATGGCGACACCAGGCGAATAGGCCAGCGACAAATCCCGCGTATTGGCCAGGGGCTTGGTCGCCACGATCTCAAGCTTGCCCGGACGCGGATATTCATGAAAGTGCAGCGCCGCATCATGCAGGCTATTGGTATCGGTGGACATGTCGGTAACTCCTCCCCAGGACGTCGGTTTCTAGCTGGCGCACGGGTATGGAACAGCGCTCCCCCCACCGCAAACCCGACCTTAGACTAACCAAATCAGGCGACACTGCGTGTATGGCAGTTTTTCCATCGACATCCCCGATCCGCCCGATAGTGTCGGTCAACATTTGCATCGTGAAGAACCCTCGTCATGAAAATCCTCATCCTCGGCTCCGGCGTCATCGGCACCACCACGGCTTACTACCTGGCCCGGGATGGCCACGAGGTCACGGTCATCGACCGCCAGCCCGGCCCGGCGCTCGAAACCAGCTTCGCCAATGCCGGGGAAATCTCGCCAGGCTATGCCTCGCCCTGGGCTGGGCCCGGCATTCCGCAAAAAGCGGTCAAATGGCTGATGATGACCCATCCGCCGCTGATTCTGCGCGCTTCGCTCGACCCGGCCATGATCGAATGGGGCCTGCGCATGCTGGCCAATTGCACCAGCAAGGCCTACGCCATCAACAAGGCCCGCATGGTCCGCATTGCCGAATATAGCCGCGACATGCTCATCGCCCTGCGCGCCGAAACGGCCATTGCCTATGACGAACGCATGCAGGGCACATTGCAGCTCTTTCGCGAGCAGAAACAGGTCGATGCCGCCCACAAGGATATCGAGGTGCTCGAGCAATATGGCGTGCCCTACCAGGTGCTCGACCGCGCCGGCTGCATCGCGGCCGAACCGGGCCTCGCCAATTCCACTGCCACCATTGCCGGCGGGCTGCGCCTGCCGCATGACGAAACCGGCGACTGCTTCATCTTCACCAACAGGCTGGCCGAGATGGCCAGGGCCCTGGGCGTCGACTTCCGCTTCAACACCACGATCCAGGCCATCGAGCAGCAGGGCGACCGCATCACCTCGGTCAAGACCGATGCCGGCACGCTGACCGCGGACCATTATGTGCTCGCCATGGGCAGTTTCACCCCGCTTATGGCCAGGACACTGGGCCTCAAACTGCCCATCTACCCGGTCAAGGGCTATTCGATAACCGCCCCGATCAGCGATGCGGCCAAGGCTCCGGTCTCGACCGTGCTCGACGAAAGCTACAAGATCGCCGTTACCCGCCTGGGCGACCGGATCCGGGTCGGCGGCATGGCCGAGCTGTCCGGCTATAATACAAGGCTCAACCCCAAGCGCCGCGAAACCCTGGCCTATTGCGTCAATGACCTTTTCCCCGGTGCCGGCGACACGGCGGCCGCCAGCTTCTGGACCGGCATGCGGCCGATGACGCCCGATGGCACGCCGGTGCTGGGGCGCGGCAAACAGGCCAATCTCTTCATCAATGCCGGACACGGCACATTGGGCTGGACCATGGCCTGCGGCTCGGGCCGCGCCATTGCCGACCTCATTGCCGGCAAGACGCCTGAGATCGACATGACCGACCTCGGGCCCGAGCGCTATTTGCGCTAGGATGCCGGGCCGGACTGCTCGACCTTGCCGCGCCGCTGCAACCAGAAGGCGATGAGGCTGCATCCCAATGCCCAGGCCGCGCCCAGGCACCAGCCGGCCAGCACATCGCTGGGAAAATGCACGCCCATATAGAGCCTGCTGGTGCCCACGATCAGCGTCAGGAAGATCGCCGCGCCAATGCTGAAAATCCGCAAGGCGCGGGTCGGCGCCAGCTGAGCCAGGATGGCGCCAAGCGTCAGGAAAGTCACGGCCGACAGCATGGCATGGCCGCTGGGAAAGCTTGCCGTGAACTGGTGGGACATTGTCGTCAGGTCCGGGCGCGGACGATCATAGCTCATTTTGAGCAGCGTACTGAGCAAGGTCCCCCCCAGCACCGAAGTCAAAACCAAAAAGGCCGCGCCGCGCATCCGCGCGAGGAACAGATAGATCACGACCCCGCTGACCAATAGGCCCAGAAAAGCGAAACTCCCCAGCGCCGTGACGTCGCGCACCATTTCCTGCATCCAGGGCGGCCCGATGACGCGGTCGATATCGGCCGGGTCGCGAAACAGCATCAGGATGGCGCGGTCGAAGGCCTCCGTTTCGCCTTCCAGCATTTCGTCGGCCAGCCGCAGAAAGCCCAGCACCAGGCCGCTGACCACCACAATGCCACTCAGCAGCAGCGCCTCGGCTTTAACGAAATCACGCAGGGCCTGGTATTGGCGAGTGCGGACAAGGTTTTGCAGCATATGTCGAAATCCTCTCCGGTGTCGGCGGCAAACGCCCGCCGCCTCGTCCATGTTCCACACATAGGGCAGGCCATTGCCGGCACAAGGCTGAACCAAAGGCCTCACCGCGCCGTTACTTGTCCCAAGAGCCTCTTCTTGTTGTGAACGGCATGACCGCACGAACCTATCACGTCATCTTCAACGCCAATGCCGGAACGGCCCTGGCAACCGGCATTACCGAGGCCGCGCTTGCCCAGATGTTTGCCAGCCAGGGGCTTGCCGCGCATATCGATGCCGATGCGAGCCGGCCCATGGCCGAACGCATCGAACAGGCGCTGGCCAGCCCTGCCGATACCATCGTTGCCGCCGGCGGCGACGGCACCATCACCGCCCTCGGCGGGGCCATGCTCGGCAGCGGCAAATCGCTGGCCATCCTGCCGCTGGGCACCGTCAATGCGCTGGCCAAGGACCTCCGCATTCCCCTCGATACATCAGCCGCCGTCGCCGCCCTCGCCCAGAGCGTCGAGCAGCAGATCGATGTCGGGGAGGTCAATGGCCGGTTTTTCCTCCATAAGGTCGTTATCGGCCTGATCCCCGGCATGGCCGCCGGGCGCGAGCATATCCGCACCATGCCCGGCGTTTCGGCCAAGGTGGGGTTCATGCGCTATTTCTTCCGCCGCCTGGCGCGAAACCGCCGCATCGCCATTGCCATAGATGCCGGCGATACCGGCCAGCCCAGGGTGGAGCGTGTGCAGGCCGTGGCGGTGGCCAGCAATTCCTATGACGAGGGCTTCGGGCGGTTTTTCGCCCGGGAGCGGCTCGATGGTGGCACCCTCACGCTTTACGTTCTAAAACGGTTCGGTTTCGTCGATTTCGTCCGCCTCACCAGCGGCATGCTGGTTGGCCGCTGGCATCAGGACGAAGCTTTGCAGGTCGAAAGTGTTGGTGCCGTGACCATCGACAGCCACAAGGGACTACTCAAGGTGATGTTTGACGGCGAGATCGAGACGCTGGCGACGCCGCTGCATTTCACCATCCGTCCCAAGGCGCTGACCGTGCTGGCGCCCCCTGCCCTGGCCGAGGCGCCGCCTCCCGATCAGGCGCTGCCAGCATGAAGCTCGTCCACCTTTCCGATCTGCATTTCGGCCATCACGACCCCGCGGCAGCCGCCGGACTTGCCGCCGACATTGCCGGCATCGCGCCCGATCTCGTCGTCATCAGCGGCGACTTTACCCAGGTGGGCAGCAGCCGGGAATTCATCGCCGCCCGCGCCTTTCTCGATACCCTGCACAGCCCGATCTTTGCCGTCCCGGGCAATCATGACGTGCCGGCGGTCAATGTCCTGCGCCGCTTCCTCAATCCCTATGGGCTTTACCGGCGCTACATCGCCCAGGACCTCGAACCCTTCCTCGAAATGCAGGGCGTGGCGCTATTGGGCATGCGCACGTCGCGCCGGGCGCGCCTCGAATGGAATTGGGGCCACGGCACCATTTCCCGCGACCAGCTCGAAGACCTCGAAACCCGCTTCGCCAGGGCATCGCCCGATGCGATCCGGGTGGTGGTAGCGCATCACCCCCTGCTCTTTCCCACCGAGCCCATGCTGCAAAAGACCAAACGGGTGAAGCGGGCCGACGAAGCGCTCGAAACCTTCGCCCGGCTCGGCGTCAGGCTCGTGCTCTCGGGTCACTTTCATCTGTCCTATGTGCGCAAGCACGAGGCCGAGGGCACGACCGGGCACGGGGCGCCGACCGGCCTCAGGAAATCGGCCGTGGCCCCCATCCTGGTTGCCCAGGCTTCCTCGACCATATCGACCCGGCTGCGGGGCGAGCCCAATGCCTATAACATCATCACCATAACGCCTGAACGCATCGCCATCACCGTGCGGGAATGGCGGGACCGGGCCTGGGTGACGCGCGAGAAGGAATCCGAACCGGTCTGAAAAACGGGTTCAGGCCGAGCGGGCGACGAGGCTCACCGCGATATCCTCGGCGCGCACCGTCACCACCGCCTGCCCCGACACATCCCCTCCCGCCAGCGTCAGCTGGCCGCTGGTGATGATCTGCTGCAGCGGCGCGGGCCGGCCCAGGAGATACCCCTGGGCTTCATCGCATCCTTCGCTCGTCAGCAATGCCAATTGCCCATGGGTCTCGATGCCCTCGGCCAAGACCGGAATATCGAGGCTTTTGCCCAGCGCCAGCACGGCGCGGATAATGGCCTTGGCCTGTGGGCTCGATTCCACCTCGCTCATGAAGGAGCGGTCGAGCTTGATCTTGTCGAAGGGGAAGGCGCGCAGGGTATCGAGCGAGGAATAGCCGGTGCCGAAATCGTCGAGCGCGATATTGACCCCCAGCGCCTTGATCTGGCCGAGCATGTAAAGCGACCGCTCCCTATCGGCGAAGATCGTCGATTCGGTCAGCTCCAGCTCCAGTCGCTCCGGCGCCAGCCCGGTTTCGGCCAGCACATCGGCCACCAGCTTGGGCAGGTCGGTATGCACGAACTGCACCGGCGAGAGATTGACCGCCACCTTGTAAGGCGGCTCCCACGACGCCGCCCTGGCGCAGGCGGTGCGCAAGATCCATTCGCCCATCTGCAGGATGAGCCCATTTTCCTCGGCCAGCGGGATGAATTCGGCCGGCGCGATAAATCCGCGCTGCGGATGCTCCCAGCGCAGCAGCGCCTCATAGCCGCGGATCTCCCCGGTCGAGATCGAGGTCTGCACCTGGTAGTGGATATCGAGTTGATTGGCCTCGAGCGCCTCGCGCAATTCACTCGCCAGGTTCCGGCGCGCCCGCACGATCTCGTCCATCGATCGCTCATAAAAACAGACTGCCCGGGCGATATCGGCCTTGGCGCGATACATGGCCAAGTCGGCATTGTTGACCAGGGCTTCCTTGCTCGCGGCATCATCCGGGTAGATGGCGACACCCAGGCTGGCGCCCGGAATCACCTCGAAATCGTCGAGCCGGATCGGCTTGAACAGGCTCGCCTCCAGCCGCGACAGGAAATCGGCCAGCTCGCCCCGGCCCCGCATGCGGCTCACGGCGGCAAATTCGTCGCCGCCGAGCCGGGCGATGAATTCGCCCTCGCCCAACAGCTTGGTCATCCGCCGCGCCAGCACCTGCAGCACCTCATCGCCAATGGCATGGCCACGCAGGTCGTTGATTTCCTTGAAACGGTCGAGATCGATGCCGATCAGGGCCACCTTGCCCCCGGTATCGGCCACCCAATCCAGTTCGTGGTCGAGGTGATCGTTGAAACTGGCCCGGTTCGGCAGGCCCGTAAGACTGTCGCTCATGGCCATCTGGCGCAGCTTTTCATAGGATTCGGCGCGCATGCTGTCATCGATGAGATAGCTGGCGACACCCGCCCCCAGAATGACCAGGGCCACGCCCGCCACCGCCAGAGCCAGGGCCTGCAAGGCGGCCGGATTGGAAAACGACCCCTCGATCAGCATGGGCGACACGCGGAACGCGGTCATGCCGGTAAAATGCAGGCACACAATCGCCAGCACCAGCGCCCCGGTAGCCCAATATTTATCGCTCCCCGCAACCCGGCGCATCGCCAGATGCATGGCCAGCGCCGACAGCACCACCGACAGAAGGATCGAAGCGACCAGGTAATTCATCTCCCAGGAGATGATGCCCTGCACCCGATAGGCCATCATCCCCGTATAATGCATCGCCACGATGGCAAGACCCACAACGGCCCCGCCCAGCGCCGGCGCCAGCCGCGTCAGCCCGCTGGCCGCCAGCACGAAACCCAGCTGCACGCCCACCATGGCGATCAGCAGCGAAACAATGGTCATGACCGGATCGAACCCCACCGGGGCGCCGGGATCATAGGCCAGCATGGCGATGAAATGGGTGCACCAGATCGATGAGCCCGCCGCCACCGCCGTCAGGAAATGCCAGCCGGCCCGCTGCAATCCGGTGGTATTGGCGGCGCGGCTGAACAGCCGGATCGTGGCGGAAGACCCGGCCAGGCACACCAGCGCCGCGACCAGCACCAGCCAGATATTGTGTTCGTAAAGGACGCAATTGAGGACAGTCATCATGGCTGTTTGCTATTTTTTTAATCCCGCCGATGCGGGTGATGTTGGGAGAGGTGTGTCGTGGATCGCGCCATGGGGCCGCTGGCCTGCCCTAGCCAGGGTGCAGGATATGTCCGGCAGGGCTGCCAGTGTCACGATATCGACCCATCAAGCGTCCAGCACAATTGGCGAGCGCCGCAGGGCACCCGCACATTTCTCCACCTTGCCCGCCATGACTGGCAGACCCATTCTGCGGGAGACTGAAAAGGCTTGTTCGGCCCGACCCAGGCAAAGGACTGTTGCGGTACGCCCCCGCTGTCCTTTCCTGACCCCCAATGATCGGGGAGTTGGAAAACCGAGTATGCCCGGTCCCGTGAGCCTTTAGTTCGAGAACCTGGACATGCGCCCGCGGCTCCCCGACCATGAGATCAGGGTTGGGGTGCTCGAAACGGCGAGCACCAACCGGCATACTTGGGGTTTCCACGCCCCAGGGCCGTGCGTACGACCCCGATCCCCTATAGAGGGCAAGACGTTAATGCTTTTGTACGCCGGCCCGTTCCCGGACCGGCCGGTCCGCGCTTGGTAAATAGAGTGCTTCGCCTCGCTCAGGCAGGTTGCGCCGCGCCCGGCCTGTCATCCTGGTCCCGCTGGGGCGGCGGAAACGCCAGCGCCATGCCCGCTGCTGCCACGCCCACCGCCGCCGAAGCGATATAAAGCCAGTGATAGGTGCCATAAGTATCGTAAAGCCACCCGCCGCCAACCGGGCCGAAGGCCATGCCGATGCTCGAGGTCATGGTCGCCGCGCCCAGCACCGTCCCCATGACGCGGGGCCCGAAATAGTCGCGCGCCAGCACGGCATAGAGCGGCATGACCCCGCCATAGGCCATGCCCAGCACCACCGCGAGCATGTAGAACTGATTCAGCTGCGTCACATAAATATAGCTGTAGATACCGATGGCCTGCAGCGCCAGACCCGCCACCAGCACCCGGCGGACACCGAGCCGGTCGGCCAGAACGCCGAAGATCAACCGGCCGAAAAGCCCCGCCACCCCTTCCACGCTATAGATGCTCGCCGCCGCCAGCGAAGAGGCGCCGCAGATCATGGCATAGCTGACCGTGTGGAAGATTGGCCCGGAATGGGCGGCGCAACAGAGGAAAAAGGTCGCCGCGAGCACGATGAATTGCGGCGTGCGCAAAGCCTTGACCGCTGGCGACGATACCCGCCCTTCCGGTCCCGGACCATTTGCGGCAACGGCCTCTTCAAGCATGGCCGGGGCCCGGCGGATAAGCAGGCCCGCCGGAATGAGCAGGACCACGGCGCCGATGGCGATGGCCAGCATGGCGCTGCGCCAGCCGAAATTGCTGATCAACACGCTGGCAAAAGGCGTGCCCACCATTGGCGCAACACCGCCGCCGACCGAAACCAGCGACACGGCCAGGCTCCGGTGCTTGTCGAACCAGCCCACCGCAGTGGCCATGATCGGGGCGAAGAACGCCCCGCCCGACGCTCCGACCATTCCGCCATAGGCAAATTGAAACACCAGGAGATCCGTGGCGCGGCTGGCCAGCACCAGCCCGGCTCCCAAAAGGAGCGATGCCATGAGCACGACAGGCCGCGCCCCGATCCGGTCGCTGAGCGTGCCCCAGCCGAACCCGGCAATGCCCATGACCACGAAACCCACGGTCATGGCGCCCGAAATGCCGGCCCGCGTCCAGCCCGTCTCTTCGGCAATCGGCTGCAGATAGACCGGCAGGGCGAACATCGCCCCCATCGCCACGCACGTAATCAGCGCGCCCGCCGCCACGATGACCCAACCATACCGCTCATTCATTTTCCGCTCCTCCGGATAACCTGTCTGCCCGACGAGCGGGCGGCAGGCCTTTCGACAGATGGCGGGAAGATTCGTATGCGGTTTTCTAGATTTCAGCCGGGTCGAACAAAGTCCCCCCGATGAAGCGGTCCCGGTCCATGCCGTAATTGTAATAATAGACCGTCAGCACCTTGCCGTCATCGCGCACCACGCTGCGCGGATAGCCCAGGTCCGACATGCCGCCATCGTCGCGCAGCACGATCTCGTCTCCCCAGCTCACACCATTATCGGAGCTGAAGCGCGCCCGCATGCCGAAGGGGGCATCGCGGAAGCCATAGACCATTACCAGGCGTCCATCCTTGAGGCGGTTGAGCGTCGGCGGATTGCCGCCATAGCCCGTATTGGGCACAGGCCGCCCCTCATAGGTCCATGTCCTGCCCTCGTCGCGCGAGCGATATTGGTCGATCCAGGCACGCCGGTCCGGCCCTTTGCCGGGCGTGGCACAGCGCACCAGCGTAAGCACGCTGCCATCGGTCTGGCGCAGCGAAGCGGGCATGATGCCATAGCCCTCGGGCTCCTCACCGACAAAGCCTTCAAACGAAAAGCTTCTGCCGCCATCGCTTGTGCGGGCGGCAAAGACCCGCCCCTCTTTCCCGTTCGCCTTGACCGCGGTGAGCAGGAACAGCGCATCATGCTTGCCGAGCGGCACGATATCGGTGCGCGCCGAAATGCCGGGCAATCCGAAGTCGCCGATGCGATAGGGCCCCTGCCAGGAGCGGGCACGATCGCGGCTGACATAGAACCAGCTTATCGAACCCGCATCGAGCCCGGTGCGTGCGCACATCAGAATCGTTTCGGGATCGGTGAAGTCGATCGGTTCGGCCAGTGGGGGCAGGTCGCGATCCCTCACGATATTGGGCTGGCTCTGCAGCGCCTCGATCACATGCTCGTCGCCGGAAAGCGACGTGCCGCCGGGAATTGCGCCATTGAACGGCTCGCTGACCCAGGTAAGGCCCCCATCGAGGCTCCGCGCCTGCTTGCCGATAAAGGGGCGCGTCTTGTCGCGGGCATGCAGGTTTTCCTGCCCCCCACGATAGCCCTGGGAAAACACCGCAACCACTTCATCGCCCCAGATCCAGAGGCCGTAATTGGCCGGCCAGGCGGCGAACTCGCCGTCCCGTGCATAGACTTCGACATGCTGGATCATCGCTAAAACTCCGCGAATAGGTCAAAAGGATAAAAAGGATCAGCCCTTGACGCCGCTCGTGACCGCACCGTCGATGACGTAGCGCTGCGCGAACAGGAACACGATGATGATGGGCAGAGTAATGAGCGTGGCCATGGCCATGACCACATTCCAGCGCGCGTCTGGACCGCTTTGCAGCAATTGCAATCCGATCTGCAGCGTCGCCATCTCGCGCTGGGAGGTGAGGATCAGCGGCCAGATAAAGTCGTTCCACGCGCTCTGAAAGCTCAGCACCCCAAGCACCGCCATGGCCGGCCGCGCCAGCGGCAACAGAATGCGCCAGAAGATAGTGAAAGGCTTGGCGCCGTCGAGCCGCGCCGATTCCTCATATTCGATCGGGATGCGCGAGAAAAACTGCCGCATCATGAAAATGCCGAACGGCGTCGCCGCCGTGGGCAGGATCATGCCCCAATAGGTATTGAGCAGGCCCGTGCCGCCATTGCCCAACCAGTCATTGCCGCCGGCAAAGGGGATTTTCTGCACGATCAGGAAAACCGGCACGATCTGGCTCTGCGCCGGCACCATGAGCAGGCCCACCACCAGCGCAAAGATCACATTGCGCCCCTTGAACTGCATCCGCGCCAGCGCGTAGCCGGCCAGGGCACAAAACACCATATTGGAGACGGTCGAGCCCAATGCATAGACTAGGCTATTGATCAGCTGCCGGCCGGTATCGGGCCCGGCAATAGCGTCGATATAATTCTGCCAGAGCAGGCTATTGGGAATGAAATTGGGCGGAAACTGGAAGGTCTCGGCATCGGTCTTGAACGAGGTCGATACCATCCACAGGAACGGGGTGATCGTCGCCAGCGCCGCAAAACTCAGCAGGACATAGCCGATAACCCGTTCCGCGACCGGCCAGAAACGGTCGGCGCTTTGCAAATTCGGCACGGCGCGGATAGCGCCGGATTGGGCAGCATCGGTCATGATTCACCCCGGCGCATGATCTTGGTACCCACGATGGAAAACAGCAGGATGGCCACGAACAACACAGTGGACATGGCCGCCGCATAGCCGAATTCGGTATAGCCGAAGGCGGTCTGATACATCTGGAACACGATGGTTTCGGTGGAGCCGAGCGGGCCGCCATTGGTCATCACATAAATGGCGCCGAACACCTGGAAGGTCTGCACGATCAGGATGATCATCAGATAGAAGGTCACCGAGCTCAGCATCGGCACGGTGATGCGCAGAAAAATATCGCGCGTCTTGGCGCCATCGAGCCGGGCCGCTTCATAGATATCGCTCGGAATATCCTGCAGCCCCGCCAGATAGATGATCATGGCCGTGCCGAAATCGCGCCAGATCGCCATGACGATCAGCGAGGTCATAGCCAGGTTCGGGCTTTGCAGCCAGGGCTGCGGCGGCAGGCCCATCTGCGCCAGCGCCCCATTGATCGGCCCCGAATAGGGCTCGTAGACATACATCCACACCACCGCCGCCGCGATTAGCGAGGTCAGCACCGGCAGGTAGAAAATGGTGCGGAACACGATGCGCCCGCGAAACCGCCCATTGAGCGCGACGGCCGCCAGCAGCCCCAGCACCATGGTCGGAAAGGTCACCCCGACCGTATAATAGGCCGTATTGCCCATGGCCTGGCGAAAGCGCCCATCGGCGAACAGCTTGAGGTAATTGTCGAACCAGACAAAATTGGTCGGCCGCAAAAAGGAAATATCGGTGAGGCTCATCACCAGCGTTCCCGCCGCCGGCAAAAGCAGCGACAGGAACAGGATGATCAGCGCCGGCGCGAGGAAGGCATAGGCGCTCCAATTCTGCGTAAAGCTCTGCGGTCTTTGCCCCGCCACTGTGCTCGATTGAAGCGCCATACCCGTCTCCCTAGCGGCTCAGGACCGCGGCAACTTCCGTCTCGGCCGCCTTGAGCGCCTCCTCGGCCGTCACGCGCTTGAACAGGGTCTCCTGCACCGCCCGGGCGATGATGGTGACCATGCGCGAGAACGCGGGAATGGCCGCTGCGGTCTGGGGTGCATAACTCGCCGTCTTGATGAATTTGGCGAGGAACGGATCGGCCTGCACGCTCGCATCCTGCTGGGCGGATTTGAGCACCGGCACGTTCTTCGAGGCCAGTGCGAAAGCCACCTGCTGTTCCTGCGACAGCGCAAACTCGACAAAGCTCAATGCCGCCGCCTGATTCGGCGATGCCTTGGTGACGGCAAAGGAGAACGGGTCCACGAGCGACGTGAAGCCGCCATTTTCCATCGGGATCGGCAGCACGTCGAATTCAAGCCCGGCCTTGAGCGCATTATTGGTCGAATAATTGCCCGCAATAATCATCGCCGCGCGGCTCTGATTGAGCGGGCTCGCCGAACCACCCGGCCCCAGGCCAAAGCCCAGATCGGTCACCTGGTCGGTATGCAGCAGCTCGAACATGAAATTGAGCGCCTTGAGCCCTTCGGGGCCGGCAAAGGCCGGCGCCGTCAGATCGGCATTGAACAGTGTGCCGCCGGCGCCCTGCAGCAACAGGGTGAAGATTTCCCAGGTCTCCAGATCATTGTGGAACATGCTGAAGCCAGCCACCTGCAACAGGCCGTTCTCGGCCCGATTGGTCAGCGCCTTGGCCCATTCACGCAATTCAGCCCAGTTCTGCGGCCCCTTGTCGGGATCAAGCCCCGCCTCGACCACCAGCTTGCGATTAATCCCCAGCCCGCGCGAGGTGCCATAGAGCGGCACCGAAACCTGCTCCCCGCCAATCTGCCCATAGGCCAGCAGCGAAGGGTCAAGCTCATCGAAATTGACATTGGCCAGACCCGTCTTGAGATCGGCCAGCTTGTCGCCGGTCGAATAGGTCAGCGTATAATCCCAGTGCTGGATGAACAGGTCCGGCGCCGTATTGCCATTGATGGCAGTCAGGATCTTTTCATTGAGCTGGCTGGGCTCGGCATAAAGGCTCGAATTGAGCTTGGTTTCGGGATGCGCGGCAGTGAAAGCGGCTTCCAGAGCCTCCCCGGCCGCCTTCTTGCTCCCTGCCAATTGCGACCAGAACACCAATTGCTGGTCCTGCGCAAAGGCGCGGCCAACGCTACCCGCCGCGGCTGCCAGGGCGATGCCGCTGGCAGCGGCGCCCAGCAGAAAACTACGGCGATTGGGGCTCATCGCCCCCGATTTATCCGTGGTGAATGCAGACAAGTTTTCCTCCCTTGCGTGACGCATCGCGTTTCTGGCTGGCTCAGACGGACCGCCTTTGCCCATCGCCATCGAACAGGTGCAATTGCTCGATTGCGGCATAAAGATCGAGCGGCACATCGGCCTTGATCGGCGGATCGCCATTGAGCAGCGCCGTGATGGCGTGACTGCCCAAAGCCGCATGAATGATCGTGTGCAGGCCCAGCCGCTCGACCGTATGCGGCACGACCGTCAGCTTGACCGCATCGGCCAGCGGGCTGGCACTGAAGAATTCCGGCCGAATGCCCAAAGTCACTGCCGCGCCCTTGGCGAACACCGCCCCATCATGGACCAGCGCAATCGGGTCCACCCCATCGGCCGCGATCTGCACGGACTTACCATCGGCGCCGAGCACCGTGGCGGCCAGCATGTTCATCGGCGGACTGCCGATAAACCCGGCAACGAACCGATTGACCGGCTTGTGATAGATATCCATGGGCCGGCCGACCTGTTCCACCCTGCCGCCATTGAGCACCACGATCCGGTCGGCCATGGTCATGGCTTCGAGCTGGTCATGGGTCACATAGACCATGGTCGCGCCCAGCTGCTTGTGCAGCCGCGTCAATTCGGTGCGCATTTCCATGCGCAGAGCCGCATCCAGATTGGACAGCGGCTCATCCATCAGAAAGATCGCCGGCTTGCGCACAATGGCGCGGGCAATCGCCACGCGCTGGCGCTGCCCGCCGGACAGCTTGGCCGGCTTGTCGCCCAGCCGCGTCCCCAGCTGCACGATATTGGCGGCCTTCTCGACCTGCTGGCGGATATCGTCCTTGGAGCGCCGCTCCATCTGCAGCGGGAAGGCAATATTGTCGAACACGCTCATATGCGGATAGAGCGCATAGGACTGGAACACCATGGCCACGCTGCGCGTCCCGGCAGGGCGGCGCGTCACATCATCGGCGCCGATGGCAATCTTGCCATCGCTCACCGGATCGAGCCCCGCGATCAGCCGCAGCAAGGTCGACTTGCCACACCCCGAGGGGCCGACAAACACGGCAAACTCGCCTTCCTCGATGGTCAGCGACACATCCTTGACCGCCTCGAACGCGCCATAGGCCTTCGAGACATGTGCCAGGTCCAATCCCGCCAAGAGCCATCCTCCTCTTCACGCTGCCGGCCGAAACAAGCCTCAAAACGGGCTCTTACCGGCCGGCGACGGATGGACCTTGCAACAAAAACCCAACCATGTAAATAGATTGATTGTACGACTTCTTGATCAGGTGATTGTATCAGTGACACAAGCTCTCGCAACGGGCAGCGCGGCTCATGAAATGCCAAGTTCCAGCAAGGACTTGGGAGGTATCGTGGCGGCGTCTCTGACGCCCCTGGCAGAGGACGGCAGCGTCGATATCGGGCGGATGAAGCATCACTTCGATTGGCTGTTCGCCCAGGGCTGCAGCTTCGTCTCGCCCTTCGGATCGACCGGCGAAGGCCCCTCATTCTCGGTCGCCGAGAAACACGCGGCACTGACCGCCCTGAAGCTGGCCGGGGTCGATATGGGCCGCGTCATCCCCGCCGCGATGAGCGCAGCGGTGGACGACACCGTGACCTCGATCCGCACCGCCCTGACCCTGGGCTGCCGCGCCATCCTGATCGTGCCACCCTATTATTATGGCTCGGCCAGCCAGGCCGGCATTGCCGACTTCTTCGCCGCCTGCGCCGCGCCCTTTGGCGGCAATTTCCCGCTCGACGTCGTGCTCTACCATATCCCGGCCATGAGCAAGATCGGCTTCGACCCCGAACTGGTCGCCGACCTGGTTGCCCGCTTCCCCAACCGGATCGCCGGCATCAAGGATTCCACCGGTGATCGCGATCACGCGCTCATGCTGGCCAGGACCTTTCCCAATCTGCGCATTTTCACCGGCGACGATCGCGTGCTGCCGCACTTGCTGGCAGCCGGTGGCGCCGGCATGATCGGTGGCCTGCCCAATGTGGTGGCCCCCGATCTTTGCGCCTTTTTCGCCGACCCCACAGGTCCCCGCGCCCAAACCATCATGGACCAGGCGGCCCTGCGGATTGCGGCCGTCGATGACTATGGCGGGATCAGCGCGCTCAGGGCGCTCAAGGCCGAAAGCTACGATGATGCCGCCTGGGCACAGCCCAAGGCCCCGCTACGAGCGCTGGATGGCGATAGCTATGCCCGGCTGCGCGCAGCCTTCGTCGGCAGCGGCTTCCAATTCTAGATTCCAATTGCCCGGCAAGTCTGATTGAAATGCCGATTGAACCACCGATACGGAGCGGCTGATGGCGACGGGCCAGACAACGGCACTCAAGCGCAGCAAAACCGCCACCGATCTGCCGGGCGACAGTCTCAACCGGCAGGTCGCCTATCGGCGCATGCAGCAATTGCTGTTATCGGGCGAGATCGAGCCGGGCCAGAACCTGTCGCAGCGCGATCTGGTCAGCTTGTTGGGCATTTCCCTGGGCGCCCTGCGCGAACTCCTGCCGCGGCTGGAGGCCGAGGGCCTGCTGACCATCCTGCCGCAACGCGGCATCCAGATCACCGCCGTCGATCTGCGCATGATTCGCGAATCCTATCAGATCCGCATCGCCTATGAGCGCGAGGCGACCATCCACGCCATCACCCACGTCACCGACGAAGCCCTGCACGCTCAGCGCAAATTGCATACCGATCTGTTCGACCGCGCCGGCGTCGCCATTACCGGCACGCTGCTCGAAGAAGCGCAGAAGGTGGATTCCGATTTCCACGACTTCCTGATCGGCGCCACCGGCAACGAAAGCCTGATGCAGGCCTATTCGATCAACGCCATCCGCGTCCGCATGATCCAGATCGACCGTATCCGGCTCAATCCGGTCGTGCTGGCCCCGGCCCTGGCCGATCACATCGAAATCATCGATGCCATTCTGGCCCGCGACCGCAATGCGGCAATCGCCGCCATTGAAAATCACATCACCAATGCGCGAAACCGCGCGGTCAGCTTCTAGCCGGCGGCGACCGAAAACCCGGCACCTTGGCGCCGGGTTCGATCACAAGATCAGTCGTCATCGTCGCTGTCGTCCCAGCGATCGTCGTCATCACGCTCCCAGCGGTCGTCATCGAGAGACCACCACTGCTGATGCCACCAGCGCGGCCGGCGGTCATCGTCATCATCGTCGTCGTCAGCCAGCTGGATAGCAGGCGGATCGGCCACGACCGGCTTGGCCGGGAACACTTCGACATCAAGCCCGAAACTCAGGCTCGTGCCCGCCAATAGCGGCAGCAGGGCATAGGCGACGGCTTTGATAGATCTTCGCATGTCGAACTCCGTTCAGCGCTCAATCGTCGTCGTCGGAGGAATTGGACGAGCTGTTCGAGTTGGAGTTCGAGGAGCTGTTGCTGCTCGAATTGGAGGAAGAGTTCGAACTGGAGTTGGACGAAGAGTTCGAGTTCGAATTGGACGAAGAGTTGGAGTTGGAATTCGACGAGCTATTCGAATTCGAATTGGAATTCGAATTAGACGACGAATTGCTGTTCGAATTCGAATTGGAGTTCGAACTCGAACGGGCAGCCCAGCGGCCATTGACCCAGTCATGCCAGGCCCCGTCGATATAGGTGGTGCGGCGATCGGCCAGCCGCAGATGCTCGCTCGGGGCGGCGGTGGGCTGCGGATCGGCGACACTATAGGCCTGAACCGGCGCGCTGCTGACGGCCATGAGGCCGGCCACGGCGAGAGTTGTGATTGTGATGGTCTTGCCCATTTGGACATGTCCTTTCTCGTGCCGGAGCGAAGCTGCTCCACCAGGCAAGACGGATGAGCGGCCGCCCTATTCCGAAAATTCTTTTGCCGGCGAACCGGGAATAAACCCTGCGCCCATGCGTCACCCACACGATTGAACCCCAATGGGAGACCGCAAATGTTCGGCCGGATCACGCCAAAGATACGTTTCCTCTGTGCCCCGGAAGATGAGGGGGTCATCGCCCCGCCCCTTCCGGCCAAGGGGCATTTGCCGGATTGGTTTCGGAAACTGCCGCCCGTCGATACGACCAAGCTTGCGCCGGGCGATACCGGCCTCACCGTCAAGCGCTGCATGCCCTTTCTCGATGCCATGATGACGGGTTATGTCCTGCCCCTCGCGGCAACTGTCAGGCTTGAGATCAAGGATGGCGGCAAGACGGTCACCGCCGGATGGGACTTCGACAAGACCATGGTGAGCAATCACGGCAGCCACCAGGTCGCCGGTCATCCGAACGGCGATATGCCGCCCTGCAAGTTTCACAATTACTGGTCGATCCGCACGCCCGAGGGCTGGAGCTGCCTCTTCGTTCCCCTGCTCAATCGCGCCAATCCGGTCTTTGAGCCCGTGGCCGGCGTAGTTGACACCGATACCTATACCGCCCCCATTCATTTCCCGTTCTTCGCCCGCGGCGCCGACGGGCTGCATGAACTGGAAAAGGGAACGCCTATCGTGCAGGTCATTCCCTTCAAGCGGGACACCACCATGCTCGAGGCCGAGATAGGAAGCGAAAGCGCTGCCGAAGCGGTCGAGCGGCAGAAAATCTTCCGCAATACCCTGGCAAGCCCGGGCTGGTATCGCCGTTTCGCCAGGGCAGCGCGCTAGGACCAATCGACATTTAGTCAAGAAATCAGCGGAATGGCGCCGCTCACCTCTCCCTTTGGGGGAGAGGTCGGCCCGAAGGGACGGGTGAGGGGGCCTTCACCCAAGGATGGTGAATGGTGATTGGCTGGCTCAGCAGGGCGAGGGCATTTTTACAAGGCCCCAGCCAAACACCTCGTCCCGGCCCGCGGCGCCCAGATCGCGGCTGGTCTCAGCCAGAACCGCAATTGCCTCGCTCGCCTCCTTGCCATCGGCCATCGCAGCCGCGAGGGCAGTGGTGACGAAAGGAACCGCAAAGGACGTGCCCGATTGCGGGCGCACGCCGGAAATCGAGGCCGCCGTGGGAATATTCACACCCGGCGCGGCAAAGCTCACATGCGCACCCTGCACCGCGCGGCGATAGATATTGTCCCGGCCATCCACGGCGGTGACCGCAACAACATCCGGATAGGCCGCCGGGAACAGCGGCGCCGAGCGTGGCCCGGCATTGCCGACAGCCGCAACCACCGGCACGTTGCCGGCCTGCAGCCGCTTGATGGCCGCAGCCAGAATGGCATTGTCCGGTCCGGCCAGGCTCAGGCTGACCACGTCCACACCCGCCTCGCCCAGGCGTTCCAGCGCCTGGACCAGCGCGAACACATCGCTCCGCTCGTCCGTACCGACCCGGCCGAATGGGTCCACCACCAGCAATTGCGCTGCCGGCGCAAGCCCCGGCACGCGATCCTGCGGGCTGCCCACAAACATGGCGACAATGGCCGTACCGTGCTTGCGCTCGGACGGCGTAACGTCAGGCGGAGCGAGCGTCTCAAGGGTGACGTCGGCCTGTTTGAGCATGTCGTGCTCGAGATTCACCCCCGTATCGACAACGCCGATAAAGGGCTCGAAACGGCAGATCGGATCGGCCGCGGGAGGCCAGCCGACGGCTTCCCAATGGCCGCAAAGCGCCCCCGAACACTCCCGCGGCACGGCCTGGCTGCGGTAATAGCTATTGGGCGCAGCCAGCGCCGCCGGCGCGGTCGCGCCGATCATCTCCAGCGCCGCCGTCACGCCAAGGCCACCGGGCACCCTGAACAGCACGCGGCTCCCCCGCTCCGTCAGGGCGACGAATCCCTTGTCCAGCAGCATGTCCCGGGCCGGCGCATCGAGCCCTTCCACAACCACCTGGTCGGGCGCCTGCTCCGGCAGCGGAACACTGATCGGCGCAGGCGGCGCCCGCTTTACCGGCGGCACATACCGGTAATCATCGTCATCGTCGTCGCTTTCAAAATAGTCGTCATCATCGTCGTCGCCACCGCCATCGTCGTCATCATCATCGGCCACGACCGGGCTCGAGAGGATGGGCGAGAGGACAAGCGCCGAGCAAAACATCAGGCCCAGGGCCAAAAACAGAATGCGCAAAAATGTCGGAGCAGCGTGCAGCATGACGATTCATCTCGATAGGGCCATCTCACCGCATAACGTATGAGAAGGTCTTCTATTCTATAGATGACAAAAAATGCGGTTGCGCGGGAATAACCGGCTCGCCCAGACGTCTGGATTAGCATGAGCACGATCGCTTCCAGTCTCGTTCCGATGTTGCCGCGCCTGCGGCGCTATGCGCTCGCCCTGTGCAAGGTCGCCGATACTGCCGACGATCTGGTCCAGGTCGCCTGCGAAAAGGCCCTGGCCAGCAAGATGCAGAGCCCGGACGTCTCGTTCGATGCCTGGATGTTCCGCATTCTGCGCAATAGCTGGATCGACCGGCTGCGCCGGCAACGGACGCGCGGGGAAGAAATCGACATTGTGGAACATAGCGATATCGGCGCCTTCGACGGCACCATGGTGCCCGAGAACCGCCTGATGCTGAAGCGCACCATGCAGGCCATTGGCCTCCTGCCGCAGGACCAGCGCGAACTCCTGCTGCTGGTCTGCGTCGAAGAGCTGAGCTATCGCGACGCCGCCGAAGTGCTCGGCCTGCCCATCGGCACAGTCATGAGCCGGCTGGCGAGGGCACGGCGCAAGCTGGCCGAAGAATTGGGTATCGAAGCGGGGAAACTTCTGTGAGCAAGCCATCAACACCCCCCATTACCGACGAAATCCTGACGGCCTTCGCCGATGGCGTTCTGGATGAACCGCAATTCTCCAGGGTCGCCCAGGCCATCGAGAACGATGACGACCTGGCCGCCCGCCTCGAGCAGCTGGTGGAAGGCGCGGCCCTTGCCAAGGCCGGCTTTGCCCCCCTGCTTGCCCCCGTGCCTGCTGCGCTCGAAAAAAACGTAAGAGCAGCCATCGCCAGGGCCGAGCGCGGCGCCACCTGGCAGAACTGGCTCGAAAAGCTTCGGCTTTCCCCGGTCGGCGCCACCGCTTTTGCGGCCGTGATCGCCCTTCTTGCCATCCCGTCCCTCTACCTGCTCACGCTTCGCGGCGACAATGGTCCGGCCATCGGGACACTCGAAGGCCCCGACATCGCCATCGCGCTCGATAGCCTGCCATCCGGCGAGAGCCGCACCCTGCCCAACGGCATGGATGTGACGGCCATTGCGACCTTTATCGATGCCGCCGGAACCACCTGCCGGGAATTCGAAACCACAGGCGCCGCCAATTATCTGGCCGTCGCCTGCCGAACCGCCCAATCCTGGCAGACGCGATTGGCCATCGCCACCACACAGGATAATGGCAATTACCGCCCCGCATCGGGCATGGAACTGCTCGACAGCTATCTGCAATCGATCGGCGCAGGAGTGCCTCTGCTCGACCAGGACGAGCTCAAGGCCCTCCAGCGCCCCGATTAGCGATGGCGATGCGCTCAGGCGTTAAACCCGCTGTCCACCAGGATTGAGGTGCCGGTGATACTGCGGCCGCCCGGGCCGGCAAGATAGACAACGGCCGCCGCGATATCCTCAGGATTGCCGAAACGTCCAAGCGCATTGAGCGCCATCTGGGACGGCGCCATCGGGCCATCCGCCGGGTTCATATCGGTGTCGGTGGAGCCGGGATCGACGGTATTCACCGTGATCCCTTGCGCCCCCAATTCCCGTGCCAATGCCCGGGTCATGCCCGAAACGGCAGATTTGCTGGTGACGTAAAGGCTCAGCCCCGGTCCCGCGACCCTTGTCGCCATATTGGTGCCGATCGAGATGATCCGCCCGCCTTCGCGCATATGCCGCGCCGCCGCCTGCGCGGCAAAGAACGGCGCCCGGGCATGTATCGAGAACAGCCGGTCGAATGTTTCCACCGTGACCTCGCCGAACGGGCCGCCCGTGCCAATACCCGCATTGTTGACCAGGATATCGATCCGCCCCAATTCCTCGACAGTCCGGTCGACCGCGGCAATCACCGCCTGCGGATCGGCAGAATCAACCTGCATGACCAGGGCGCGTCGGCCCAGCGCCCTGACCTGCCGCTCGACCTCGCCCGCCTTCTCGCCATTGCGTTCGAATGTGAAGGCAATGTCGGCACCCCGACGGGCGAGCGCCAGCACCGTGGCCGCGCCAATGCCGCGGCTTCCCCCGGTGACGAGGGCCACAAGGCCCGATAATTCAAGCTCAGTCATTTCGATCTCCATTTTCTACCGATTGGTACATAATTGGTTATGGCAGTTGCGATACAGCGTCAACGATTTTATACTGATCGGTAGACAAGTATCAGGAAACCCGGTTTTGGCAGGCCGCCCAAGAGAATTCGATCGCGATGCCGCCCTCGACAAGGCGATGCGCCTGTTCTGGGAGCGCGGCTACGAGGGCACTTCGGTGAGCGACCTGGCCGACGCTCTGGGTATCGGCAAACCGAGCCTTTACGCCGCCTTTGGCCCGAAGGAACAACTGTTCTACGAGGCACTCGATCTCTACACCCACCGCTATGGGCCCAAGATGCAGGACGCCCCGACCGCTAAAGAGGCGCTTGAATCAATCCTGCGCAGCAATGCCCAGAACTATACCGATCCCGGTGTCCCCAGCGGCTGCATGATCGTGCTCGCCGCCGCGGTCGGTCCGCCACAGAATGCCGAAGTGCGGGCGCATCTGGCCACGATACGGAACGGCGCGAGCGCGACATTCGCCGCGCGGATCAGAAGGGGCATCACCGAGGGCAACGTTCCGGAAGGTGCCGATGCCGAAGCCATGGCCGCATTCTACACCACGGTACTGAACGGGCTGGCCCTGCAAGCGCGCGATGGCGCCGGCGGCGCCGCGCTGGATCGTGTCATCGACGGCGCCATGGCCGCCTGGGACATTCTGGCCAAACCGGGGAAGTGAAGGGGATGCGCAGCATGCCCCCTTGGCGACGATAATCAGGAAAATCGCGCCATCTTCATGAGCTCGTCAGCCCTGAGCAGCGCTCTGGGCGGCGCTTCCGGCAGTCTGGGTGTGGTCGCAATCGGGCTGCCCATGGTATTTCTGATCCCGGCCGTATTTTCATTGATCGCGGTAATGGGGCTCCTGGCGATGGCGAAATCACACGTCATCCCGAGCAATTGAGGTCGGGCGTAGAGGCTGAAATGCAACTTGATCACCGTTCAATCCTGGTGAAGGACCTCGAGGCGAGCATTGCGTTTTACAGGTCCGTGCTCGGCATGGACCTGCTGAGGACATCGGGCGCTCCAATGACCGGCGCCTGGCTCGGGGCGGATGGAAAAGACATCGTTCACCTCAACACCGGGCCAACCGAAGGTCTCGGCCATGTCAAAGACGTCCACATCGCGCTCCGCACCGATCGGTTCGCCGAACTGATCGACGCCCTCGAGGACAAAAGCGTAGCGTTCGAAAGCTGGCAGGGAGAAGCCGGTGCCGTCGGCCGCCATGCCCTCGGATTCCGCCAGATCTATCTTCAGGATCCCGATGGCTATTGGATCGAGATCAACGACGTAGACCCGGGCCGCAAACTGCGGACGTTGGAGTGAAGGCAAATTGCTCTGTTGGCCCGGGAGAAGATCCAAACCCGGCCGCGCGCAGTCCCGGCCAGCAATGCCAAAACACCAAAAATGTGACGCTAGATGAAATGAATGGCGGGCCGAAGCCGACGAAGCAGAGAGCTACGTCTACGCTATAGCTCTCTAGAACTGAGGCAAGAGCGAGTGGCTACAATAGAGTGCATTGCTGCCGTCTCCTTTTAGCGCTTCGATCACGCAATAAGCACAATATGCTTGTCGCCGCGCATCAGTTGATGATCTCGCCTCGTTCGTCTGAGCGCAGTGCGGTCAGTCGTTCTCTCCAAACCTGTAGTGCTTCGGGCGTCAATCGGGTCCAATGCGTGATTTCGCCAATGACCTTGAGCGGTGCGCTGCTGCGATACGACCGAGTGGGGTTGCCGGGAAATTTCTTGTCGGTCACGTTCGGGTCGTTCTCGAATGTCCCGGTCGGCTCTACGGCATAAACACGCGGTACTGCGCCGCCTTCGGTGAGCTCCGCCGCGATTTCAGCGGCAAGTCCGGCTCCGTCCACAATGGCTGTGAAGTAGATGTGGTTCATCACCACTTCAGGACGATAGTTCGACCGGTATCCTGCGGTGAGGATATCACCCACGCGCAAATCCGCGATTGTGCCGTGAAAGAACGGTCCCTCGTCCAGCACTTCGGTCATCGCATCGTCCTTATCTTGTGAGTCTGCTTGTAGTCAGTGAGCTAAGCGGTACCAACGTCCGCGATGAGGTCGGTTCCAGCCGTCTTCGATTTTCAGAATATATCGGGCTGCAGCGCAGAATCGGCGGTTCGCCCTACCGCATGGTGAGCGTGCGGCGATCGGCGGCAATAGCGAGCCATGGAGGGCAATCGGCGGCTTTTGGCGGAGAGAGAGGGATTCGAACCCCCGATAGAGTTGCCCCTATGCCGCATTTCGAGTGCGGTGCATTCAACCACTCTGCCATCTCTCCGCGAGATCGTCAGCGGCCTGCGAGAGGCGCCCGGTCGACACGGGCGGGCTTATGGCATAGCAAAGCGGCGCCCGCAACACCCTTGTCGTCATCAACCTGTGCATGAGGCCCGCCATTGCCCACAATGCCGCTCTTTGCCTATGGCACCTTGCAGGATGACGATATCCTCGCTGCCGTTCTGGGTCGGTCGGTGGCAGGCGCCGCGCTGCCGGCGGCTATCGCTCCCGGCTTCAAGGCCGTCGCCTATCCGGGCCGGGTCTATCCTGCCCTGGTTGCCTGCGCGGGAGCCACGGCGCCGGGCCGGCTGATCCATGGCCTTGATGCCCTCGACCTGGCCGCGCTCGACGCCTTCGAGGGGGATGAGTACCGCCGCGCTCCGATTGCCATCGCATGCGATGGCACAAACATCTCCGCCTATGTCTATCTGCCGCTCATCGATATCGCGCCGAACAGTCCCTCCTGGTCGTTCCAACACTGGCTTTCCCATCACAAGCCCGGGCTTATCGAAGCGGAAACCCGCACGGCCCGCAATTTGCGGCAACGCCTCAGCGAGAAGGCGCCTAGGTAACGATTGTGTGGGTGGTGAACCCAACAGCGCCCGGCTACGTTGCCCCGGCGAGCCATTGGGAATGGGAGTTCATCATGAAGCGTCGTGATCTGGTTGCCGGCATGGCGATATTGCCCCTCGTGCCATGGGGTGCAGGAACACTTGGAAGCGCTCTGGCGCAGGATGGGGAAACAAAAGTGGACGGCGATACTATCGAAACCAGCGCGGGGCCCTTGACCATCCATCCCGTCGATCACGCCAGCCTGGTGCTCGCCTTTGGCGATGCGGTCATCTATGTCGACCCGGTGGGCGGCGCGGCCCGTTATGAAGGCCTGCCGGCGCCGACCGCGGTGCTGGTGACCCATGGTCACGGCGACCATTTCGACGTGCCCACGCTCGATGCCATTGCCGCGGGCGTGCCGATCCTGACCAGCCAGGAAGTCTTCGACAAATTGCCGCCCGCGCTCCAGGGCAATGCCAAAGCCATCGCCAATGGCGAACAAACCACCTTTGCCGGCCTGCCCCTCAAGGCCATCCCCGCGCATAACATCACCGCGGACCGCATGAACTATCATCCGGTGGGCGTGGGCAATGGCTATCTGCTGACCTTTGGCGACAAGGTGGTCTATGTTGCCGGCGACACCGAGCCCACCCCCGAAATGCTGGCGCTATCAGGCATCGCCGTGGCCTTCCTGCCGATGAACCTGCCCTATACCATGACGGTCGAGCAGGCGGCGGAAGCGGTCAACACCTTCAAACCCGCCATTGTCTACCCCTATCACTATGGTGACAGCGACCTCGATGCCTTCGAGGCTGGCGTCACCGCAGAGGGCGTGGAAGTCCGCCGGCGCGATTGGTACGCCAAAAGCGCTTGAGGCAAAGCGGCAAAACCGGACGAAGCGCCTTGACTCTTGGGGCTTTTGCCCCGATAAGCGCCCCCGGAATGCGCGCTGGCTCGTCTGGCGCGCCTCTATTCGTTTGAAAACGCTGCTTGAGGCTGCCTGCCGGTGCAATCGATCCGGCTCAGTTCGAAGTCCGCAGGAACAATGGCTTTCCCTGCGGCGCCGCAAAGCGCGACAGAAAGGGACCAGGCGTTTGACGCTCCTGGTTGAACTATGACTTTTGCCGTGATCAAGACCGGTGGCAAGCAGTATAAGGTTGCCGCCAACGACGTTCTCAAGATTGAAAAGCTCGACGCCGAAGCCGGCTCCATCGTCACCTTCGACCAGGTGCTGATGGTTGGCGACACCGTTGGTGCCCCGCTCGTTGAAGGCGCGCTCGTCGCTGCCGAACTGCTTGAAACCCGCAAGCAGAAGACGGTCATCATCTTCAAGAAGAACCGTCGCCACAATTACCGCCGCCGCAATGGCCATCGCCAGCTGCTCTCGACCGTGCGCATCACCGAAATCCTGACCGGCGGCGCCAAGCCCTCGATCAAGACCGCCGCTGTCGCCACCAAGACCGAGAGCACTGCCGCTGAAAAGCCGGCCAAAGCTGCTGCCAAGACCACCAAGACTGCTGCCCCCAAGGCAGAAGCAGCTACCGAAGCCAAGGCTCCGGCCGCCAAGAAGGCTGCCAAGTCTGCCGCCGATTTCACCGACGATCTCAAGCTGATCGGTGGCGTTGGCCCGGCTCTCGAAAAGAAGCTGATCGCCGCTGGCATCACCAGCCTGACCCAGATCGCCGCCTGGAAGAAGGCCGACGTCGCCAAGTTCGACGAAGAACTGGAATTCCACGGCCGCATCGAGCGCGACGAATGGGTTGCCCAGGCCAAGGATCTGGTTGCTGGCAAGCCCCCGCGCGCCAAGGTCGACCAGGAAGCCGTGGCCGACAAGGCCGAAGACAAGACGAAGTAAGGATACTCCACCATGGCACACAAAAAAGCAGGCGGTTCATCCCGCAACGGTCGTGATACCGCTGGCCGTCGTCTTGGCGTCAAGAAGTTCGGCGGCGAAGACGTGATCGCTGGCAACATCCTGGTCCGTCAGCGCGGCACCAAGTGGCACCCGGGCACCGGCGTCGGTCTGGGCAAGGACCACACCATCTATGCACTGATCGACGGCAAGGTTGCCTTCCGCACCCGTGCGAAATCGCAAGTATTCATCTCCGTCGAGCCGGCAGAGGCCGCCGAGTAATCCGGCCGGTCCTCACGAACCCAGCCGGTGACCTGTTCCCCGGCTCGCGTTCCTGCAACAGCGATATCAAAGGGGAACCGGTCCGCCGGTTCCCCTTTTCGCATCCAGGAAACGCAAAATGCACCCCATCCAGGCCAAAGCCACCGCCCACGAAGTAACCCTGCGAGCCGCTTCCATGGCTGTGTCCTGCGGCATAAGGCTGAGGGATGGAACAAGATGACGCCGATCCGGACAGAACGGCTGATTTTGCGCGAATCCACGCTGGGCGATGCTCCCTGCTATGCGCTCGGTGTCGGTGAATATGAGGTCGCACGCTTCCTGACGCCCGTGCCCTATCCCTATACTTTGGGCATGGCGATCGATTGGCTGCGCCAGGCGCAGCCGGCAACGCCCCAGCGCTCCATGCTGATCATCGAGCTGCCGGGCAAGGGGCTGATCGGCTGCGTATCGCTGATCAACGAACTGGGCTATTGGATCGCCCGGCCGCATTGGAACAGGGGCTATGGTACTGAGGCGGCGGCAGGATTGCTTGATTGGCATTTTTCCGGCACCGATGCCGATGCGGTCACCTCGAGTGCCCATCACAACAATATCGCCTCACTGAGCGTGCAGAAGAAACTGGGCTTCGTGCCGACCGGCACCGAAATGCGATTTTCCCAGACCCTGCAGCGCAATGTGAATCACGTGGTGACCCGGCTGACGCGACAGGACTGGATTGGGGGGAAGCGATGGCGCTGAAAGACGATCTGCCCGCAACAATCGGCACGGAGCGCCTGACGCTGCGCACCCCGGCCATGACCGATCTCGCCGATCTGGTGGCGCTGGCCAATAATTGGAAGGTCATCGAGCCCACCGCCGTCATGCCCTATCCCTATGGCGAGGCCGACGGCCGCGCTTTCCTCACTGCGCTTGGCGACCCCGACAAGCCGCACGCCTATGCCATCACCAATGGCGAGGACCGCATGATGGGCGTGGTCAGTCTCAAATTCGAAACCGGCAAGCTGCCTGAATTGGGCTATTGGCTGGGGGAACCCCATTGGGGCCGGGGCTATGCGCCCGAAGCGGTCAGAGGTTTGCTGCAAGCCGCCGCCGCGGCCGGCATTGCCGAGATCAGGGCCCGCGTGCTGGAGAGTAATCCAGCCTCCATCCGCGTCTTGGAAAAGGCCGGCTTCCAGGTCATCGAGCAGACAACCAGCATCGTCGAGCGGCATCGCGGCAAGCCATTGCTGATCATGGCCTGGAGAGCGCCATGATCCCCTTGCTCCATACGTCGCGCTTCGTGCTGCGCCAACCGCAGGCGGGGGACGCCGAGGATATCGCGCGCTACCTCAATGATTTTGACGTCGCGGGCAATCTTGCCCGCGTGCCCTTCCCCTATCGCCTCTCTGATGCCAGAGCCTGGCTGCGCACCCGCACGCCTCACCTGCCGGTCGACGAAACCAATTTCACCATCGAATTGCCCGGCGAAGGGCTGGCTGGCCATGTCGGCTTCCACCGCGGTCCGCTGGGGCCCATTATCGGCTATTGGCTGGGCCGCCCCTTCTGGAACCGGGGCATCATGACCGAAGCGGCGACCACCAGCCTCGACTGGTTCTTTGCCACCACCAATGCGCCGGTGGTCTATTCGGGCGTTTTCTATTTCAACGCGGCCTCTTTGGCAGTCCAGAACAAGCTTGGATTTACCGAAACCGGCCGCTCAAGCCTGCTCTGCCTTGCGCGCGGCGCCGAGGTGGAGCATATCGACACAGAATTGACGCAGAGCGTCTGGAAGGCCCGTACCTCATGAAGTTTCTCGATCAGGCCAAGATATTCGTGCGCTCCGGCGATGGCGGGGGCGGCTCCGTGTCGTTTCTGCGCGAAAAATTCGTCGAATTCGGCGGTCCCAATGGCGGCAATGGCGGCCGCGGCGGCGATGTGGTGATCGAATGCGTCGATGGGCTCAATACCCTGATCGATTATCGCTACCAGCAGCATTTCAAGGCCAAGACCGGCACCCATGGCATGGGCAAGAACCGCACCGGGGCCGATGGCGCCGATGTCGTGCTGCGCGTGCCCGTCGGCACCCAGGTCTTTGAAGATGACAACGAGACCCTGATTGCCGACCTCACCGAAGTTGGCCAGCGCATCGTGCTGCTCTCGGGCGGCAATGGCGGCTTCGGCAATGCCCATTTCAAGACCAGCTCCAACCAGGCGCCGCGCCACGCCAATCCCGGCCTGCCGGGCGTTGAAAAATGGATCTGGCTGCGTCTCAAGCTCATTGCCGATGCGGGTCTGGTTGGCCTGCCCAATGCCGGCAAGTCGACTTTCCTTGCCGCCGTTTCGGCGGCCAAGCCAAAAATCGCCGATTATCCCTTCACCACGCTCCACCCCAATCTGGGCGTGGTCTCGATCGGTGAACGCGATTTCGTCCTGGCCGATATTCCCGGCCTCATCGAAGGGGCCAGCGAAGGCGCCGGCATTGGCGACCGCTTCCTGGGCCATATCGAGCGCTGTGGCGTCCTGATCCATCTCATCGATGGCACCCAGGACGATATCAAGACCGCCTATAAAACCATCCGCGGCGAGCTGGTCGCCTATGACGAACGCCTGGGCGAGAAGCCGGAAATTGTCGTGCTCAACAAGATCGACGCCATCGAGCCGGACGACCTCAAGGAAAAGCTCAAGGTTTTGAAAAAGGTCAGCAAGGCCGATGTGCTGCTGGTCTCGGGCGTCACCGGCAAGGGTGTCGATCAGGTGCTCTACGACGTCGTGGGCGTCCTAGACGCCGAAAAGGCCGCCAAGGTCGAGGCCGAGCGGCGCAAGATCGAGCCCAACTGGGCTCCATAGTGGTTGCAGAAAAATGAACGCCCTAGCGCCCTATAAGCGCCTCACCATCAAGATCGGCTCGGCCCTGCTTGTCGACAAGCAGGGCAGGCTTCGTGCCGGCTGGCTGGCCGATCTCGCGGCCGATATCGCAGCGCTCAAGGCCGAGGGGCGTGAGGTGGTCATCGTCTCCTCCGGCGCCATCGCCCTGGGCCGTGGCCTTTTGGGCCTCGCCGCTGTCGCGCTGACGCTGGAGCAGTCTCAGGCCGCCGCCAGCGCCGGACAGATTGCTCTCAGCCAGGCCTGGGCCGAGGCCCTTGGCCGCCACAGCATCGTGACCGGGCAAATCCTCATCACGCCCAATATCACCGAGGAGCGGCGCTATTACCTCAATGCCCGCACCACGATCGCCACCCTCTTGGGCCTGGGCGCGGTGCCGATCATCAATGAGAATGACAGCGTCGCCACCGCCGAAATCCGCTATGGCGACAATGACCGTCTCTCGGCCCGCGTCGCCACCATGATCGAGGCCGATTGCCTGATCCTGCTCTCCGACATTGACGGGCTCTATACCGCCCCGCCGGCCAAGGACCCTTCGGCCATCCATCTGTCCGAAGTGCCTGCCATCACGCCCACCATCGAAGCCATGGCAGGGGGCGCGGCAAGCCATCTCTCGCGCGGCGGCATGACCACCAAGGTCGAGGCCGGCAAGATCGCGACCCATGCCGGCACCGCCATGATCATTGCCAAGGGCACCGAGGCCCATCCCCTCAAGGCCCTGACAACGGGCGCTCGCCACACCCTGTTCCATCCCGCCCGCAGCCGGGCCCAAGCGCGCAAGCGCTGGATCATGGGCACCCTGGCCGTCGCGGGAACCCTCCAGGTCGATGCCGGCGCCGCCCGGGCGCTGCTGACCGGCAAGTCGCTGCTGCCCATTGGCGTCACCAAGGTCACCGGCGATTTCGAACGCGGCGACACCATTGCCGTGACCAATCCCGACGGCACCGAAATCGCCCGGGGCCTGGCCGGTCTCGATAGCGACGAGGCCCGGCTGGTCATGGGCAAGCGCAGCGATGCCGTGGTCGAATTATTGGGCGCCGGCAATCGCGCCGCCCTTGTGCATCGCGACAATCTCGTGCTGGTAGGCAGCCAAGAGGAGACGAGCAGTGAGCGCGCTTGAAGCCAATCTGTCGCTGAACGAAATCATGGCCGGCCTGGGCCGCAATGCCCGCATGGCCGCCCGCAAGCTCGCCATCGCTTCATCAGAACAGAAACGCACCGCGCTCCTGACCGCGGCCGGCGCCATCAATGCGCATCGCAAGGCCATCCTCGCCGCCAATGCCAAGGACATGGAAGCGGCCCGCACCAAGGGCATTTCCAAGGCCTTTCTCGACCGGCTCGAACTCAATGACAAGCGCATCGACGGCATTATCGAAGCCGTCAAAACCATTGCCGAACTGCCCGATCCGGTCGGCACGACCATTGCCGAATGGGACCGGCCCAATGGCCTTCATATCGAGCGCTTGCGCACCCCGCTCGGCGTCATCGGCGTGATCTTTGAATCCCGCCCCAATGTCACCGCCGATGCCGGCGCACTCTGCATCAAGTCGGGCAATGCCGTCATCCTGCGCGGCGGCAGCGACAGCTTCCATTCGAGCCGCGCTTTGGTCGATTCCCTGCTCGATGGTCTCCATCTGGCCGGCCTGCCGGTCGAATGCGTGCAACTGGTCCCCACCACCGACCGCGCCGCCGTCGGCGAAATGCTCAAGGGGCTGGACGGCAATATCGACGTCATCGTGCCGCGCGGCGGCAAGACGCTGGTCGCCCGCGTGCAGGACGAAGCCCGCGTGCCGGTCTTCGCCCATCTCGAAGGCATCGTGCATGTCTATATCGATAAATCCGCCGATCTCGAAAAGGCCGTCTCGGTGACCCTCAACGCCAAGATGCGCCGCACCGGCATTTGCGGCGCCGCCGAGACCCTTCTCGTCCATTCTGACGTGGTCGGCACCCACCTCAATCCCATCCTTGACGCGTTGATGGCAAAAGGCTGCGAAATACGCGGCGATGCTACGGTAAATGCTAACAGTCTGTTAACCAAACCGGCCACGGAAGAGGATTGGCGCACCGAATATGAGGACGCGATCATCTCGGTAAAAGTGGTCGACAGCGTCGAGGACGCCATCGCCCATATCGAGAAATATTCGAGCCACCACACCGAGGCGATCATCGCCGAAGATGCTGTGGCCGTTGAGAAATTCTTCAACGAGATCGACTCTGCGATCCTCTTGCACAACGCCTCGACCCAATTCGCCGATGGCGGCGAATTCGGCTTCGGCGGGGAAATCGGCATCGCCACCGGCAAAATGCACGCACGCGGCCCGGTCGGCGTCGAGCAGCTGACCAGCTTCAAATACCGCGTCCGCGGCAACGGTCAGACGAGGCCTTAGCCCCACTTGACCCTCCGCGCTCCGCTCCGCATTTCCGGCACGACCGAACTGCCTCCCTCCGCGGCTGGCATGCGCATTGGCCTGTTCGGCGGCAGTTTCAATCCTATCCATGAGGGCCACCGGCTCGTCGTCGAAGAGACCCTGCGCCGGCTGCGCCTCGACGCCGTCTGGGTCCTGGTGACGCCCGGCAACCCGCTGAAAAACCACAACGATCTTGCCCCGCTTGCCGATCGTGTCGCCGCCGCCCGGCACCTGCTCGATGACCCGCGCATCCGCGTCACCGGCTTTGAAGCGGCCTATGGCTTCACCTATTCCTGGCAGACCATAAAATTCCTCACCTCGGCCATGCCCGACCGGCGTTTCGTCTGGATCATGGGCGCCGATAATCTCGTCGACTTCCACCGCTGGGAGCGCTGGCGCGACATCGCCGCCATGGTACCCATGGCGGTCTATGTGCGGCCCGGCTCCTCGCGGCTGGCGCCCGTTTCGCGCGCGGGCATCGCGCTGGGCCGCTATCGGATCGATGAGGAAGATGCCGGTCGCCTGGCCAGTCTCCCCCCGCCAGCCTGGGTCTATCTGCATGGCCGGCAATCCCCCCTATCCTCCTCGGCAATAAGAGCACGGCGCCGTCGTGAAACTGCAAAGTGAGCGGCCTACCTTGCGAAAACCGCCTCAAAAGCGCATATTGCTTTCGTGTGATTGAAGTCACCAATCAAGGAACTGATTGCTTGCCGTTTGCAAAGACGCCTGCACATTCCGATCAACAACCAAGGATGCTGACCCCACGCATGACCCATGCACGAGCATGGGCGGAAGGCCATTGCTGATGGCCGCGCTGCCCGAGAACACCTCTCCCCACGCCGAGGCCCCCCTCGCCACCCCGGATCGCCCGATGATCGATGTCATTCTCGAATGCCTTGACGATGCCAAGGCCGAAGAGACCATTGCCGTCGACATTACCGGCAAGTCCTCGCTGGCCGACCACATGGTCGTGACCTCCGGCCGCTCCCAGCGCCATGTCGGGGCCGTGGCCGACCAGGTGATCACCGCCCTGCGCGATGCCGGCCATTGCAAGCCGCGGGTCGAGGGATTGCCCCATTGCGATTGGGTTCTGGTCGATGCCGGCGACGTCATCGTCCACATCTTCCGCCCCGAAGTGCGCGAGTTCTACAACATCGAAAAGATGTGGCAGGCCGACTTCGCCGCCGACGCCCACTAGGGCGGAGCCTGGTGTAGACCTCATGGTGAGCCTGTCGAACCACGAGGTCGTGGCATAATGCGCATAGCTATCGCGGCTGTCGGCCGGATGAAGGCCGGGCCCGAACGGGAAATGGTGGCGCGCTATCTCGATCGCGCCATCGGCGGCGGCAAGCCGCTGGCCTTGACCGGCTTTGATATTATCGAGCTGCCCGAATCCCGCGCCGGCTCATCGGCCAGCCGCAAGGCCGACGAGGCCAAGGCCCTGCGCGCCGCCCTGCCCGAGGGCATTGTGGTGGCGCTCGACGAACGCGGCAAGACCATCGGCTCGGAAACCTTTGCCAACCAGATCGGCCGCTGGCGCGATGATGGCCGCCCCGCCGCCAGCTTCATCATCGGTGGCGCCGACGGGCTCGATCCGGCCTTCGTTTCTGCCGCCGATCTGGTGCTGAGCTTCTCCCCCCTCACCTGGCCGCATCAATTGGTCCGCATCATGCTGGCCGAGCAACTCTACCGCACCACAACCATCCTGTCCGGCCACCCCTATCACCGCGGCGATTGAAATGGACCATCGAATGGTCTATTTTAAGTAGGTAATGGAGACCCCAGATGGATATCGCCCTATCTGATGCCAAGGCACAGCTGACCGACCTCGTCCGCCGCGCCGAGGCCGGCGAAGAGATCGTTTTGACGCGCCACGGCACCCCGGTTGCCCGGATTGCGCCGATAAAGCCAGTTCTCACGCCTGCCGAAAAGATGGCGAGGATCACTGCCATTCGTGCAGCGACCAAAGCCATCCCTGACGATGGCGTCTCGGCGGCACGGAGCCAGGATTTTCTCTACGATGAGCTTGGTCTGCCCAAGTGATCGTTGTCGATACCTCCGCTCTTCTGGCCATTCTCAAGAACGAACCGCAAGCCGATGCATGCCAGCGCGCCTTGGCATCCGCCGAGACCATATTGATCTCGGCACCAACATTTGCCGAAGCGATGATCGTCGCCGGACCAAAGGGCCTGCTCATCCCCCTCAACCGGCTGCTGGACGGCGTCGCGGCCGAATGCATTGCCCTGACCGAGACCGGAGCAAAAGACGCAGCCGCGGCCTATGCTATCTGGGGCAAGGGCAGCCATCCCGCCGGCCTCAATTTTGGCGATTGTTTTGCCTATGCCCTGGCCAGGGAGCGCGATTGCCCCCTGCTTTTTGTCGGCAATGATTTCAGCCAGACCGACATCGTCAGCGCAATCTGAGGACGTAAGATCACGATATGGTTAAGCAGAGTTAACCTCTGGTTTTCCGGGGCCTTGCTATGGTGCGCGGATTGATTCGGGCGCTCCGCGCCGCTGCTGGAGATGTCATGGCAAAGCTGCCAGGCAAGAGGTTGGGCAAAAAGCTGACAGGGCCATTGGCCGCCTTGGCGCTGGCAGTGACGTCATCGCTGCCCCTGCTCGCCCAGACCGTGCCGGCGCCCGCTGTACCGGACCCGGCCACGCCGGCAAATCCGCCAGCCGCGCCCGCCATCGCTCCAGCCGCCCCTGCGCAACCGGCGGCAGCTGCTGCCGATCCTGCCGCGGCGCAGACCGATCTCGAGGCCGTGGAGGCCTCGATCGCTTTGAGCCAGGAACGGGTCGATGCGCTCAAGGCCGAGATCGCCGAGATGGAAGGCGACCGCACCAAGCAGAATGCCGCGCTCATCGCCGCCGCCCAGCGCGTCAAGCTGGCCGAGATCGAGGTTGCCGATATTGAGGAGCGGCTTTCCGAACTCATCGTTTCCGAGCTCGAAGTGCGCGGCAGGCTCGATGGCTCCAATGCCGAAATGGCCAATGTGCTGGCCGCGCTTGAGCGTATTTCGCTCAATCCGCCACCGGCCCTGATCGTCGACCCCGACGACGCCCTGGGCTCCGCCCGCAGCGCCATTCTGATTTCCGCCATCGTGCCGCAATTGCGCGCCAAGGCCGACGCCGTCACCGCCGACCTCAAGCAATTGACCGAAATCAAGGCAGCCGCCCTGGCCGAGGAAGCAACCCTCAAAGCCAATTTCTCGGTGCTCGAGGAAGAACAGCTCCGTATCGCCACGCTGATCGCGGCCCGCAAACAGGGCATCGATGTCCGTTCAAGCGAACTGGCCGCCCAGGAGGCCGAGGCCGTCGCACTCGCCGCCCGCGCCACCACGCTCAAAGAGCTGATCGATAGCCTCTCGGCCCGCGCCACATCGGTACAAACGCCATCCACCCCGACCGATCCCAATGCCGTCACCATGACGCCCGACGAGATTCGCGTGGCGCTGGCCAATAGCGCGCGAACCGAGCCCGCGCTGCCTTTTGCCAATGCCAAGGGCTACCTCACCATGCCCGCCAATGGCGTCAATGTGGTCGATTATGGCGCCAGCGACGGCTTTGGCGGCATTTCCCACGGCATCTCCGTGGTCACCCGTGCCGAAGCCCAGGTGGTGGCGCCAGCCGATGGTTGGGTGCTTTATAAGGGTCCCTACCTCAATTACGGCCAAATCATCATTCTCAATACTGGGCAGAACTACACCACGCTCCTGGCGGGGCTCGATGCGGTCAGCGTCGATATCGGCCAGTTCGTGTTGATGGGCGAACCTTTGGGCACCATGGGATCACGCACAATTGGGCGTACCGTAACCACCAATGCTGGCAACTCCCAACCGACCCTTTATATTGAACTGCGACAAAACAACGAGCCCGTCGATCCGACCGGATGGTGGGCGACCCCGACACAGAGTGGATAGAACCCTCATGCGCTTTACGACCATCCGCGCCGCTGCTTTGACATTGGCGCTGCTGCTGCCTGCATCGACCCTTGTCGCGCAGGAAACCGCCCCGGCTCCGGCCGAGGAAACCCCGGTTCCTACACCCGACCAGGCTCCCGATCAGGCACCGGCCGAACCGGCCCCGGGTGGCGAACAGCCCGAGCCCACGCCGGAAGAAAAGGCCGAGGCCCCCCGCGATCCGCTCGAAGTCTATGCCGATCTCAACCTGTTCGGGGAAATCTTCGACCGCATCCGCGCCGAATATGTCGACGCCCCCGATGAGCAGGAGCTGATCCGCGCCGCCATCCAGGGCATGCTGACCTCGCTCGATCCTCATTCCGGCTACCTGCCGCCCGCCGATTACGATGAAATGCGCGAAGACACTTCGGGCGAGTTCGGGGGCCTGGGCATCGAAGTCACCATGGAAGAAGGCATCGTCAAGGTCGTCTCCCCGATTGACGATACGCCCGCGGCCAAGGCCGGTATCATGGCCAACGATCTGATCGTGGCCATCGATGGCGTACAGGTTCAGGGCCTGACCCTTGATGACGCCGTCGCCAAGATGCGCGGCCCGCTGGGCACCTCGGTCAAGATCACGGTGGCCCGCGAGGGCGTGCCCGATCCGCTCGATTTCGAGCTGACCCGCGCCACCATTGCCATGCGCGCCGTGCGCTGGTCCATGGAAGGCGATGTCGCCGTGCTGCGTCTGTCGCGCTTCTCCGAACAGGCCTTTGTCGGCATCCAGCAGGCGATCAAGGACATTTATGCCGAGCGCAAGGACGTGCCCCCCAAGGGCATTATCCTCGACCTGCGCAACAATCCCGGCGGCCTGGTCGACCAGTCGGTCTATGTCGCCGATGCCTTCCTCAAGCAGGGCGCGGTCGTTCTGACCCGTGGTCGCGTGCCGGAGGAAAGCGCCCGCTATGACGCCCAGCCCGATGCGCTCGACGCCCAGCTGTCCGATGTGCCCCTGGTCGTGCTGATCAATGGCGGCTCGGCCTCGGCTTCGGAAATCGTCGCCGGTGCCCTGCAGGACCATAAGCGCGCCACCATCGTGGGCACCCGCTCCTTCGGCAAGGGCTCGGTGCAGTCGATCATCTCGCTTGGCCCCGATGGCGCCATGCGCCTCACCACGGCGCGCTATTACACGCCCAATAACCGCTCCATCCAGGCGCTGGGCATCGTGCCCGATATCGAGATCAAGCAGACCGTCCCCGCCGAATTGCAGGGCCGCGACGAAATCATCGGTGAGGCCGGGCTTGCCGGCCACATCACGGTCGAAGGTCAGGAAGAGACCACGGTCGGCTCCTCGGTCTATGTCCCGGCCGACAAGGCCGAAGACAATCAACTGCAATATGCCATCGGCCTGATCAATGGCGAGGAGACCGATCCGGCCTATCCGCCCAAAGCCGAATGACCGGGGCTTCTATGCTATGACATTGACGGGGCGGGGTGGCTGATTCGTCGTCCCGCCCCTTGCTTATTCATACGGACCCCTTTCGATGGCCAATGATCTCAGCACGCCGCTGACCGGCCGCAAACGCAAACCCGGGGAAGCCGGCCGCGGCTTTCCATTGGCGCGCATCCTCTTTGCCATCATCGCGCTGCTCGGGCTTGGCCTGGTCTTGCGCCTGGTTCTGGCCAACGACCCCAATGGCGGCCGGCCGAGCCAGGAAGTGGCGATCACCTCGACACGCAATGCCAACGAACTGGCCAATGTCGTGGCAAGCGGCCCCGCCACCATCACGGCCGATCCCCAGCAATATCCGGCCGGCGGCTCGATCACGACGATCGGCGCCGATACCGTCCCCGCTGCAAGCCAGCCCGATGCTTTCGGCGCCCTGGCCGATCTCAGCGAGGAAACCGCCGAAGGCGCCATTCCGCGCATTGCCGCCGATGGCCGCACCCCCTTCGCCACCTATTCCCGCCCCAGCACCGCCCCTGCCGGCCTGCCCAAACTCGCCATCATTGTCAGCGGGCTGGGCATCAACGAGCAAGGCTCGCTCGACGCCATCGAGCGCCTGCCCCCCGATATCACCCTGGCCTTTGCCCCCTATGGCAAGACGCTCGCCAATACCGTGGCGGCCGCCCGCAGCAGCGGCCACGAGGTCCTGCTGGAAATCCCACTCGAACCCTTCGACTATCCGCAAAACGATCCCGGCCCACAGACCCTGCTGACCGGGGAAACGCCCCGTTCCAACCTCGATAAGCTGTTCTGGCTGATGGCCCGCTTCGGCGGCTATGCCGGCATCATCAACAATATGGGCGCACGCTTTACCGCTTCGGCCGCCGATTTTTCTCCCATCATGGAAGAATTGGGCGCGCGGGGCCTGGGCTATGTCGACGATGGCTCCTCCAACCGCTCCGTGGCGCCGCAGCTGGCGGCCGGAAACAAGGTGCCGTTTTCCCGCGTCGACGCCATGATCGATGCCAATCCCTCCCAGCAATCCATTCTCGCAGCGCTTACCAGCCTTGAGGCCAAGGCGGTGGAGAACGGTCAGGCAATCGGTATTGTCAGCGCCCTACCCATATCGGTAGCGGCCGTCGCCGAATGGGCGGCCGCTCTTGAAAGCAAAGGGCTCGTTCTGGTTCCCGCCAGCGCCCTGATGAAACAAGCAGAGTAGATGTGATGACCAAGGCCCCAGACCGCCAATCCATGCCCTATCGCGATTGTGTCGGCATCGCCGTCTTCAACCGTGAGGGCAATGTCTTCATCGGTCGCCGCAAGCCGGAGGACGATCCCGAGGATACCTCTGAGCACAATGCGCCCTGGCAAATGCCGCAGGGTGGCATCGACAAGGGCGAGGACCCGCTGCGCGCCGCTCTGCGCGAATTGCACGAAGAAACCAATATCACGGCGGTAAGCCTGCTCGCCGAAGCGCCCGAATGGATTTACTACGACCTGCCCGATGAAGCGCTTGGCATTGCGCTCAAGGGCAAATATCGCGGCCAGCGTCAGCGCTGGTTCGCCTTCGCCTTTACCGGCCAGGACAGCGAAATCGACGTCGACAATCCCGGCGGCGGTAAGTTCCACGCCGAATTCGACGCCTGGCGCTGGGAAAAGCTCACGCGCACCCCCGGCCTGATCGTCCCCTTCAAGAAGGACGCCTATGACAAGGTCGTGGCCGCCTTTGCCGATATTCCGCAGCGCTTTACCCACACATAGGCTGGCGGCATGAAAACTATCGGCCTTATCGGCGGCATGAGCTGGGAATCCACCGCCCACTATTACCGCGTGCTCAACCAGGAAACCGCCGCTCGCCTGGGCGGCCTGCATTCGGCGCCGCTGATCGTGCATTCGGTGGATTTCGCCGATATTGCCGAAATGCAGACGGCCGGAAACTGGGATGAGGCCGGCCGGCAATTGGCTGACATCGCCAAGGGCCTCGAACGCGCCGGCGCCGGGCTGATCGGGCTTGCGACCAACACCATGCATGTGGTCGCCGAAGCCATCACCAGGGACTTGTCGGTCCCCTTCATCCATATCGCCGATCCGACCAGCGATGCCCTATTGGCCGATGGCTTTTCCAGTGTCGGCCTCTTGGGCACCCGCTTCACCATGGAAATGGGCTTCTACCGCGACCGCCTGACCGAGCGCGGCATCACCTCGCTCATCCCCGAGGTCGAGCGCACCAATCTCAACGGCATTATCTACGAGGAATTGTGCCGGGGCATCGTGCGCGAAGAATCCCGCCGCATCTACATCACCGCCATCGAGCGCCTCGCGGCCCGTGGCGCCGAAGCCGTCATCCTGGGCTGCACCGAGATCGGCATGCTGATCGATGATTCCGTCAGCCCGCTGCCGGTCTTCGACACCACCGACCTGCACGCCAAGGCCCTGGTCAGCGCGGCTCTGGGCTAAGCCAGCATCGCCTCACGCCGCCCGCCGCCCCGCTTCCGCTGGCTTATCCAGCACGAACACGTCCACCAGCCCATCGACACCCTGCGCCTGCGCTTCGGTCTGCTCGATCGCGGCATTGATCTCCTCGACCAGCGCCGCATTGTGCTGGGTCATCTCATCGAGCGTCCGTACAGCGGTCGAAACTTCCTCGATGGCGGCGGCCTGTTCCCCGCTTGCCCGGGCAATGGCTTCCACCAGATCGCTATTGGCCCGCACCGCTTCCAGCATCGCCACCAGGCGCGTGGCGGCATCCGAGACCAGCCCCGATCCGCCTTTGACCTCGCCGGCTGATTGCTCGACCAGAGCCTTGACCTCCGCCGAAGCGCTGGCGGCCGATTGCGCCAGCCGCCGCACTTCGACCGCCACCACGGCAAAGCCCTTGCCCGCGTCCCCGGCCCGCGCTGCCTCCACCGAGGCATTGAGCGCCAAAAGATTGGTCTGGAAGGCAATATCGTCGATCATCCCGATAATGTTGGAGATCTTGGCCGAGGATTGCGTAATCCGCTCCATGGCGGCATTAGCGTTGCTCATCACCGTTCCGCTCTCGGCCGCGCTCAGGGCCACGGCCCGCGCCTTGCCCGCCGCATCTCGGGCCATTTGCGCATTGCCCGCCACGGTGCCAGCCAATGTTTCCATGGCCGCTGCCGTCTGCTCGATAGTCGCCGCCTGCCGCGTGGTGCGCTCGGAAAGATCGTTGGCGCCCGACAGGATTTCCCCGGTCGCCAGCCGCAGCGCGCGCGAGGTCTGCTGCAACTGCCCCACCACATCGGCAAAACGCGATACCGTGCCATTGAGCGCATGACGCAGGTCTTCGAATTGCGGCTCGAATGGGGTATCGATGCTGGCCGTCAGGTCGCCCCCGGCCAATTGTTCCAGCCCCTCGCCAATTGCCGCCACCGCGCGCTTGCGCGCCGTGACATCGGTGGCGAACTGGACGATCTTGTAGGGCACGCCATCAAGGCCCAGAATCGGGTTGAACGTGCTCTGGATCCACACCTCACGCCCCTCGGACGTGCGGCGGCGATATTCACCCGCCTTGAACTGTCCTGCCGCCAGATCAAGCCAAAACTGGCGATAGCTGGCAGCCCCCGGATCGACATTGAACAGGAACAGGGCATTGGGCTGGCCCAGCACGCCTTCCTGCCTATAGCCAACGAGATCGAGAAAGTTCTGATTGGCCGCGAGAACCTCGCCCGTAAGGGAGAATTCCACCACCAGCTGCGACATCGAAATGGCATTGAGTTGGCCGGTGTGATCGGCAGCCTCCGCCAGATGCCGATTGGTTTCCGCGCCCAGCTCGGCGACCCGCTGCCCATTGCTGCGGAACACTTCGACGGCCTTGGCCATGGCCCCGATCTCGTTGCGGCGGTCCCGGTAGGGCACGTCGACATGCAGATCGCCATCGGCAATAGCGTTCATCACCGCCGAGAGCCGCGGAATCGGCCGGGTCAATTGCCGCGACAGCAGCAATGCCAACGCGCCGATAACCAGCAGCACACCACCGCCAACCGCCAGCAGCATGGTGAGCGAGCGCCCGACCACAGCCTCGATCGGCGCCCGGTCGATCCCAACCATCAGCGCGCCGATAATGGTGCCATCGGCCGTGGCGATAGGCTGATGCAAAAGGAAATAGGCCCGGCCCTCGATTGTCCCCTCGCTCCGCACCGCCTGGTTGGCCAGCATGGAGGTAAAGAGCGGCGTTCCGGCGGAGATCGGCATATCGGCCAGGCGCTCGCCATCGGCGCGCGCCAGGCTCGTTGTCCCAACCACGAAATCCGGGCTCGCTTCGGTATTGTAGACATAGACCGCCACGTCCTGCCCGGTCACCTGCGCAATCGTATCGATAACGTCATTGGTGCGGAACCGCGGCATGGACCGCATGACGAGCCCGGCGACATTGCCGCTCTCATCGCTCACGACTTCTAGGCTCGGTAGGTTGACTTGCAATATGGCCGCGCTGATGCGGGTCGCACTGGCCACCTGTTTGGCCGCGTCCTCGCTGGCAGTATTGGAAAGGCTGATGAACAGACCAACCAGCACGGCCAGAACGGCAATGGCGATGGAGCCGATTGCCATTGCAGCAATGGCAAAGGTCAGCCGCAAATGGCCCAGAACATTACCCATGATTGCCCCCAAATCCCGCCCCATCCTGGAACGATAGGGCAGAGAGTGGGTGCATTTCGTTAATGCCGGTTTAAATGCGCCTAAATTTCAATGCAGATCAAGGCGTTGCCTATAGTTTGGGCAGCGCTGGCGCAGGCCAAAACAAAACGGCCGCCTCCCACGGGAAGCGGCCGTCAGATGCCAGAAATGGCGAAAACCTAGTGGATATGCGTGCCGTTGATCTGGCCGGCTTCGATCGCCAGGTTCAACAGGCCACTGACCAGAACCTGGGCATAGGACTTGTCATCCGGCGTCTGGGCGCGGGCGAGTTCTTCCTCGGCCGCCTTGATTTCGGCCTGCAGATCGCCCTCGTCGAATTCGTGGAACGGGGAGGCTTCTTCGGCGAGGATCGTCAGACCCTCAGTCGACACATCGGCAAAGCCGCCGCGCACGAAATAGACATGCGCCTTGCCGTCCAGCCCGGTCACGGTGATGAAACCCAGCCGCAGCGTCGTCATGAACGGGGCGTGATCGAACATCACGGTAAAATACCCCTCCGTGCCCGGAACGGTAACCGAGGTCACGACTTCCGACAGCACCAGCCGCTCGGGCGACACGATCTCGATCTTGAGGCCTTCAGCCATTTTTTTGGTCCCTTAGCGGAGCGAACCCATTACTGGGCTTGGCAGCGGGCCCGTCGCGGACGACGAGCCCAGATGACAAAATCAGGCGGCCTGGGCAGCCAGCTTCTGCGCCTTCTTGACGGCATCTTCGATGGTGCCGACCATATAGAAGGCAGCTTCGGGCAGGTGGTCGTACTCGCCATTCACCAGGCCCTTGAAGCCCTTAATGGTGTCTTCGAGCTGTACGAACACGCCGGGCGAACCGGTGAACACTTCAGCCACGTCGAAAGGCTGGCTCATGAAGCGTTCGATCTTGCGGGCGCGGGCCACGGTGAGCTTGTCCTCTTCGGAAAGCTCGTCCATGCCCAGGATGGCGATGATGTCCTGCAGCGCCTTGTACTTCTGCAGGATCTCCTGCACGCGGCGGGCCACCTGATAATGCTCGTCGCCAACCACCAGCGGATCAAGGATACGCGAGTTGGAGGCCAGCGGATCCACGGCCGGGTAGATGCCCTTTTCCGAGATAGCGCGGTTCAGCACGGTCACGGCGTCGAAGTGGGCGAACGAGGTCGCCGGCGCCGGGTCGGTCAAATCGTCGGCGGGCACGTACACGGCCTGCACCGAGGTAATCGAGCCCTTGTTGGTCGTGGTGATGCGTTCCTGCATCGCGCCCATATCGGTCGCCAGCGTCGGCTGATAGCCCACGGCCGAAGGAATGCGGCCCAGCAGAGCCGACATTTCGGCGCCGGCCTGGGTGAAGCGGAAAATGTTGTCCACGAAGAACAGCACGTCCTGGCCCTGGTCGCGGAAGTTCTCGGCGACGGTCAGGCCGGTCAGCGCCACGCGGGCACGCGCCCCCGGGGGCTCGTTCATCTGGCCGAACACCAGGGCACACTTGGAGCCCGCGGCCGAACCACCATGCTCGGCCGGGTCCTTGTTCACGCCCGATTCGATCATTTCGTGGTAAAGGTCATTGCCTTCGCGGGTGCGTTCACCCACGCCCGCAAACACCGAATAACCACCATGCGCCTTGGCGACGTTGTTGATCAATTCCTGGATCAGCACGGTCTTGCCCACGCCGGCGCCGCCCATCAGGCCGATCTTGCCGCCACGAGCATAGGGCCCGATCAGATCGACGACCTTGATGCCGGTGACCAGCACCTGGCTTTCCGGGGACTGCTCGGCAAAGGAGGGAGCGTCCTGGTGGATTTCGCGCTTTTCGGTTTCCCCGATCGGGCCGGCTTCGTCGATCGGCTCGCCGATGACGTTCATGATGCGGCCCAGGGTGGCTTCACCCACCGGCACCGAGATGGCAGCGCCGGTATCGGTGACTTCAGCACCGCGCACCAGGCCTTCGGTGGTGTCCATGGCAATGGCACGCACGGCATTTTCGCCCAGGTGCTGGGCCACTTCCAGCACGAGGCGCTGGCCATTATTGGTGGTTTCGAGTGCGTTCAGAATCGCGGGCAAATGACCGTCGAACGTGACGTCCACGACGGCGCCGATGATCTGCGATACGCGGCCGGCCTTTTTCTCTGCCATTTGCTTCGTCCTTCGCTGGATTGCTTAGAGCGCTTCCGCGCCCGAAATGATTTCGATGAGTTCTTTGGTGATCTGGGCCTGGCGCTGGCGGTTATAGCTCAGCTGCAGCTTGCCGATCATTTCGCCGGCGTTCCTTGTCGCATTGTCCATCGCGGACATCTGCGCGCCGTAGAACGAGGCGCCGTTTTCGAGCAGGGCGCGGAAAATCTGCACGCTGATATTGCGCGGCAGCAGGTCTTCCACGATCGCCTCTTCGCTCGGCTCGTATTCATAGGGCACAGTGGACGCGGCCACATGGCCTTCACCTTCGGGCTTTTCGATTTTGGCCGGGATGATCTGCAGCGCCGTCGGCACCTGGCTGATCACCGAGTTGAACTTGGCAAAGAACAGCGTCGCCACGTCGAACTCGCCGGCCGCAAACAGGGCCTGCACCTTTTCCGAAATCTGCGCCGCCTGGGCAAAACCGACATTCTTGACGTCGCGGAAGCTGACCGTCTCGATGATATTGTCGGGATATTGACGCTTGAGAATGTCATTGCCCTTGCGGCCGACGGTCAGGATCTTGACCGTCTTGCCCTCGGCAAGCAGCTTGGCGGCATGATCGCGCGCCAGCCGGGCGATGGACGAATTGAAACCGCCCGCCAGGCCACGCTCGCCGGTCGCCACAATCAGCAGATGCACCTGGTCCTTGCCCGTGCCGGCCAGCAGGACCGGAGCCCCGGTCTGGCCTTCATAGACCGATGCCAGGCTCGCCAGCACCTTGCCCATGCGTTCGGCATAGGGGCGCGCGGCCTCGGCAGCGTCCTGCGCACGGCGCAGTTTGGCCGCCGCGACCATCTGCATGGCCTTGGTGATCTTTTGCGTCGATTTGACCGAATCGATCCGGTTCTTGAGGTCCTTTAGCGACGGCATCTGCCTATCGTCTCCTTGGGCCTTGAAGCGCGACCGGCAAGCCGGTCACGCGCCAGACAAACTTACTTAAGCCGCGTAGGTCTTCTTGATCTCGTCCAGAGCCGACTTGAGCTTGGCACGGGTATCGTCGCTCAGCGCCTTCTCGGTCGCGATCGTCTTGAGAATGTCGGCATATTTGCCGCGCAGTGCGCCCAGGACGGTCTTCTCGAAATCGGCAACCTTGTTGACCGCGATGCTATCGAGATACCCATTGGCGCCGGCAAAGATCACCGCAACCTGTTCTTCCGTCTTGAGCGGGGAGAACTGGGGTTGCTTCAGCAATTCGGTGAGGCGCGCGCCACGGTTCAGCAGGCGCTGGGTTGCAGCGTCAAGATCGGAACCGAACTGAGCGAAGGCGGCCATTTCGCGATACTGGCTGAGTTCGCCCTTGAGCGAGCCGGCAACCTGCTTCATCGCCTTGATCTGGGCCGAACCGCCCACGCGGCTCACCGACAGACCGACGTTCACGGCCGGGCGGATACCCTGGAAGAACAGGTTGGTTTCAAGGAAGATCTGGCCATCGGTGATCGAGATCACATTGGTCGGAATATAGGCCGACACGTCATTAGCCTGGGTTTCGATAACCGGCAGCGCGGTCAGCGAGCCCGAACCGTGATCCTCGTTCATCTTGGCGGCGCGTTCGAGCAGGCGGCTGTGGAGGTAGAACACGTCGCCCGGATAGGCTTCGCGGCCCGGCGGACGGCGCAGCAGCAGCGACATCTGACGGTAGGCGACGGCCTGCTTGGTCAGATCGTCATAGGCGATCACGGCATGCTGGCCATTGTCACGGAACCACTCGCCAATGGCGCAGCCGGTGAACGGGGCGATATACTGCAGCGGTGCCGGATCGGACGCAGTCGCGGCGATCACGATGGAATAGGGCAGCGCACCCGATTCTTCGAGCTGACGCACGAACTGGGCGACTGTGGAACGCTTCTGGCCGACAGCGACATAGATGCAATAGAGCTTGTCGGTGTCCGACGCATTGGTGTCATGGGCCGGCTTCTGGTTGAGGAAAGTGTCCAGAATGATGGCCGACTTGCCGGTCTGGCGGTCGCCGATGATCAGCTCGCGCTGGCCGCGGCCGATCGGGATCAGCGCGTCAATGGCCTTGAGGCCCGTCGACATCGGCTCATGCACCGACTTGCGCGGCAGGATGCCCGGAGCCTTGACGTCGACGCGGCGGCGCTCGGTATGCTCGATCGGGCCCTTGCCGTCGATCGGATTGCCCAGACCGTCGACAACGCGGCCGAGCAGGCCACGGCCAACGGGGGTATCCACGATCGCGCCGGTGCGCTTGACGACATCGCCTTCCTTGATGGCGCGGTCATTGCCGAAGATCACGACGCCGACATTGTCGGCTTCGAGGTTGAGAGCCATGCCCTTGACGCCGCCCGGGAACTCGACGAGCTCGCCGGCCTGCACATTGTCCAGGCCATAGACGCGAGCGATACCGTCGCCGACGCTCAGCACCTGGCCGACTTCGGAAACCTGGGCTTCCTGGCCGAAATTCTTGATCTGGTCCTTGAGGATCGCAGAGATTTCCGCGGCTTTGATGTCCATTTATCCGACCTCTTTCATGGCGATCTTCATCGCGGTCAATTTCGTCTTGAGGGAAGAGTCGATCATCTGCGATCCGACCTTCACCTGAAGGCCACCGATCAGCGAGGCATCGACGAACTGGTTGAGCGTAACGGTCTTGCCCAGCTTGGCCTTGAGCGTTGCGGCCAGCGACTTGACCTGCGCGGCGGTCAGCGGCGCCGCCGAAGTCACATCGGCCGAAACCTCTCCGCGCGCCGCAGCGGCCAGCTCGCGGAACCCCACGATGATCGCATCGAGCGCAAACAGCCGGCCATTCTTGGCAACGAGCCGCAGGAAATTGGCGACAAGACTATTGGTCTTGGCCTTGGCCAGCAGCGCGTCGAGCGCATGGGCCTTGCTATCGCCGGAAATGACGGGGGATCGCAAAAAGCGGGAAAAGTCCTGGCTTTCCCCGATCAGCCGGGAAACGTCGGACAGCGACGTCTCGACCGATGCCAATTGATTCTCGCTCTGGGCGAGGTCGAACAACGCCGACGCATATGGCCGCGCGATCTGGGTAAGCACTGAATCCTGCGCTGCCAATGCCGCTTCACCCTCTTGGTTGCCCGCCTGACGATCTGCCCCATTTCGTGGAAGAAACCGGGCGGTCGTTGACGCTTGTTCTTGTCTGGAAAAGGAGCCGTCCGGAGACCCCTTTAAAGTCGCGCTGGCTCTAGCACAAGGCCCAAGCGCCACGCAAGGCTTGGCGGGGAGATTCAAAGGCGGCGAAAATGTCGCAGGGTACAACGTTCCACGGCAAGTTCACCGCGGCCGTGTCGGCAGCTGACTAAGCCGACTTCTTCTGGTCCTTCAGACTCTGCGCCAAAACCGCATTCATCCGCGTCTGCCAGCCCGGACCGCCGGCCTTGAATCCATCCACAACCTCGGGGTCCAGCCGCAAACTGACCGAGACCTTGGGCGCTTCCGATTTGGGACGGCCAGGCATAGGCAGACCGCGCTCGGCAAAGAACTGCTTTGCCGGGATGGAGCGCCGCATAGCCTCCTCGGTCAGCTCGGGGGTATCCTCATCAGGAACACCATAGAAGCTGTCGTCGTCTGGCAATCTGTTATTGGACTTCGGATCATCGACCATAGCGTAGATAGTCCCTTCTGCTGAACCGCCTCATCGTGATGAGGCGCACTGTGTCGCCGCGCATGGTGAAAGCAATATGGTACCGCAAACCATCCGAGGCAGGGCCGCGAGCGATGAACCGCTCCTCACCATAATCTCTGCGGCTGTCGGTCTCGATTATCGCTTCGTCCCACAGAAACGCTCTGGCGATCTCGAAGCCCACCCCATGCTTGGCCTTGTTCGTTGCGTTCTTGGTCTCGTCCCATTCGAAATCCATCGAGCCCCCTCAATGTAGTCGTCTGAACGCGTCTCGTCAATTTTCGTATATACAAAAATTACATAAAGCTCATCGGGTCGATATCCACCTGGACCCGTAGATTCCCCGTCACCTTCTCCGCCGAATTGAGCCAGAACCGCACATAGCCGGAGAGATCGAAATCCTTGCCCGACTGAGCCAGCAGCCGCACGCGATGCCGGCCGCGGATAATGGCGACGGGTGCATCGGCCGGGCCGAAGAGTTTTACCCCCTCTGCCATGGGGGCAGCCGACAGCAGCCGCTTGGCGAAGCCCATTGCCGTGTCGTGCTCATTGGCCGAGACGATCAGTGCCGCCAGCCGCCCGAATGGCGGCAGCCCACCGGCCTCGCGCGCCATCAGCTCATGGGCGTAAAAAGCCTCCCGATCACCCGTCACCATGGCCCGCATCACCGGATGATCGGGGTGATAGGTCTGGAGGAACGCCTTGCCCGTCTTGGAGGCCCGCCCGGCCCGCCCGGCCACCTGAGTCAAAATCTGATAGGTCCGCTCCGCCGCGCGCGGATCGCCGTGCGCCAACCCCAGATCGGCATCGAGCACGCCAACCACCGAGAGCTTTTCAAAATGGTGGCCCTTGCTGACCAGCTGGGTGCCGATGATCAGGTCATATTCGCCCCGCTCGATCTCGGCGAAGCGCTCGCGCAGTTGTGCATTGGAGCCCATATCGGAGGAGAGAATCACCCGCCGCGCATCGGGGAAGCGCGCCGCCGCCTCTTCGGCCACCCGCTCGATCCCCGGCCCCACCGCGATCAGCGTATCTTCCTCGCCACAGGCGCTGCAGGTCTTGGGGGTGCGCATTTCATGCCCGCAATGGTGGCACATCAGCACGCCCCGGAAGCGATGCTCCACCATCCAGGCCGAGCAATCGGGACATTGATATTGATGCCCGCAAGCGCGGCACAGCGTCAGCGGAGCATAGCCGCGCCGGTTGAGGAACAGCAGCGCCTGCTCGCCCCGGTCCAGCGCCGCAAACACTTCGCGCGCCAGCACTGGCGCGATCCACTGCCCCTTTTCCGGCCCGTCGATCCGCATGTCGATAGCGGTAATGTTGGGCATGGCCGCTTCAGCAAAGCGCGAGGTCAGCAGCACATGGGCATAGCGGCCGACATTGGCATTATTGCGCGTTTCGACCGACGGCGTGGCCGAACTCAGCACCACCCGCGCCTCAGCCAGATGCGCCCGCACAATGGCCATGTCGCGGGCATGGTAATTGACCCCGTCCGATTGCTTATAAGCGCCGTCATGCTCTTCATCGAGCACTAGCATGCCCAGCTCGCGAAACGGCAGGAACAGCGCCGAGCGCGCCCCAACCACCGCCCGCACACTGCCCTCGAGCACGCCGCGCCATACCTTAGCCCGCTGCACCGGCGTCATATCCGAATGCCACTCGGCCGGGCGCGTGCCGAAGCGCCTGGTGAAGCGGTCCAAAAATGTGTGGGTCAGCGCAATTTCCGGCAGCAGGATCAGCGCCTGCCGCCCGGCCCGCAAGGTATCGGCCACCGCCTCGAAAAACACCTCGGTCTTGCCACCCCCGGTGACGCCGTCGAGCAGGGCGACGCCGAACCGCCCGGCATCGAGCGCCACGATCTGGTCAAGCGCTGCCTGCTGTTCGGGGTTGAGTACCGTGGCCGTCGCTTCCGGATCGGGCGGTAGCACGATGGGCGGCGGCGGCATTTCCAGCCGTTCGATGGCCCCGGCTCGCTCCAGCCCCTCGATCACCGAAGTCGAAACGCCGGTGGACCCGACCAGTGCCGCCTTGGGCCAGGCCATATCGTCCATCAAGGCATCGAGCACCCGTAACCGGGCCGGCGTCAGCTTCTCCGGCTCAAGCCCGGTGCGCCGGAAAGCCACGATTGGCTTGGGCGTATCGAGCGCTTCGGTCGAGCGCAGCACGGCGCGCAATACCTGGCCGGGCGCCGCCAGCGTATAGCGCGCTACCCATTCGACCAGCTTGAGCAATTCCTCGCTGAGCGGGGGCACGTCATAGACCATGGCGATATCGCGCAGCCGATTATGCGCCACCATGTCCTTGGGCGGCCCCCAGACCACGCCAAGCGTCAGCCGCGGCCCCAGCGGCACAGCCACGATCGAGCCGCGCGTGACGCTCATATGGGCGGGCACGCGATAGCTATAGGGGCCCTCGACGGCCACCCCCACCATCACGGCGACAATGTCTGGACGTGTCTCCATTTGTGCCTGTTCTGTTCGCATCCCGGCGCGGCCAGCGCAAGTGATTCTGCTGCTCCCGCCGACTGCTGACAGGCCCTGTCAGGGGTTGGGTGCAGGATGTTTTTCCAAGCACAGGAGGATGTCATGACTGAGATGATCGATCGCGTGCCCCTGGCCGATGATGTCGTCGCCATTGCCAAGCGGGCCAGCCTCTATCAATTGCTGCAATCGGCTTTGCAGCGCCAGAAACGGGTGCAGGAACTGCCACCGCGCCTCTATGCCGACCTGGGCCTGCCGCCCAGCCAATGGCCCGATTTTACCCCACGCTGCCGCTGAGTCCTCACCTCTCCCATCTGAGAGGTCGGCGCAGCCCCGGGGTGAGGGGACCTTCCCATGCAGGACCTCCCAGGTTCCCTCACCTCCCCAATTGCTACGCTTTTCTAACCGGCCGGCGCTAAACTTGCGCCATGGTCGATTCAGCCTTTGCCACCGACGATTTCATCCGCGCCCAGATCGGCGCCTGGCAGCGCGAGCTGGGCTCGGTCCGCCGGCTGGCCGGCAATACGCTGACGGCCTATGGCCGCGACCTCGATCAATTCCTGCAATTTCTCGCCGGCCATGCCGGCGGCACGGTGACGCTGGCCGTGCTCAAGGACCTGCGAGGCGCCGATATCCGGGCCTTCATGGCCCAGCGGCGCAATGAAAGCCTGGGCTCGCGCTCGCTGGCCCGGGTGCTCTCGGCGCTCAAGAGCTTCTTCCGCTTTCTCGAGCGCGAGGGTGTGCTCGCCACCGAGGCGCTCAATGTCATCCGTACGCCAAAACAGCCCAAATCCCTGCCCAAGGCGCTGACGGTGAGCGAGGCGCGCCGCACCATTTCGACCACCGAAGAGATGGAGGAACGCCCCTGGGTCGCCGCCCGCGACATGGCCGTGCTCTCGCTGTGTTATGGCGCCGGGCTCCGTATTGCCGAGGCTTTGGCGCTGACCCGGGCCGATCTCGAATCGACAACGCTGCGTGTGACCGGCAAGGGCGGCAAGGTGCGGATGGTGCCGCTGATCGAGGCGGTGCGCAAGGCGATCGAGCTTTATGTCGAGCTTTGTCCGTTCAAATCCTGGCCCGAGGAGCCCCTGTTCCGGGGGGTAAAGGGCGGGGTGCTGTCGCCCCGGCTGATTCAGCTGCGCGTCGCCCAGCTGCGCGGCGCGCTGGGCCTGCCGCCTTCGGCTACGCCGCATGCGCTAAGGCATTCTTTTGCAACGCATTTATTGGGCCGTGGCGGCGATCTGCGCGCCATCCAGGAACTGCTCGGCCATGCCAGCCTTTCCACCACCCAGATCTATACCGCCGTCGATACCGAGCGCCTCCTCGAAAGTTATCGCAAGGCCCATCCCAGGGGCTGATTTGTGCACAGACTGTTAGCATCGGCGGCGCATTTCGTGCCGAACGGTTATCGCCAAAGCCGCCTTGCCAGCGCTCACGCCGGGCAGTACGAAACGGATATGCACGCGCCCGCCACCATTCTCCTTGCTCTTTGGCTTTCTGGCTCCCCACGGGACCGGAACGAGCGCTGACGTCAAGCCCTTCGTCTCACCGGCCCGCCTTTCAGGCGCTCTGGTGATCTGGCAGGCGGGCTCCTCAGGAACCGCCTCATGTCCACCCCCGCCTCCGCCGCCCCCACAGAAACCGCCAGCGACCCCATCGGCTATGCCTTCGCCGTTGCCGGGGCGATCCTGTTTTCCACCAAGGGCATTTTCATCAAGCTGGCCTATGGCCAGGGCGTCTCGACAGAGATGCTGCTCAGCCTGCGCATGATCGTCGCCTTGCCGGTCTATCTGGTCATTTTGCTCACCATTCTGCGCCGCGGGGATAAGCCGGCAGGCCTGCTGACCCCGGCAACCATCATTGCCAGCATGGCGGTGGGAATTTTGGGCTATTATGTCTCGAGCTATCTCGATTTCCTGGGGCTGAACTTCGTCAGCGCCCAATATGAGCGGCTGGTACTGTTCACCTATCCCTTTTTCGTCGTGCTGTTCGGCGTCTGGTTCTTCGGCGACCGCATGGCCTGGGGCGTGGTGCCCTCCATGCTGGTCTCCTATGGCGGGCTGCTGGTGATTTTCGGCTGGAACCTGGCCGTCAACCCGGATGGCCTGGTGATCGGCACCATGCTGGTGCTGGGCTCGGCCATCACCTTTGCGCTCTACCAGCACCTGGCCAAGCGGCAGATGCTCAAGCTGGGCTCGGCGCTTTTCACCTGTATCGCCATGTCGACCGCCGCCATCTGTGCGATTGCCCAGAACCTGGTCATTGCCGGTCCGCAAAGCTATCTGACGCTTTCGCCCCAGATCTGGAGCTACGGGCTGGCGCTGGGCGTATTGGGCACCGTGCTGCCCTCATTCCTGATGAATGCCGGCATGGCACGCATCGGGGCGCGGGCCACCTCGTCCACCGCCGCCTTCGGGCCGGTCGTCACCATTGTCATCGCCGTCATCGTCCTGTCCGAACCCTTCACCTTTTTCCATGCCATCGGCACCGCCCTGGTGCTGTTGGGTTCGGTATTGTTCACAAGAGCTGAACGCCGGGCCCGCAATCGCAAGGACTAAAACTCTGTCGGCTGCCGCAAAGCCGCTATATTGTGCAGCCACCACTGCGGCGACACCTTCGGAAAGGGACAACCGATGCAAGCATATAAGCGGTTGCTGGGCGCAACCACATTGGGGCTGATTCTGGCGGCAGGGCTTGCCGCACCAGCCTTTGCCCAGAAAATCGACAATAAGACGGGACCGAGCACTCTCACCACCACGGCCGGCGACATCGACTTCGGCGATGATTCGAGCGAATGGGCCAATGACGGGGAATGTGACGACCCGCGCTTCTCGGGCGAAGGCAGCGCCGATGAATTGCTCGACGAGGACATCCGCAAGGATGCCACCGATTGCCGTGCCGCCTATGAAGCCGGCACCGTAACCCTGGTCGAGGACGGCGCCACGACCGTCGACATTGCCCCTCCCGCCTCGGCCGCCGATATCGATTTCGGCGATGACAGCAGCGAATGGGCCAATGATGGCGAATGCNTTCGGCGATGATTCGAGCGAATGGGCCAATGACGGGGAATGTGACGACCCGCGCTTCTCGGGTGAAGGCAGCGCCGATGAACTGCTCGACGAAGACATCCGCAAGGATGCCACCGATTGCCGCGCCGCCTTTGAAGCCGGCACCGTGACCCTGGTGGACGGCGCTTCGGACACTCCGGCGACAGTCACCACCACTGGCGACATCAACTTCGGCGATGATTCGAGCGAATGGGCCAATGACGGGGAATGCGACGATCCGCGCTTTTCGGGCACCGGCAGCGCCGCCGAACTGCTCGACGCCGATATCGCCAAGGACGCCACCGACTGCAAGGCCGCCTATGAGGCCGGCACCGTGACCTTTACCGGAGATACCGGCGCGGCCGCGACCGCCGTCGACATTTCCGATATCGACTTTGGCGACGACACCAGCGAATGGGCCAAGGATGACGAGTGTGACGATCCGCGCTTCTCGGGCCCGGGCGCCGCTTCCGAAATGCTGGACGAGGATATCGCCCACGACGCCACCGACTGCCGCGCCGCCTATGAGGCCGGCACCGTGACCTTCGACCCCGATGGCACCGCCGCCAGCAATACGAGTTCGGCGCCCACCGAATTCGACTATGGCTATGACACGTCCAAATGGGCCAATGACGGGGAATGCGACGACCCCCGCTTTGCCGGCGAAGGCACCAACAAAAAGCTGCTTTACGAAGACCAGATGGCCGACGCCACCGATTGCAAGGCGCTGGAAGCCGAAGGCAAGGTGCAGATCCGCGAGGTCTACCAGCCCAGCTATGCCGCCGGCGCGCCCTATGACAGCAGCCATATCGAGTTCGGCGACAATAGCTCGAGCTATGCCGATGATGACCAATGCGACGACCCGCGCTTCGAAGGCCCGGGCGCAGCCATCACCCTGCTCGAAAGCGATAGGGACCACGACGCCAATGACTGCAAGGCCGCCTTCGAGGCCGGCACCATTGTCCTGAAGGAAGACGACGGGCTGTAGGTTTTTGCGGATTTGATTTCAGGCGGCGGGGCGAAAGCTCCGCCGTTTTTTGTTTTGGCCTTCGGGCATCGGGGCTTTCGACGTCCGGATGATCGTTCCGACGCTTCGGGCTATCCTCCACACGATCGCCTTCCTCGGGCTCGACCCGGGGACCACTCGCCGCACCTGCCGGGTTGAGACTGGCCCTCGGGTCAAGCCCGAGGGAGGCGCGGTGGTTGGGAGAGATGGGGGGCACGAGCAAGTGTCCAGCTCCAACGTCCGAACTCGAAATCACTCCTTCGCTATCCTCCTCACAAAGTCATTCCCGCGCAGGCGGGAATCCATTCTTTCGTTGTGATGGAATTTTTGAGAGTGGATTCCCGCCTGCGCGGGAATGACGCCGTGGGTGAAATAAGCACCAGCCCGCCCCTCCCCATCGATGGGATGGCGCGGTGGTAGAATGAGGGAAGAGGCAACCGCCAAACAAAAAGCCCGCGAGGTCATCCCCGCGGGCTTGTTCAAACCAAAAACGCAAAAACTACGCCGCGACCTTGCGCTCCACCATCATCTTCTTGATCTGGGCAATGGCCTTGGCCGGGTTGAGCCCCTTGGGGCAGACCTTGGCGCAGTTCATGATGGTGTGGCAGCGATAGAGCTTGAAGGGGTCTTCGAGGTCGTCGAGCCGCTCCTGCGTGCTCTCGTCACGTGAATCGATCAGCCAGCGATAGGCCTGCAGCAAGGCGGCCGGCCCCAGATATTTTTCGCCATTCCACCAATAGGACGGGCACGAGGTGGAGCAGCAGGCGCACAGGATACATTCATAGAGCCCGTCGAGCTTGGCGCGCTCGGGCACCGATTGCGTCCATTCCTTTTCGGGCGTGGGCGAGGTGGTCTTGAGCCAGGGCTCGATGGCGCGGTGCTGGGCATAGAAATTGGTGAGGTCGGGCACCAGGTCCTTGACCACCGGCATATGCGGCAGCGGATAGATCTTGATCGGGCCGGTCGAGTCGTCCATGCCCTTGGTACAGGCCAGGGTATTGAGCCCGTTGATATTCATCGAGCACGAGCCGCAAATGCCCTCGCGGCAGCTCCGCCGCAGCGTCAGGGTGGGATCGACCTTGTTCTTGATCCAGAGCAGGCCATCCAGGATCATCGGGCCGCAATCGTCCAGATTGACGAAATAGGTATCGATGCGCGGATTGACGTTCTGGTCGGGGTCGTAGCGATAGATGTGATATTCGCGCAGGCGCTTGGCACCCTCGGGCTTGGGCCAGGTCTTGCCCTTCTGAGGCCGGTCGGCCTTGGGGAGCATCAGTTCGACCATTTTTGGTCCTTTCCTAAGTGCCGCTCAACCGGCACTGAATTTGGTCAGTCCGCGGTGTCGCGAACAAAGGCTAGTAATTCGGTTTGCAGACCTGGTTGCTCTTGGCGACATAGGTATTGTAGGCCGCGTAATCACCTTCAGCGGGCGAGCCGCCCTTCATCGAGGCAATCACCACGCCCATGAAGCGCTCGTCGATCAGGCTCATCGCCGCATCGGCCTTGCAGGAGCACAGCGTGTCATCGCTCGCGATCCCCATGCAGACCTGGTAAAATTCGGTCTTCTGCGCCGGCGTGGGCGCGGCGGCAAAAGCCGGCGCCGCAAAAACTATTACACCTACCAAAGCCAGTCCCAGACGCATCAGCGCAATTCCTTCCGGATCACCAGTTTCAGCCCCGACCAGGTCTGATCGACGGCGCAGACCTTCACATCCACCAGCCCCAGCGGCAGCACCACGGAGCGGATCACATCCTCGGTGATATCGGTGGCGATACCAGCCGCCTTTTTCGGCCAGCTCACCCAGATCATCCCATTGCGGGCGATCATGCCCATCAACCGCCGTGCCAGAGCCTCAAGCACCGCCCGGGCAGTGGTGAAGAGATGGATCACGTCATAGCCGGTCCCATCGCCCAGCCGATCGGTACCGACGCGGCCGGCCTCGACAAATTGCCGGCTCAAAGCCAGCTCGGCCAAAGTCTCGGGCAGATCGACAAACAGCACGCGCTGCCCATCCTTGAGCCCCAGCTTTTGCGCCAGGGGTGTGCCCGAATATCCGGCCGGATCGCTCATTAGTAAACACGTGCCTTGGGCGCGATTTTCTTGAGGTCGATGCCGCCTTCGCTTTGCGGGGTGAGCGGATCGACGATCACCGGCCGGTAGCTGAGCGCGACCGCCCCGGTATCGACATTGACCCGGGCCAGCGTGTGTTTGCGCCATTCCTGGTCGTCGCGATTGGGGAAATCCTCATGCGCATGGGCGCCGCGGCTTTCGTGGCGGGCTTCGGCAGAGACCACCGTGGCGATGGCGCAGGTCATGAGGTTTTCCAGCTCCAGCGTTTCCACCAGGTCCGAATTCCAGATCAGCGAGCGGTCGGTGACCTTCACCTCGGGCAGGCGCGCATAGATTTCGCTCATCGCCTTGACGCCGTTCTTGAGCGACTGGTCGGTGCGGAACACGGCGGCATCGGCCTGCATGGTGCGCTGCATCTCATCGCGCAGCTTGGCCGTGGGCTGGCTGCCATTGGCATTGCGGAGGCGATCGAAGCGGGCGAGGATTTTGGCGTCCTCGGCAGCATTGATGCCGGGCACGGGGCTCGACTTATCGATCACCTTGCCGGCGCGAATGGCGGCGGCGCGGCCGAACACCACAAGGTCGGTCAGCGAATTGGAGCCCAGCCGATTGGCGCCATGCACCGAAGCGCAGGCCGCCTCGCCCACCGCCATCAGGCCGGGCACGATGCGATTGGGATCGTCCGCCGTCGGATCAAGCACTTCGCCATGATAATTGGCGGGAATGCCGCCCATATTGTAGTGCACGGTCGGCAGCACCGGGATCGGCTCGCGGGTGAGGTCTACGCCGGCGAAAATCTTGGCGCTCTCGGTAATGCCCGGCAGCCGCTCATGCAGCACTTTCGGGTCGAGATGATCGAGGTGGAGATAGATGTGGTCCTTGTTGGGACCGACGCCCCTGCCCTCGCGGATTTCGAGCGTCATGCAGCGGCTCACCACGTCGCGCGATGCCAGGTCCTTGGCATTGGGGGCATAGCGCTCCATGAAGCGCTCGCCTTCCGAATTGGTCAGATACCCGCCCTCGCCACGCGCGCCCTCGGTGATGAGGACACCCGCGCCATAAATGCCGGTGGGGTGGAATTGCACGAATTCCATATCCTGGAGCGGCAAGCCCGCCCGCGCCACCATGCCATTGCCGTCGCCGGTGCAGGTATGGGCCGAGGTGGCCGAGAAATAGGAGCGGCCATAGCCGCCGGTCGCCAGCACGACCAGCTTGGCGCGGAAGCGATGCAGCGTGCCGTCATCGAGCTTCCAGGCGATCACGCCCTGGCATTCCCCGTTCTCGCCCATGATCAGGTCGAGCGCGAAATATTCGATATAGAATTGCGCATTGTTGCGCAGGCTCTGCCCGTACAGCGTGTGCAGGATCGCGTGGCCCGTGCGGTCGGCGGCGGCGCAAGTGCGCTGCACCGGCGGGCCATCGCCGAATTCGGTCATGTGGCCGCCAAAGGGGCGCTGATAGATCTTGCCCTGCTCGGTGCGGCTGAACGGCACGCCGTAATGTTCCAGCTCATAGATGGCGGCCGGAGCTTCGCGCGCCAGATATTCCATGGCGTCATTATCGCCCAGCCAGTCCGACCCCTTGACAGTGTCGTACATGTGCCATTGCCAGCTGTCGGGGCCCATATTCTGCAGGGACGCGGCAATGCCGCCCTGCGCCGCGACGGTATGGCTGCGGGTGGGGAAAACCTTGGTGATGCAGGCGGTGTTGAAACCCTGCTCGGCCATGCCCAGCGTCGCGCGGAGGCCTGCGCCGCCGGCGCCCACCACGACCACGTCGAATTCGTGGTCGATGAGTTCATAAGTGGAAGCCATCAGGCACTAACCCCAGAAGACGAGCTTGAGAATGGAAACCACGCCGACAAGGCCGACGGCGAGGCAGAACATGGTGTTGAGCATCATGTAGAGGCCGTAGGTACGGCCGGAAAAATAGTCTTCCAGCGTATCGCGCATGCCATTGCGCATATGCACGGTCACGATGGCCAAGAGCACCGCCAACGGAATGCCGACAAAGCCATTGCCGATCAGCCCCACCATCTCGGCCCGGTCGTGCCCCGCCAGCCGCACCACGATGAAGACCAAGAGGCCCACAAACAGCACATTGATCGCGCCGGTCAGCCGCTGGGTGATGAAATGGCGGGTCGAAGCGGGCCCATTGCCATATTTGGTCTTGGGATTGGCGATGACCTCGCGGGTGATCACTTGTTCACGCATCTCAACGCACCCACACAAAAACGGTCCAGACCAGCAGCGTCAGCACGATCGATGCCGCCAGCGTCGCCCAGGCCATGGCCTCGCGCTGGCCCGGCTCCATCATCTCGGCAAAGTCCCAGACGAAGTGGCGCAGGCCACCCAGCATGTGGTGGAACAGCGACCAGGTATATCCGAACAGCACTAGCTGCCCGAACCAGCTGCCATAAATGGCATTGACCAGATTGAGCGGCTCGGCGCCCCAGGCGGCGGCCGCGAGCCACAGCACCAGCAGCGCCGTGCCCACATAATTGGCTATGCCGGTGGCGCGATGGATGATCGACATCGCCATGGTGATGGTGAAGCGATAGATCTGCAGATGCGGGGAAAGGGGGCGGGAGCGAACCGTCATTGCGTCTTCCTGGGCCGTCCTGACATGCGGGAGGGGCCGCTGTAGTTTGGAATGGTTCAAGACTTCTAGCCTCCCCGCATGACAATTCAAAGCCCCCCACACCCCAACTTTTGGCGCATTGCGCACTTTGTTCGTATGTCGCACAGCCTGTTCGGAGGGCGCAGCGATTTTGCCCTGGTCTGATGGCGGAGGGTACTTTCGTTTCCCTCCCGAGGTACCGCGCCGGTGCATGGGAGGGAGTGATGCTCCCTCATGCACGGCGTCATTCCCGCGCAGGCGGGAATCCATTCTCTTTTTGCGTTGCGGTGTTTTGAAGAGTGGATTCCCGCCTGCGCGGGAATGACGTTGCGGGTGACTTCGGGCTCCGGCTTCTGTTGCTCCACGTCCTGCTGCTCCCTCTCCTCCTCACCGCGCTTCCCTCGGGCTTGACCCGAGGGCCACTCGCCACTTGTGCCGGGTTGAGAAAGGCCCTCGGGTCGAGCCCGAGGGAGGCGGCGGTGAGGTGTTGGGATCACAGGTCCCTTCATCACCATGGCGTCCCAAAATAAACTTCCGCTCAAGGGAAGGGACTGGATGGGGCTCCGAGCCATCAGAAAAACTGCATGTTGGTGGCACCCGGCACTACCGCACAAATCCCGTCACGATTGTAACTCCCACCCAGCCCGCCGCCCGGCATAGCCTGCTGTCATCACAAAAGCCGGAAACGGCGAGTGCGATGAAAGGGCCAAAACATGAGGACGTTTGCCACAACAGGCGAAATGGGCTCGCAGCCCGGGCCGATAGTCGATCCGGCCCGCCTGCTCGGGCTGGCCGCCACCCCTATCCTGGCCGTGATGGCCGGCATTTCCGCCACCAGCCCCTCGGGCATGACAATCTGCTCGTCCATCTCCGCAATGGCGCCCATCAACGACATGGCACTGATGTACCTGTTGATGAGCCTCTTTCATCTCTCGCCGTGGCTCAAGCTGCTGTCCGCCATTTGGCAACGGGGCGGCACGCCCATCCCCCAAACCGAAGGAGACTGAAAATGCAACACACCATTGTTTCACACGAGGATTGGCTTTCCGCCCGCCGGGATCTGCTGCAAGCCGAGAAGGAACTGACCCATCATCGCGACCAGATCGCCCAGCAGCGGCTCGCCTTGCCCTGGACGCGCATGGACAAACACTATGTGTTCGACACGCTGGAGGGGCCGCGTTCACTGGCCGATCTCTTCGAGGGCCGCTCGCAACTTCTGGTGCAGCATTTCATGCTGGCGCCGGGCTGGGAGCAGGGCTGCCCGAGCTGTTCCTTCATGGCCGATCACACCGACGGCATGAACCTGCATCTGGCCCATCACGACGTCACGATGATCGCCGTTTCGCGCGCGCCGCTTGCCGAGATCGAGCGCTATCGCCGCCGCATGGGCTGGCAGTTCCGCTGGGTGTCCTCCAATGGCAATAGCTTCAACTACGATTTCCGGGTCAGCTTCACGCCCGAGGAAATCGCCACCGGGCATATCGACTACAATTTCGGCGAATGGCAGGAGACCGGCGAGGAATGGCCCGGCCTGACGGCCTTTTACAAGGATGAGGCCGGCGATGTCTTTCGCACCTATTCCACCTTCGGGAGGGGCGTCGAGGTGATGATGGGCACTTACGCCATGCTCGACCTCATGCCCAAAGGCCGTAACGAAGCCGAGGGAATGGACTGGCTGCGCCGCCACGATCGCTACGAATAGCGGAACCGTATGGCCGAGGGAGGCGATTGTGGCGGGGTGGGATTTGGGGACCATTCCCTCCACGAGGTCATCCCGGTGGGCGGGTGAGTATTTTGCCGCGCTCCCCGCACCCACCACCGCTTCCCTCGGGCTTGACCCGAGGGCCTCTCTTAGTTCGGCACAAGCGGCGAATGGCCCTCGGGTCAAGCCCGAGGGAGCGATTGTGGTGGGGTGGGATCGGGCCCTGTTCCCCTGACGATGTCATTTCAGTGGGTGAGAGGTAAGCGTGGGCCTCCCCATCCGGCTCAAATCCGCCACGTGCTCGATCTAAGACCCCACCTCACAGCCGCCATGCTCCACCGCCCCTAGCGGCCCGGCGCCTTACACCTTACCCTCCGCCGACCATTCCCGAGGTTTTCTTCATGCCCGTCGCCAGCCCCAAGCCCACCACGCCCCAGCCCGTGCGCATCGAGGAAACCACAATCCTGGCCCGCAATTGGGGGCGGTTCGACAATTACCGGGTTACCCATGCGCGGCGCGATGGTGGCGAGCAGACCGTGACCCGCGAAGTCTATGACCATGGCAGCGCCGCCGCCGTGCTGCTCTACGCGCCCGGACCCGATACGGTGGTTCTGACCCGCCAGTTCCGCCTGCCGCCCTTTCTCAATGGCGATCCGGCCTGGCTGGTGGAAGTACCGGCGGGACTGCTCGATGGCGAGGACATCGAAATAGCGGCCCAACGCGAGGCGATCGAGGAGACCGGCTACGAACCGCTGGAGCTGCAATTCCTGTTCGACGCCTATATGAGCCCGGGCTCGGTGACCGAAAAATGCGCCTGTTTCCTCGCCCGCTACCTGCCCGGCGCCCCGCTGCATGCCGGCGGCGGGCTGGAGGCGGAAGGCGAGGATATCGAAGTCTTCGAAATCGGCTTTGACGATGCGCTGGCCATGATCGGCAGCGGCGAGATCGTCGATGCCAAGACGATCATGATGCTGCAGGCCCTGGCGCTGAGGAAACTGCGCGGGGTTTAGGTTTTTTGGGATTGGGGGCTGTTCGGAAAATCATCCCTTCCACGACGTCATCCCGGCGCAGGCCGGGATCCATGCTGAAGGCTATCCCAACATCCGATATGCGGAGAGGACACAGAATGGATTCCGGCCTTCGCCGGAATGACACTGTGGGTGGTAGGACTGCGAGAACCCCACGGAGACACCCCCGCAAAACCCCTCAGAAATCGGTCAGCTTCTTGTCCGGGTCATAGGGCTGGTCCCTAGCCACGCGGGTCACGGCCTGCCCGGCTTTCATCTTTTTGGCGACGGCGTCATAGGCATAGGTGGGCGAGCCGTGCAATTGCCAGCCCTCGCTCAGCGCCTTGGTGACCTTGTGGCAAAACGAGGAGTCGTCTTCCCCGGATAAAAAGCGGTAGATCAGCATTGCAACCCCGGTATGCGGGCGCCCCATGCGCCCAAGGTTGATCTTCTTCTGCCACAGAGCTAATCGAGAAGCCATGCACAGCTTTCCAGATCATCTGCTCAAGGGCCACGCCAATTTCATGGCCGGCCGCTATGCCCGCGAAAAGGACCGGATCCGCGATCTGGCCGAAGAGGGCCAGACCCCCACGACCATGATTATCGCCTGCTGCGATAGTCGCGCCGCTCCCGAAATGATCTTCGACGCCGGCCCCGGCGAGCTCTTCGTGCTCCGCAACGTGGCCAATCTGGTGCCCACCTATCAGCCTGATGGTGGCCAGCACGGCACCTCGGCCGGCATCGAATTTGCCGTCAAGGCGCTTGGTATCGCCAATATCGTGATCATGGGCCATGGCCGCTGCGGCGGCATCAAGGCCGCGCTCAACCCCGGCCTGAAGCCGCTCGATGCCGGCGACTTCATCGGCAAGTGGATGAACATGCTGGGCGAACTGCCCGATCAGCTCGTGCAGAACGATCTGATGACAGCAGGCGAACGCCAGACCGCGCTGGAGCGCATCTCGATTCGCAATTCGATCCGCAACCTGCGCACCTTCCCCTATGTGGCCGCCCTCGAAGCGGAAGGAAAGCTGGCGGTGCACGGCGCCTGGTTCGATATTTCGACCGGCGAGCTCTGGGTGATGGATTCCAGCGGCGACTTTATCCGACCCGATTTCTGATCTTTTCGCCGTTGCACTTGGCCATGACAGAAGCGGCAAGAGTTTGCCGCGGCTTTTTCACGTCCGCGTGATGACGTGACTTTCGCGGCAGGCGGTACTTTTATGCGGCTGTAGAAAGATAATCATCAAATCAGACTCAAACCGCACAAATAAACTTGCACTAGGCAAAAGCAGCACAACAATAGTTGCGCAATACATGACTATTAGTCATGCGTGATATTGCCCACAATTTGCCTGATTATTTCCCGCTCAGCGCCGATTTTACGGCCAGCACAGAACACATTGGCCGATCACTATTTATTGCACGGGCCGCGCGGAGTGCGGTCTGTCGGCAACGGGCTAACCCCTTGCCGCTTCCTCCCCAACATGGAGCTCAACCCCCATGAAGAAGATCATCCTGTCCACTCTCGTCGTTCTCGGCCTTTCCGGCGCGGCTTTCGCCCAAGATGCCGTCGCCCCCGATTTCGCGACCCTGGACACCGATGCCAGCGGCGGCATTTCGCTGACCGAATTGCAGGTGGCCATGCCGGGCGTGACCGCCGAGGCTTTCGCGGCTGCCGACACCGACGCCAATGGCGAGCTGAGCGCCGAAGAATTTGCCGCGGCGACCGCTCCGGCTCCGGTTCCCACCCCGGCAATGTAATATTTGGAGGGGGAACCACTCCGGCCCCGGCGTGGTTTCCCCTGCTTCTTGCCCCCGCCCGCAGACCGGGCACCCCATCTAGGAGATGATTCCATGCGCAAGATTGTTCTTGGCTTTGCCATTCTCGGTCTTTCCGCCAGCGCCGTTTTGGCCCAGACCCCCACCAATTTCACCGACGTCGATACCGACGCCAATGGCGAGCTCTCGCTCACCGAATTGCAGGTGGTCTGGCCCGACCTGACCGAAGCCGAATTCACCAGCGCCGATATCGATGCCAGCGGCGGCATCTCGGCCAACGAACTGACCGGCCTGCAGCCGGCAGCCGTTCCGGCCGATCCCGCAGCAGCCCCTGCCGCCCCCGCAGCGCCCGCCGCTCCGGCAGAAACACCCGATTCGCTGGTACAGTAATCCCGGCTTCTCGTTTGCGCGTTTCCGAACGGCAAACGTCGGAAACGCTCTATCGGCCGCCCTCCGGGGCGGCCTTTTTCGTTCGCGGCAGCTCGAGAGCCCCCAAATTGAGCGCAAACCTGCGGCCTAATCCAGCCGTACCGCCACATCGCCCGAACGGCCGCGCAGCAGCGTTATGATCAGCCCCGCAATCACCAGCCCGGCCCCGGCAATCTCGATCGGGGTGATGACCTCACCCAGCACCAGATAACCCGACAGCATGCCGGTGATCGGCACCAGCAGGGTAAAGGGCGCAACGATCGTTGCCTTGTGGCGGGCCAGCAGCCAGCTCCAGATCGCCCCGCCCAGCAAGGTCGCCGGATAGGCCAGGAATGCGATCAACCCCGCATCCCGCCAGCTGAATTCACGCAGCGCCGTCATCACCTCCTGCGGCCCTTCCACCAGCAGCGACAGGGCCAGCAGCGGCAGCGGCGCGGCCAGCGCCCCCCAGACCGTAAACGAGAGCGCATTGATCTTGCCGGCCTTCTTGGTCAGCACATTGGCCAGCCCCCAGGCCAGGGCCGCCATCAGCACCATGCCCAGCGGCAGCAGCGAAGTGGCCCCCAGCCGCTCGGTGGCGATGACGGCTATGCCGCCAAAGGCGACCGCGGCACCCGCGACCTGGAAGCGGCTCGGCCGCTCCCCCAGCAGCAGGAAAGCCAGCCCCATGGTGAAAAAGGCCTGCACCTGCAAGACCAGCGAACTCAGCCCCGCCGACATGCCCCAGGCAATGGCGAGATTGAGAAAGGCATAGAGCGCAAAGCCGAAGCTGAGCCCGAAACCGACAACCAGCGCCCAATGCGTGCGGGGCGGCTTGACGAAGAAGACCAGCGGAAACGCCGCGAAGAAAAACCGCAGCGCTGCGGCCAGCAAGGGCGGCAGGGCATCGACGCTGAGCTTGATGACGACGAAATTGAAGCCCCAGATGATCACGACCAGCAGGGCCAGCCCGATATGGCGAAGCGGCATCAGACGCTCCCGGCCGGCCGCAGCCGCGCCAGCGCCCGCGGCCCCAGCACATTGAGCACCAGGCCTGCAAAGATCAGCAGGCTCCCCAGCACTTCGGGCAGGGTCACCGCTTCCCCCAGAATGACCATGGCCGCGGCAAAGCCCACCACCGGCACCAGCAGCGAGAAGGGCGCGACGACGCTGGCGGGATAACGCCCCAGCAGCACCGCCCAGAGCCCATAGCCGAACAGGGTCGAGCCATAGGCGATGAACAGCACCGAGCCGATGCCGCGCGGCGTCATCGCCAAAAGCGCGCCATAAGCGCCCGGCCCCTCGAAGATCAGCGACAGAATGAGCATGGGTATCGGCGGCACGAGACTCCCCCAGACCACAAAGCCCAGCATATCCACCTGCCCGGCCCGCTTGGTGACGATATTGGACAAGGCCCAGAATGCAGCCGCGATCAGCGTCATGACCAGCGGCACCAGAACCGCCCCGCCCAGATGCTCGGCCCCGATGGTTGCGAGCCCAGCCAGCGCCACCAGCGCGCCGCCAAGCTGGAACAGGCCCGGCCGCTCGCCCAGAAACAGCACGGCCAAAGCCATGGTGAAAAACACCTGCATCTGCATGACCAGGCTCGCCAGCCCCGCCGGCATGCCCAACCGCATGGCGGTGAAGAGAAAGCTGAATTGCAGCACCCCCACGGTGAAACCGTAAAGGATGAGAAGCCGCCAGCTGACCTTTGGCCGGCGGATGAAGAACACCGCCGGCAGCGCGCAACCCAGATAGCGCAGGGCCGTCAGCATGAAGGGCGGCACTTCATCGACGCCCCATTTGATGGCGACGAAATTGAGCCCCCAGATCACGACGACGCCAAGAGCCAGCAGCAGGTCACGCGGGGACATTTTTGAAAGCCTGGATGTTTCCTTCACGCCGGGTCATTCCGGCGCAGGCCGGAATGCATGCTGAAGGCCATCCGCTACCGGGATGGGAAGATAGGATTGGCCCCGGCGTGAAGCCGGGGCCAAAAGAATTAAGCCGCCTTCTTGGCCAAGAGGCCCCGCTCGATCAGCGTTTCGGCGATCTGGATCGTGTTGAGCGCCGCGCCCTTGCGCAGATTGTCCGAGACCACCCAGATATTGAGCCCGTTTTCGACGGTCGTGTCTTCGCGGATGCGGCTGACATAGGTATCATATTCACCCACCGCCTCGACCGGGGTCGCGTAACCACCCGGCTCGCGCTTGTCGAGCACGGCAATACCGGGCGCTTCGCGCAGCAGGTCGCGCGCCTCATCGGCCGAGATGGGGTTCTCGAATTCGATATTGACCGCTTCGGAATGCCCGACAAATACCGGCACACGCACGGCGGTGCAGGTCACCTTGATCTTGGGATCGAGGATCTTCTTGGTTTCGGCCAGCACCTTCCACTCTTCCTTGGTGTAGCCGTCTTCCATGAACACATCGATATGGGGAATGACGTTGAAGGCGATCTGCTTGGGGAACTTGCCGGGCGTGGCGCTATCGTTGACGAAAATGCCCTTGGTCTGGTTCCACAGCTCGTCGACGCCTTCCTTGCCGGCACCCGACACCGACTGGTAGGTCGCCACCACGATGCGCTTGATCTTGGCGAAGTCGTGCAGGGGCTTGAGCGCCACCACCAGCTGGGCCGTCGAGCAATTGGGATTGGCGATGATATTGGTGCGGTTGGGATTGGCCATGAAGGCGTCCAGCACATGGGCGTTCACTTCCGGCACCACCAGCGGCACATCGGAATGGTAGCGCCAATAGCTCGAATTATCGATCACGATGGCGCCCTTTGCGGCGATGCGCTGCGCCCAGTCCTTGGAGATCGAGCCGCCTGCCGACATGATGGCGAAGTCGACGCCGGTAAAGTCGAAATCCTCGAGATTCTTGGCCTTCAGAATCTTGTCGCCATAGGAAATTTCCCGCCCGATCGAGCGCGAGGACGCCAGCGCGATAACCTCATCGGCGGGGAACTTGCGTTCGGCCAGAATATTGAGAACTTCCCGGCCCACATTGCCCGTGGCACCGACGACAGCGACGCGATAACCCATTTTTGGAACTCCAGTCCCTTACCAGTTTCCGCCCCCGCGCGATGATCCTGCCATCGCGGCCAGTGTCTTGAGCCTCTCCCCGTCGGGGAGACGACCCGGGGAAAAGCGTCAGGCGGTTTTGGTGGTTTTGGTCATGAGGGCAGCGCCGCCACCGGTCGAAACCGGGGTCATTGGCATATCGGCCATGGCAAGGGCGCTGCGCATCTTCTGACTGCTTTGGTTACAAGCAGGACTTCTCATACTCCCAAATAGGAAAGAGTCAATCTTTTGGTTTTTTGGCCACTTTTTTGGGCCCTTAAGACAAAAGGTGCCGCCCTCGACGCTTGCCTCCCAAGCCCCCATGACTGTAACTGCCGCAAAACCCAAAGGGCCAAAAAATGCATTATGACGTGATCGTCCTGGGCGCGGGAGCTGCCGGCATGATGGCCGCCATCGAGGCGGGCAAACGCGGCCGCTCGGTGCTGGTGGTCGATCACGCCGACCATGCCGGCGACAAGATCCGCATTTCGGGCGGTGGACGCTGCAATTTCACCAATATCAATGCCACGACCGAACGCGGCCGCGACCGTTTCCTGAGCGACAATCCCCGCTTCGCGCTGTCGGCGCTCTCCCGCTACACGCCCGACATGTTCATTGCCCTGGTGCGCCGCCACGGCATTGCCTTCCATGAAAAGACGCTGGGCCAATTGTTCTGCGATGGCCCGGCCACCCAGATCAATACCATGCTGCTGGGCGAGATGCGGGGGGCCGGGGTAACCCTCTCGCTCAAGACCGCTATAGAGCGCGTGAGCAAGACCGAGACCGGGTTCGAGCTGCTGCTGTCCAATGCCTCGGTCACCGCCGAAAGCCTCATCGTCGCCACCGGCGGCAAATCCATTCCCAAAATGGGCGCGACCAGTTTCGGCTATCAGCTGGCCAGCCAATTCGGCCTGCGCCTCACCGAGACCCGGCCCGGCCTCGTGCCGCTGACCTTTGAAACCGGGGCACTGGAAAAGCTGAAAGCCCTTTCCGGCATTGCCACCGATGCCGTGGTCAAACACGGCAAGACCGCCTTTGAGGAAGCCCTGCTCTTTACCCATCGCGGGCTGTCCGGCCCGGCAATCCTGCAGATTTCCTCCTATTGGCGCGAGGGCGACGCCATCGCAGTCGATCTCCTGCCCCACCGCGATGCCGGCGAAATGCTGCGCGCCGCCCGCAAGGAGACGCCCAAGGTTCAGGTGCAGACCGTCATCGGCAATGTGCTGCCCAAAAAGCTCGCCCAATTGCTGGGCGAAGAACTCGACCTGCCCGGCATGATCGGCGATTTCTCCGACAAGAAACTGGCGCTGGTCGAAGCCCAGCTCAAGAACTGGAGTCTCAAGCCGGTCGGCTCGGAAGGCTATCGCACCGCCGAAGTGACGCTGGGCGGGGTCGACACGCGCGACCTCGACGCCAAGACCATGGCGGCGCGGGCCGTGCCCGGCCTCTATTTCATCGGCGAAGTGGTCGATGTCACCGGCTGGCTGGGCGGCTACAATTTTCAATGGGCCTGGGCCTCGGGCTGGGCCGCCGGGCAAGTGGCCTGAGGCGAGTCTACCCCATTCACAATGTCATTCCCGCGAAAGCGGGAACCTCCGTTTTCTTCCTCTGCACCGCCAAACAGGGGTTCCCGCTTTCGCGGGAATGACCCGGTGGTTCTTAAAACCTGATCCCCGCCCGGACGCCCACATTGGTCAAAGCCTCGCTGTCCCCGCACATGCCGCCATCGGTATAGTGCTCGGCCGTCAGCATCACCGAAGCCCCCGGCAAGACATCCACGCCCACACTGCCCGAAGCCCGCAACAGCGCCGCGCAGCCGAACCGCCGCGGCGTTCCGCTATCGAACATGGAGCCATTCTGCAGCGCTCCGCCCAGGCTCGCCTCGGCAAAAATCGGTAGCACGGGCAGGCGGAAGGTGAGGCTCAGCCCGCCATAGACCATGCTTTCCTTGCCATCGGTATTAAAGGTTGCCCCCAGATGCGGGCGGATTTCGGCCGGCACCAAAGCCGGGCTCAGCGCCGGCACGGCAAACAGCAGTTCCACATTGGCGTCTTCGATACGGCCGGTATCGAACAGGCCCGAATGATCGGCATCGCCCACGCCGCGGGAAAAAACACCGGCGCGAATTTCGGGCACCAGATCGAATTGCGCCTGTGCGCTGCCGGCGGCAGCCAGCATCAGGCCCAAAGCCAGTATCGCCCGCCCGATCATCACCCGCATCGCTCTACTCCAATTCGCCTGCGGCGATTGGACGGCGCGAGGCCGGGATGCGCAATGTTTGATTCAAATTGTCTTTAACTGAGCGTTAACGGTGAGTGCCCGGGGTTATAGCGGGTGAGTTCTGGATTAAGTCAGGGGAGCCACGGTCTGCCTCCCTCCCCCTTGAGGGGAGGGATTGAGGGTGGGGGTTCTGAATTCTCCATCAGCATTGAGCATGTGAAAGCCACAGAACCCCCACCCTAGCCCTCCCCTCAAGGGGGAGGGGATTGGATCGTGGCTTCCGAGCCTCTGGAGGCTAAGAACCCAATCCCTAGAACTTCCAGCCAACCCGCAGGCCGAAATTGGACAGCCCGTCATTGGCGTCGCACCAGCCATTATTGGAGGTGTGCTCATAGGTCAGGGTCGCCGTCATGTTCTCGCTGACATTGGCACCCACGCCGAACCGTTCGTAGAAATTGACCCGGCAGCCGAAATTCTTGCGGCCCTCGGGCGCGCCGGTGAGATAGCCATCATTGATGGCGGCGCCGAACGTGCCTTCGAGATAGAAGGGCGTCTCGAACAGCGGCAATTGCCAGGTCAGGCCCAGATGGGCAATGGAATCGCCCTCACCCAGATTGAGCGTGGCGCCGACTTCCGGACGCGGCGCGCCGACCCAGCGGAAGGCATCCAGATCGGGCGAGGTGAACAGCACGTCGAAGCTGACATCCTCGATATGGCTCAAATCCCAGTTCTGCACGCTGAAGGGCAGCATGGTGCTGTCAACGTTATGGGCGTGAATGCCAATGCGCAATTCATCGACCACCCCGGCCAGCGGATGGGGATCCATGAGGTCTTGCGCGGCAACCGGCGCGGCGGCGGCCATGAGCCCCAGGGCGGAGAAAAGGAAAGAACGCAGTACCGACATTGCCGACCGATCGCTTGAAAAACGGGCTGCATTGAGCTTGCAAGCGCCAATTAAGTCAATGCCTTCGCACCAAATTTGCCGCCTTGTGACCGGCAGGCAACGCTCCGGACAAGCAAATCGGGGCCCGCCCGGCATGGGCGGCCCCCGAAAAGAGAAGCGAGGCGAAGCGGCTTATTTGGGCAACAGCACTTTGTTGACCACATGGATTACGCCATTGGATTGGTTGACGTCGCCAATGGAAATCTTGGCGGCATTGCCGTTCTCATCGACCACATACATGACCGAGCCGAGCTTGGTGAATTGCAGATTGTCGCCCGAAGCGGTCTTGAGCAGGAAGCCGCCCGGATTGGCCTCGGCCCGCGTCATCAGGTCCTCCACCGAATATTTGCCCGGTATGACATGAGCGGTGAGGATCTTGACCAGCATTGCCTTGTTTTCGGGCTTGAGGAGGGTCTCGACCGTGCCTTCCGGCAGGGCGGCAAAAGCCGAATTGACCGGCGCAAACACGGTAAAGGGGCCGGCGCTGGACAGCACGTCGACCAGGCCCGCCGCCTGAACGGCAGCCACCAGGGTGGTGTGATCCTTGGAGTTCACGGCATTTTCGACAATGTTCTTGGTGGCAAGCATCGGCGCGCCGCCGACACGCGGATTGCTCTGCGCATAGGCCGCGGAGCTAAGCAGGATCGAGGCTACGAAAACGGCCTTGAGCACTTTGAAAGTCATGATGAAGTCCCCTGTCTGACGCTTATCGGTCGGGGAAAGATACGGGCGGCCATCACGGAAAGTTTCGCGCCGGCGATCTGCGCCGGGGCACTGGCCTTGCGCGACGCCTAGCTTTCATCGCAATTTACCGATAGAAGACCTGCCTTCCTCAGAAACATCGATTGCCCGCCATGACCAAGCCCTTTGCCCTTTCCATCCTCGATCTCGCCCCCATTGCCGAAGGCACCTCGACGCCCGACGCGCTGGCCGAAACGGTCAAACTGGCGCAATTGGGCGATGCTCTGGGCTATACCCGCCTCTGGTATGCCGAGCATCATGGCATGGCCTCCATCGCCTCCTCTTCTCCCGAAGTGCTGATCGCGAGCGCGGCGGCGCATACCCAGAATATCCGGGTCGGCTCGGGCGGGGTCATGCTGCTCAACCACGCGCCGCTGCGCATCGCCGAGGCTTTTCGCACGCTCGAAGCGCTCCATCCCGGCCGCGTCGATCTGGGGCTGGGCCGCGCGCCGGGTGGCGACGGCTATGCCATGCGCGCCCTGCGCAGCGGGGGCGGGGAGGAATTTTCCGCCTATCTCGCCGAAATGATGGCCTTTGACGAGGACAGCTTTCCCCCCGACCATCCCTTTTCGCGCGTGCCGGTGGCGCCGGGCGGCATCAACCTGCCCCCGCTTTGGCTGCTGGGCTCCTCCGGTGCCAGCGCCCAGGCGGCCGGTCAATTGGGCATGGGCTATGCCTTTGCCGCCCATTTCAGCCATACCCCACCCGGTCCGGCCTTCGAGGCCTATCGCTATGGCTTCAAGCCCAGCGCCGCCATGCCCGAGCCCCGCACCATTCTGGGTGTCTCGGTGGTCTGCGCCCCCACCGATGAGGAAGCCCAATACCTCTCCCATTCCCAGGCCGTGCAATGGGCCCTCTTCACCACCGGCGAACAGCGCCGCCTGATGAGCCCGGAAGCGGCCCATGCCCGCGTGCTGACCACTCAGCAGCAGGGCATTATCGATCATCAATCCACGCTCTGGATCGTGGGCTCCCCCCAGACCGTGCGCGACACCATTGCCGAAAAGCTCGAAAGCTCGGGGGCCGACGAAGTGATCATCACCACCACCATCCACAGCTACGAGCTGCGCCGCCGCTCCTACCAATTGCTGGCCGAAGCCTTCGGCCTGACCCCACGGGCACTGGCGGCTTAGGCGGGGTCGGCCCCAACAAGACCCACCCCCCCACGACGTCATTCCCGCGCAGGCGGGAATCCATTCTTCACGCGCAGATTGCCTTAGAAGGAGTGGATTCCCGCCTACGCGGGAATGACGCAGTGAAAACGGCCTGGATGATGATGGAACCGGGATGAAAGGGGGAGACGCCTCCGTTAACCTCTCGTTTTGCCGGCAGGGATAGGATCGCGGCAGTGAGCGTTGGAACCGGTGGACGGCAGGCGTCTACCGGCCCGGTTCGGCGTATCGATGAAGGACTTGGCTGCCGGCCGACTGTCCGGCCTCCAGGCCAGAATTGCGAAAAATGGGTGCCGCCGGTTTCGTTCTCGCCATCAATATCTTCGTCGCCGGCCTGTTTGCCGCCGCGTTTGGCACAATAGCCTGGCGCAATGGCGCTGCAACCGGCGCCCGCTGGCTGGCCGCCGCTTACCTGCTGGGCGTGCTCAACGCCATGCTCGAATATATCCTGCCCGGCCAGAACGATCCGCGCCTCCTGGGTATCGTGGTCTTTGCCGTCGCGCTCTCGGCCTTTCTGATCTGCGTCATCGGACTGGCCCGCCATTATGCAATTGCCGTGCCCTGGGCCTGGCTGGCTCTCCTGGGCGGCGGCGGGCTCCTGGCCAATACCATCCTGATCAACGAGCCGGCGACGGCTACGCTGGGCCGGGCGCTGATCTACCAATTGCCCTATTTCTTCGCCCATATCCTGGGAGCGATCGTGGTCATGCGGGCCCGCCGCCGTGGCGCACTCGACCTCCTGCTCATTGGGTTCCTGCTGGTCAGCGGGCTGCAATTCGTCGCCAAGCCATTCCTGGCCATCGGCCTGGGCGATGCCGGGGTGGAAAACTACCTGCATAGCCTTTATGGCGCCTGGTCGCAGATGCTCACCGCCTTCCTGCTGGTGTCCAATGGCGTATTGATGCTGCTGATCATCGTGCGCGACGTTATGGCTGAGATCACCCTGCGCTCGGAAACCGACAAGCTCTCGGGCCTGCTCAATCGCCGCGGTTTTGAGGAACGGGCGGAGCGCGCCCTGCAACAGGCCGGCCGCGCCGGCATTCCCGCCGCGCTCGTGCTGGCCGATCTCGATCATTTCAAGCAGGTCAACGACAATTTCGGCCATGATGCCGGCGACCGGGTGATCGCCGCCTTTGCCGGACTGCTATCGGGCGGCGCCGATATCCGCATGGTATTGGGCCGGCATGGCGGGGAGGAATTCGCCATTCTCGTGCCGGGCGCCAACCTGGCTTCCGCCAGGCTCTATGCCGAAGGCGTGCGCCAGGCCTTTGCCGCGCTGTCCGGCGCCGATCTGGGGATAGAGCGCCGGCTCAGCGCCAGTTTCGGAGTGACCCAGATGCAGCCCGGCGAGGGGCTGCACGATCTGGTCCACCGCGCCGATGCCGCCCTTTATGCCGCCAAGAAGGCCGGCCGCGACCGCGTCCACACAGCCGATGTCGAGCCGGTCGCCACCGACAGCCGCAAAAGCGGGTAAGACGCTCAGTTCGTCTGCCGGCGATCCACCAGCTCGAAATCGTCGGCCGTCATGTCGACCTTGAGCGCCAATTGCTGGCGGTCGAGCTCGGCCAGCCATGCCGTCCAGGAACAGGGGCTGACCCCTTCGTTCGAGCCGCCCTGCCAGGCAGGGCGCTGGAAGCTGAGGCTCAGCTGGGCGCGTTCCTCGCCGAACCGGTTGCGCACCCGGGCAATCGCCGGAATGCCATGCCTGTCGGTCACCCAGTTCTGGATGTCGCGATGGCGTGTGAGGGTATGAATGTGGGTCATTATGGCCTCCCGTCCGCTAATGTAAGCCCGTATTCCGCAACGGCTCCGGTCCTCCCCCGGTTCCGCTACGGCGCGTTAATTCTCCGCAAGGTTTGTGACGATCTTTAGAGCCGTCATCTCCTCTGGCGAAAAATAATAGAGCCGGTCCGGCGGCGTCTGCAAGGCATGCAGCCACATGGCCGGATCGACCCCGGTTTTGGTCAGGTGCGCGATAATCTCGGCTGTGGTCGATTGTGCATCGGCCATGGCCACGCCCGCCGCCCGCACACCATCGCGCAGGTCGCCCGCCAGCGCCGAAGCATAAATCTGGTGCACCCCGATGGCCGCATTGGGACTGGCAATCCGCTCGGCGCCCGAGGCGAAGATAATGGGACAGGATGAGGCACAGAGCGATCCGGCCGCGACCTCGGTCGCTAGCCCCTGTTCATGGATCAGACTGCCTATCGTCAGCGCATCCACGACCGACCCTCCGGGCGAATCGAGAACTACAGTCTGCACATACTCGCCCCGCGCCGCAATCTCGCTGGCAAAGCGCTCCGCCGACCCCGGATCGATGGTGCCGGTCAAATGCAATTGCCCGCCCGTACCCAGCGCGATCTCGAGCGGCTGGTCGAGCACATCGGGCGCCGTGGTGACATTGGGCATGGGCCCTTCGGGCAGCGCCGGATTGGAGGGCGGCAGGATGGGCCGCCCCAGCTGCGGCCCGGCGCTTTGCCCCGCTGTCAGCTCGCGAAAATCGACATAGAGCACTGAAGCCGTACCCGCCAGCAGCGCAAAGAACGCCACCCGCAGGATGGCGCCATCTTCGAGTTCGGCCAGCCAGCGGATCGCCCCGCGATAGAACGGCCCCTCATCGGTATCGGCGCGGGCATTGGCCTCGGTCTTCATGCCGGTCGCGGCCCGTCATTGCGCTTGCGCTGCGCCGTCTCGATCGGGGTAACCGTGCCGTCGTCGGCAGCCTGCGCCACCAGCGGCTCTTCAACCGGCTCGGGCACTGCTTCGGGCTCGATAGGAGGCTCGTTCCGCACCGGTTCGGACACCACGCCCGCCGCCTCCATCCGCCGGTAGAGCGCCATGGCCCGCAGCATTTCGGCGGCAGTGATGTTCTCGGCTTCTTCCAGTGTTTCGGAATCCCGCCGCATGGCGTCGTTGACGATCATCAGAACCAGCACCAGCACCACCGGGAGCAGATCGATGGAAATGGCCCCAGCCCAAGAAGGGATGAAATCCTGCCAATAGCGGATTACCGCTTCGGCGCTGGAGAGCGGCACAAAACGGCGCTGCTCCACCGGCGGGGTCGCCAAAATCTCGTCGGCCGCCGCGGTCAATGCCGCCGATTGCGCCGATACCGAGACACGCACGGTTTCCATCACCTGATCCTGCCGATTGGCAAGATCGGCCGATTGCCCATTGGCGACCGGGGCAATGAACCCGGCGGAGAGATCGGCCGAGGCGCGCTTGACCGAGGCGGCAACCCCGGTCTGCTGCAAAGCCGCGATAATAGCGGAGAGCTGCACCGCCTCGGTCTGGAAACTATCGGCACGCGGCTCGATGGCGCCGGGGGTCGAGACCAGTTCGCGCATGGTGGCCAGCCGCGCCGAACCCTGTTCGAAGAGGCCCGCCACCTGATCGCGCGAACCGGTAATGGTTGCTGCCAGCTGGTTCATCTGCGTGCCCATCTGGGTCAGCAATTGCACCACGCTCCCCGAACCGGTCGTGCCGGTCAGCGCGCCCGATTCCCGCTCATCGGCAGCCAGGCCCGAAAACCGCTCCGCCGCCCGCTGCACATCGGGCAGCAACGATTGGGCGGCCAGGGCATTGGAATGGGCCTGGTCGAGATCTTCGGCATAGCCCTGCAGCGTCACCGCCATATGCTGCTCGGTCGCCGCCGATCCGGCCAGAGCGGCCGCATTGAGCCAGCTCGACATGGCAATGATCATGGCGCAGCCAATGGCCATGGTGACGAAGAGCCCGATGCGCTGCACCCCATTGGTCACCAGCGGCACGAACCGCAGCATGAAACTCCAAAAGGCATAGATGGCGACCGAAACGGCGGCCGAATAGATAATGGCGGCAAAGAACACGAAATTGGCCGAGCCATCGAGAATGCCGCGCACCCCGAGATACGTGTAGACCCCCGAAGCCAGCGCCAGCACGGCCAGCGCAAAGCGGGTCATCGTCTCGACGCCCTTGACGGTCTCGTTGAGGCGATAGGCGTTCGGCTTGAGCTGCATGTGGCGGGGCCCCTCACGGTCTTAATCGGAGATTAACACAGCGATCCCGGCGGAACGGTGGCGGATTTTGCGAGGGTTAATGACGAGAGCGTGATGGGGATTGGCCCGTCCCAACGGTGGACCTTTACTCACCACCATTCCCATACACGGCGTCATCCCGGCGAAGGCCGGGATCCATGTCCGTAGCATGGATTCCGGCCTTCGCCGGAATGACATCGTGGCAGGTTGAGGATTCGACCCCTACCCGTTCAGCTTCGCCATCACCCTTTCCACCCGCTCGCGCTTGGACTTCTGCCCGATGCCGCCGATCCGCTGTGCCAGCACGGCGAGGAATCCCGGCTTCTGTTCCGGCGTCATGACGCTGGCGGTTTCCTCGGCATAGGCGGGAAACTGGTTGGGCGCCGCATTCTTCAGCCGCTCCACCAGGATGGGCACCGCCTTTTGCGCATAGCCGGCGCGGGCGAGCTTGACCAAAATGGAAGTGCAGCGGTCCTTGGCGATGACCGAGCCCTTGTCGGCCGCCGCCAGAATGCGCGGCAATTCGGCCACCAGCGTTGCGGCCCGCTGTTCGGCGACGCTATCGAGCGCCGACATCGCGCCCCAGACCTGGCGATTGTTCGAGCTGCTCAGCGCCTCGAGAAAGACCGGGCAATAGCCGCCAATCAGGTCAGGGCGTCGCGCGCCAATCTCGTAGAGCACTTTCATCCCATCATTGCGCTGCCGGCTCGTCCCCGACCGCACCAGCTCGACCACTTCGGCAATGCCGGCGCGGTCCTCGCGCGCCACTAGGTCCTCGGCCAATTCGACATTGGGCACTTCGTCGCGCCGGTCCAATGCCCCTGCCAGACGATCCGCCACGCTCATGGCTAGGCTCCGATCGCCACGTCGAGCGCCAGCGTCACCATGTCTTTTAGAGACGTCTGCCTTTCCTCGGCATTGATCTCTTCCTTGGTGATCAGGCAATCGGTCATGGTGCAGATGGTCAGCGCCTTGACGCCGAACCGCGCCGCGAGCGTATAGAGCGCCGCAGCCTCCATCTCGACCCCGATGACGCCATGTTCCGGCAGCGCGCCATAACCGGCAAAGCCATCGGCATGATAGAAAATGTCCGAGGAGAGCATATTGCCGGCATGAAACCGCATGCCCGCCGCCTCCGCCTTTTCCGCCGCCGCGCGCAGCAGGCCAAAATCGGCAATGGGAGCAAAATTATACGGCCCGAACCGGTCCTTGACGATGGCGCTATCGGTCGTTGCCGCCTGCGCCAGGATCAGGTCACGCACTTTGACCTTGGCATTGAGCCCGCCACAGGTCCCCACCCGCAACAAAGTCTTGGCGCCATAGACATTGATCAGCTCATGCACATAGATCGACAGCGAGGGCTGGCCCATGCCGGTGGCCTGCACCGAAACCGGCTTGCCCTTCCAGGAGCCGGTATAGCCCAGGCAATTGCGCACTGAATTGACCAGTTTTGGCGCTTCGAAGAACGTCTCGGCAATCCATTTGGCCCGCAGCGGATCGCCCGGCAGCAACACCGCTTCGGCATAGTCGCCGGGCTTCGCATGATTATGTGGGGTCATTCGTTTGGCTCCCTTGCTTTGGTCCCAGCATTGCCACCCGAAGGCAGGAACGGCAAGGGCCGGGCCTATAGCGTCTTGACCCCGTCATCCCGCAGGTCCATTTACGCAAGGCCAAAAATATGGAGCGCTGCCATGGCCGCCAAGATTTTCATCGACGGGGAAGCTGGAACCACGGGTCTGCAGATCCGCGAGCGCCTGGCCGGCCGCAAGGATCTGGTGCTGCTCTCCATTCCTGCCGACAAGCGCAAGGATATCGCCGCCCGTGCCGCCCTGCTCAACGAGGCGGATGTCGCCATTCTTTGCCTGCCCGATGACGCAGCCAAGGAAAGCGTAGGCTTGATCACCAATTCCACGACACGAGTGATCGATGCCTCGACCGCCTATCGCGTCGATCCTAATTGGGCCTATGGCTTCCCCGAAATGGACAAGGCCCAGAGCGACAGAATTGCCAATGCGCGTTTCGTCGCCAATCCCGGTTGCTATCCGCAGGGCCCCATTGCCACCATCCGCCCGCTGATCGAGGCCGGCATTCTGCCCGCCAGCTTCCCGATCAGCGTCAACGCCATTTCCGGCTATTCGGGCGGCGGCAAGCCGATGATCGCCGAATATGAGGCGGCCGGCGCGGACGCCAGCGAGTTCATGCCCTATGGCCTGACCTTTAATCACAAGCACGTGCCGGAGATGACCCAATATAGCAAGCTCGCCAATGCGCCGCTCTTTGTGCCGGCCGTGGGCGATTATGCCCAGGGCATGATGACCTTCGTGCCGCTGCAGCTGGGCCAGCTCGACAAGGTGCCGACCGGGGCGCAAATCCACGCCGCCATCGCCGACCATTTTGCCGGCATCAAGGACAGCTTCGTCACCGTCGCCCCCTATGAGGCCCTGGTCAAGTCGCCCGAACTCGACCCGCAAATCTACAACAATACCAACCAGATGAAGCTGCACGTCTTCGCCAACGACGCCCGCGCCCAGGTTCTGCTCGTCGCCGTCTACGACAATCTCGGCAAAGGCGCTTCGGGGGCCGCCGTGCAGAATTTGAACCTGATGCTGGGTGTCGACGCCAAGGCGGTCGCGGCTTAGAGGCTATCAGTCTGCCCTCCCTCCCTCCCTCTTGAGGGGAGGGTAACGACTGCGACTTCAGCTCTCACTAGCCCCAACCGAACGCTTTCCCCCAATCCCGACTTGACCAAAGCGCCGCTTTTGCGCGATGAACCGCCGCAAAGCGAGGTTTTCCGTCATGGACAAGTTCACCACTCTGACCGGGGTCGCGGCGCCGCTGCCGATCATTAATATCGATACCGATATGATCATCCCCAAGCAGTACCTCAAAACCATCAAGCGCACCGGGCTGGGCACCGCCCTGTTCTCGGAAATGCGCTACAATGAGGACGGCACGGAAAACCCCGATTTCGTGCTCAATAAGCCTGCCTATCGCGGCGCCAAGATCGTGGTGGCCGGCGACAATTTCGGCTGCGGCTCCAGCCGCGAGCATGCGCCCTGGGCCCTGCTCGATTTCGGCATTCGCTGCGTCATCTCCACCAGCTTCGCCGACATCTTCTACAATAACTGCTTTAAGAACGGCATCCTGCCGCTGGTCGTCACCCCCGAACAGCTCAAGCTCCTGCTCGACGATGCCGAGCGCGGTTCCAACGCGACCCTGACCGTGGATCTGGAAGCCCAGACCGTGCAGGGCCCCGATGGCGGCACGATCCATTTCGATATCGACCCCTCCCGCAAGCAGATCCTGCTCGAGGGCCTCGACGATATCGCCGGGACGCTCAAATCCGATCCCTCGATCACCTCGTTCGAAAACAAGATGGCGTCCGACCGCCCCTGGCTCTAAAGGCAAAAAATGGTTCAGCGCGTTTCCACCGGCTCGCCCTTCGAAGCCACTTTCGGCTATTCCCGCGCCGTGCGGCATCAAGACAGCGTGTATGTATCCGGCACGACCGGCTACGACTACGCCACCATGACCATGCCCGACGACGTCGGAACCCAGGCCTCCAACGCGCTGGCCACCATCGACAAGGCATTGAAAGAAGCCGGTTCCTCGCTGGCGGACATTGTGCGCGTCGTCTACTATGTCGGGGACCGCAATGATGTGGATGCCGTGGTCAAGGCCGTGGGTCCCGTCTTCAAGGATATCCGGCCGGCGGCGTCCATGCTGATCGTGCAGATGATCGAAGCGGGCATGAAGATCGAGATCGAAGTCACGGCCCGCATCGGGGCGGCCAACAGCTAGGGACAGAGGACTGACATGGCGAGCGTATCGAACCCCCAGGGCGCTGTACCTCGCACCATGCTCACCCGTCCCCAACTGGCCCTTGTCCTGCACGCGCTGGCGTTGATTGCCATCCTGCTCGTGCTGGTGCCCATCCTCACCAGCGCGCTGGGCACGACCGGCTATCTCATCGTCTTTGCGCTCTACTGGATCGGCTTCTGCTCGCCTGTTATTGCCATTCATGCCCTGCCACATCGCAGTCCGCGCCTGTTCTCCGAAAAGCTGGCGCGGCGCGACTGGTTCGTGCCGCTGCTGCTGCTGGTTCAGGTTGTGGCTGTCGCTGCTGTCGCGCTGGCGCCCAATACGGCGCTCCTGACCACGCCGGGCGTCATGCTGGCGGCCCTTTTTGCCATTCTCAACGGTCCGCTCGAGGAAACCGCCTGGCGCGGCGGCTTCATGACCCGTTTTGCCGACCGGCCGCGGCTCGGCTTCTGGCTGGGCTGGCTGCTGTTTTCCGCCTGGCACATTCCGCTGACGCTGAGCCATGGCGTCATCTTCGATGGCGGCGGAATGGGCCTGGTCGCCAGCGCTGCGCTGCTCGGCCTGCTCTGGAACTGGATCGCCTGGCGCACCGGCTCGGTGTTCTGGGTCGGGCTGGCCCATGCCCTCACCAATCTCGCCTCATTCTGGATTCTGTTCGACCGCAGCGGTTTCGTCTAGAACGCAGAGCCGCCGCCGCTGGAAACGCTCCGGCTACCAGCCGTAATCGAGCACGGTGAGCGTGCGCAGCCGGCCGCCATCCAGCCATTCGATGCTGGAATTGCGATGCATGCCGATCAGCGCCGCCCCGACCGCGCCCAGAATGGGCACATCGCCCTTGCGCGGCACCACATTGCGCGGATAGGTCAGCCGCCCCAGTCGCTGGAAGGGTTCGTCATCCAGCGTGAAACGTACCCGCTGGCCCATCGAGACCCCGGCCGGGTCCCAGGGCTGGCACAGCTCGGCCCGGCTCAATTCCCGCTCCAGATAGGCCGATACATAGGGCATTTGCGCGCTGACCTGTTCGGCCAGCAGCCAGACGCGATTGTAATCGTCGGAATTGATGAGAATATCGGGCAGAGGCGCGGAGGGCAGCACGGGAACGGACTCGGATAAGGTCGGCCATGAGCACTCTAGACCGCATTTATGCACCGTCAATAGGCATTACGAATAAAAACTAAGCAATTTCGGTCAGGTTTATTGCCCTAACTTTCGGAGTGTGTCACAGATTTCGCTGCATTGTGCAGCAGTCTGCACATTTCTTAATCCAAAAGGGTATTTCCAATGACCGACGACAGCCTGCTTGATCGCGCCCTTGTCCGCCTCGAAGAGGCCGCCAGCCACCTCCAGATCGATCAGGACGTCATCGAGAAACTCAAATATCCGCGCGAAACCACCAAGACGCGCCTGCTGATCCGCATGGATGACGGCTCGCGCAAATCCTTCCTGGCCTGGCGCTGCCGCTATGACGACACCCGCGGCCCCACCAAGGGCGGCATTCGCTTCCATCCCGATTCCACCATCGAGGAAGTGGAAACCCTCGCCTTCTGGATGACCTTCAAATGCGCGGTGATGAACCTGCCCTATGGCGGCGGCAAGGGCGCCGTGCGGGTCGATCCGCACACGCTTTCCAAGACCGAGTTGGAGCGCCTCTCCCGCGCCTATATGCAGGCCTTTGCCACCACGGTCGGCCCCGATCGCGATATCCCCGCGCCCGACGTCTATACCAATGCCATGATCATGGGCTGGATGGCCGACGAATATAACCAGATCACCGGCAGCGTTTCCCCCGCCGTCATTACCGGCAAGCCCATTGCCCTGGGCGGCTCGCTCGGCCGCAATGACGCTACCGCCCGCGGCGGCTTCTATCTGGTACGGCACCTTGCGGAAGAACTGGGTCTTTCGGGTTCCCACACCATCGCCATCCAGGGCTTTGGCAATGCCGGGCAGTTCTATGCCCAGCTCGCCGCCGCCGATGGCCACCGCATCGTGGCCGTATCGGATTCGACCGGCGCCATCTATCGTCCCGGCGGGCTCGATGTCGCCCGGCTCATTGCCGGCAAGACAGCCGGCCGGCGGGTGACCGACCTCGCCGCCGACCTGGGCGCCACCGCCATCCCCGCCGACGACCTGATCGGCGTCGAAGCCGACCTGCTGGTGCCCGCCGCGCTCGAGGAAATGATTACCGCGGACAATGCCGCCAGCATCAAGGCCCGCGTCGTGCTCGAACTGGCCAATGGCCCGGTCACCGCCGAAGCCGACAAGATCCTGGGTGAGCGCGGTGTCATCGTCCTGCCCGATATCCTGGCCAATGCCGGGGGCGTCACCGTTTCCTATTTCGAATGGGTGCAGAACCGGCAGGGCTTTTATTGGGACCTCGAGGAAATCCACGCCCGGCTCAAGAAGATGATGGAGCGCGAAGGCCGCGCCGTCTGGGATATTGGCAGGGACCGCAATGTGTCGGTGCGCGCCGCCGCCTATATCCACGCCCTGGGGCGCCTGTCGACGGCCATCGAGGCGCATGGCACCCAGCCGTTCTTTGCGGGTTAGAGTCTGAGAGCCCCGGTGCCCCCTCCCCCTTGAGGGGAGGGAGGCAGATCGGGGCTCCCCAACCACAAGAAGCCCGCTTTTCCTTTGCCGGCGAACCGATCCGGGGCCCTGCACCCTTGCACCGGACCACAAAATGCCTCTATGTGCGCCCGGGCGTAACCACCAGTACGGCGAGGAGCACACATTGGCCACCCATTCCCTATTCCTGTTGCCCGGCGACGGCATCGGCACCGAGATCATGGTCGAGGTCGAAAAGCTGATCGCCTGGACCAACCAAGAGCAGCTCACCGATTTCTCCACCGATAGCGGTCTTGCCGGCGGTTCGGCCTATGACAAGCATCAGGTGGCCATCACCGACGAAGATACGCAAAAGGCGCTCAATGCCGACGCGGTGATCTTCGGCGCCGTGGGCGGGCCGAAATGGGACAATGTCCCCTATGAGCATCGCCCCGAAGCGGCGCTGTTGCGCCTGCGCAAGGAAATGGCGGTTTTCGCCAATCTGCGCCCCGCCATCTGCTACCCGGCTTTGGCCGATGCCTCCTCGCTCAAGCGCGAACTGGTCGAGGGCCTCGATATCCTGATCGTGCGCGAACTGACCGGCGGCGTCTATTTCGGCGAGCCCAAGACCATTACCGATCTGGAAAATGGCCAGAAGCGCGCGATCGACACCCAGGTCTACGAGACCTATGAAATCGACCGCATCGCCCGCGTCGCCTTCGATCTGGCCCGCACCCGCTCCGGCAAGGTCCATTCCGCCGACAAGAAGAACGTGATGAAGTCGGGTGTCCTCTGGGACGAAGTGGTCAAGCAGGTCGGCAAGGACTATTCCGATATCGAGCTGCACCACATCCTGGCCGACAATGCCGCCATGCAGCTTGTCCGCAACCCCAAGCAATTCGACGTCATGGTCACCGACAACCTCTTCGGCGACATCCTCTCCGACGTTGCCGCCATGCTCACCGGCTCGCTCGGCATGCTCCCCTCGGCCTCGCTCGGCGCCCCCGACCCGGTCACCGGCAAGCGCAAGGCCTTCTACGAGCCCGTACACGGCTCGGCCCCCGACATTGCCGGAAAGGGCATCGCCAACCCCATCGCCATGATCGCCTCGGTCGCCATGGCCCTGCGCTACAGCTTCGGCATGATCGAGCTGGCCACCCGGATCGAGAACGCCATTTCGGCCGTGCTCAGCGACGGGTTGCGCACCGGCGATATTGCCCAGGACAATCGCAAGACGGTTGGTACCGAAGAGATGGGGGCGGCGGTTTTGGCGAAGCTCAAGGCCTAGGAAGAAAGAATACCCCCTCCTAACCTCCCCCTGATAAGGGGAGGAACAGATCGGGCCTTTGGCACGATCCTGCCCCAGCCACCGCGCAGTCCCTCCCCTTATCAGGGGGAGGCTAGGAGGGGGTACTCCGATCTTAGCGCTATGCGCGAACGGCCCCGCACCCACGATGTGCACAAAATAAAAAGCCCCGGCGCTCACGCACCGGGGCTTTTTCATAATCAAACGGCCAAATTTATTCGGCCGAAGCTTCCTCAGCGGGAGCATTGGCGGCAGCGGCCTTGGCGGCCTTTTCTTCAGCGCGCTCGGTGGCCTTGGCGCCGGGCTTGGCCTTGTTCGGGTTGTTGCGGGCATCGCGCTTGGCAACGCCGGCAGCATCCAGGAAACGCAGCACGCGGTCGGTCGGCTGGGCGCCAACGCCGACCCAATGGGTGGCGCGTTCGGTGTTCAGCACGACGCGGTTCTCGGCGTCCTTGGCCAGCAGCGGGTTAAACGTGCCGATCTTTTCGATGAAACGGCCATCGCGGGGCGAACGGGCATCGGCAATCACGATGTGGTAGAAGGGGCGCTTCTTGGTGCCGCCACGGGCGAGACGGATCTTGAGGGACATTCTGGTTTTCCTTGAGGTTAGCTAAATCGGATTATTTCTTTTTGCCCAGGCCGGGAAGGCCGGGGAAACGGGGAGCGCCACCCAGGCCTGGCAGGCCGGGGGCGGATTTGAGCAGCGAGCCGACATCGCTGGGCAGCTTCTGGGCGATCTGCGGCTGCGCCTGGGGCAGGCCCTGCAGCTGCTTGGGATCGATACCGGCCTGGCGGGCCATCTGTTCGAGCTGGGCCGGGTCCATCTTGGACATATCAGGCATGCCGCCGAGCATGCCCCCCATCTTGCCGCCGAACATGCCTCCAAGCGCGCCCATGCCGCCCTTGGAAACCTTTTTCATCATATCGGCCATCTGGCGGTGCTGCTTGGCCAGCTTGTTGATTTCGCTGACCTCGACACCCGCGCCGGCGGCAATGCGCTTGCGGCGGGAAGCATTGAGCAGGTCGGGCTCGGCCCGCTCTTTCCTGGTCATCGAATTGATGATGGCGATCTGGCGGTCGAACACCTTCTCGTCGATATTGGAATTGGCCATGGCCTTTTTCATCTGGCCCATGCCCGGCATCAGGCCCATCAGCCCGCCCATGCCGCCCATCTTCTTCATCTGGATCAGCTGGTTGCGCAGGTCGTCGAGGTCGAAGGAGCCCTTTTTGAGCTTCTTGGCCATGCGCTGGGCATCTTCGGCCGACACATGCTCGGCCGCTTTTTCCACGAGGCTGACAATATCGCCCATGCCCAGGATACGGTCGGCAATGCGGGAAGGGTGGAAATCGTCCAGCCCATCCATCTTTTCGCCCGTGCCGATCAGCTTGATCGGCTTGCCGGTCGCCGCGCGCATCGACAGCGCCGCGCCGCCACGGCCATCGCCGTCGACGCGGGTCAGAACGATACCGGTCACATCGAGCCGGCTATCGAAGCTGCGCGCCACATTGATCGCGTCCTGACCCGTGAGGGCGTCGACGACCAACAGGATTTCGTGCGGCTTGGCGATGGCCTTGATCTCGACCGTTTCGGCCATCAGCTCTTCATCGATATGGGTGCGGCCCGCCGTATCGAGAATGAGCACGTCATAGCCGCCCAGCCGGCCTTCGCGCTCGGCGCGGCGGGCGATCTGCACCGGATTTTCGCCGGTGACGATAGGGAGCGTGTCGACGCCCACCTGCTCGCCCAGCACGGCCAGCTGCTCCATGGCCGCCGGACGGCGCGTATCGAGCGAGGCCAGCAGCACCTTTTTCTTCTGGCGGTCCTTGAGACGCTTGGCGATTTTTGCCGTGGTCGTGGTCTTGCCCGAGCCCTGCAGGCCCACCATCAGCAGAGTGACCGGCGCGGGGGCATTGAGATCGATGGCGACGGCGGTCTCGCCCAAAACGGCGACCAGTTCGTCGTGGACGATCTTGACCACCTGCTGGCCCGGGGTCACCGAACGGGTGACCTCGGCGCCCACGGCGCGGTCCTTGACCTGTTCGACAAAGGCGCGGACCACTTCGAGCGAAACGTCGGCCTCGATCAGCGCGCGGCGGATTTCGCGCAGCGCTGCCTCGACATCGGTCGCATTGAGCGCACCGCGGCCCCGCAGTCCATCGAAGATTTTGCCAAGCCGGTCGGAAAGGCTCTCGAACATATTTTTGGTCCTTCTCTGCGGAGTGTTCCGCGAGACATAGGATCCATCAGTCCAAACGCCAAACCCACCCGCGGGCGCAACGCGCTGGCGGATGGTGGCCTCCGGGATCGTTTTATACCCTTGGGGTCCCGGTCGGCTGGTCAGGAGCAAGCCTGATGAATGGGCTGCGTTTAGGGGAAAGCCGCGCCGGAGTCAAGGAATGGCGGCAAACCGGCTCCCCTTTCACCGCGCGAGGATGACGGTGACATTGCCCGCCACCTTTTCGATACCGACTGCCAGGCCCGCCGCCTCCAGCCGCTGCCGCGACAGACTAGAAAAGGCTTCACCCTTGCCGCTGCCCGGCGGCGGCTCGAAAGCCAATGCGATAACGCCGCCTGGCTGCAGCAGGGATTTGAGCAGGCCCGGCCAGCGCTCGCCCAGCCGCAGGTTGAAATCCACATTGACCGCGATAATGGCGTCGAACCGTTCGCCGCCGAAATCGGCTGCTTCCAAGGGCTCGGCGCGCAGGGCCAATCGTCCTGAGGCCAATGCCTCCGGGGCGCTTGCTGCAACCGCCGCAATCATCTTGGCCGAGCGATCAAGCGCGGTGACGCGGACTATGTCCGGCCGGGCCAGCAGCAGGCGCACAGCCACGCCATGGCCGCAACCCACTTCGAGCACGGTTTTGGGTTCATAGGCATCGAGGGCGGCCACCGCCGCATCATGACGAGAAGCGCTAGGCATGCGCCAGTTTCGGGCGCTTGCCGCCCCGCCGTCAAGCCGGGCGGCGGGATGCCGCATGATCCTCGCGTCCCGATTAATCAATTCGTGCCCTTTTGCCCCTATCTTGCCCCTGCGGCTAGGTGACGAAGATGGAGTGCGCCCCCACCGATGAGCTTGCTTTCGGGGCAGATGCAATCGAGCCCGGCCTCTCTGGCCGGACCGGAACTGGACTTTGTGCTGTTCGACACGCTCGAAGCGGCCGAAGCCGGCTGGCGCGCGCTTGAACAGGACGCCGTACTGACGCCCTACCAGCGCTTTGACTGGATCGCAGCGCTGATCGCCTCGGGCACCGAAACCGCGGACCGCATTGCCATTGCCCTCATCCGCGATCATGGCCAGCCCATGGCCCTGCTGCCACTGGCTATCGAACGCCGCTTCGGCGTCGCCCGGGCCCGCCTCTTGGGTACCAAGCAATCCAATAGTGATTGGCTGCTGGCCCTGCCCGGCTTCGCGCCCGACCCCGCCACCTTGCGCGGCCTGCTCCAGGCCATCGGCCGGGCGGCCGGGGGCGTCGACCTGCTCTCGCTCAACGACCAGCCCGCCACCTGGCAGGGCTATGCCAATATCGTGCTGCCGCTGGCCCAGGCGCTGGCCGCCTCCCATCTCTACCTCACCACGATCGGCCCCACCCCGCCGCCCTATATCGAGCACCGTCTCACCACCAAGCGCCGCGGCAATATCAGGCGCAGCGTGCGGCGGCTGGAGGAAACCTATGGCCCGGTGCGCGTGGTACGGATCGCCGATCCGGCAACGCTCTCTTCTGTACATCAGGTTTTCCTGACCCAGCGCGGCGAGCGCTTTGCCGAAATGGGCGTGCGCAATATTTTCGCCGATGCCGGTTTCGTCGCCCTGTTCCGCGACCTGACAGCCCAAAGCTTCGGCCAATACCGGCCCGCCATGTGCCTTCACGCCCTTTATGCCGGCGAGGAAATTCTGGCCACCTGCTGGGGCGCGACGGCGGGCAATCACTATTCCCAATATATCAATTCGACCGCGTCCGGCCCGGCCGCCAAATATAGTCTCAGCGCCGTGCTGGTGGCCGGATTGATGGACGACCTCAACGCCTCGGGCTTTGTGACCTTCGATATGGGCCTGGGCGATTTCGACTATAAGATCGAGTGGACCGAACCCGCCCCGGTCTATCACAGCCTCATCGCGCTGACCGGGCGCGGAAGGCTGGCCGCCGCCGCCATGGAGCGCCGCGATGCCCTCAAGCGCCTGGTCAAACAGACCCCGGCCTTCTGGAGCGCGGCGAAATGGCTGCGCCGCCAGGTGTTCCGCCTGCGCGGCTGAGCTATGATGGGGCGACACTGGCAATTTGGCGGCACTTCCGCCATATAGGGCCGATGAGCGGACTATCCTTTGGACGAGGCGACAAGTGAACGGCGTGCCGTTTCTCAAGATGAACGGACTGGGCAACCAGATCATCGTGGCCGATATGCGCGGCCGCGCCGATCGGGTGACGCCTGCTGCCGCCATCGCCATCAATGCCGCCCCGGGCACCAAGTTCGATCAGATCATGGCCATCCATGATCCCAGGACCCCCGGCACCGCCCATTATATCGAGATCATCAATTCCGATGGCAGCCTGGCCCAGGCCTGTGGCAATGGCATGCGCTGCGTCGTGCAATTCCTGGCCACCGAAGGCGAGCAGAAGTCCTTCACCTTCGAAACGCTGGCCGGCATCCTGTTCGGCGAGGAACATGGAGACGGGTTGATCACCGTCGATATGGGCACGCCCAAGCTGGCCTGGTACGATATTCCGCTGGCCGAGGAATTCGCCGATACCCGCAAGATCGAATTGCAGATCGGCCCTATCGACGCGCCGGTCCTGCACTCCCCATCGGTTGCCTCCATGGGCAATCCGCATGCCACCTTCTGGGTGCATGACGACGTCTGGACCTATGCGCTGGACCGTTTCGGCCCCATGCTGGAAAACCATCCCATCTTTCCCGAGCGGGCCAATATCTCGATTGCCCAGGTGGTGACACCAGATCGCATCATCCTGCGCACCTGGGAACGCGGCGCCGGCCTCACCGAAGCCTGTGGCACTGCCGCCTGCGCCGCATTGGTCAATGGCGCCCGCACCCGCCGCACTGCCCGCAAGGCGACCGTCACTCTGCCCGGCGGCGACCTCACGGTCGAATGGCGGGCCGACGACCATGTCGTGCTGACCGGCCCGGCCGAACGCGAATGGACCGGCACGCTCGACCCCGCCACCGGCCTCTGGACCCGCGCCGAGGAAGCGGCCTGATGGCCGTCGAAACCCTGACATTCGGCTGCCGGCTCAATGCCTATGAAGCCGAGGTGATGAAGGCCGAAGCCGAAAAGGCCGGGCTCGACAATGCCATCATCGTCAATACCTGCGCGGTGACTGCCGAAGCCGTGCGCCAGGCCAAGCAGGCCGTGCGCAAGGCTCGCCGCGACAATCCGGCGGCCCGCATCATCGTCACCGGCTGCGCCGCCCAGACCGAAGCGCGCTCCTTCGGCGACATGCCCGAAGTCGATCTGGTCATCGGCAACAATGACAAGATGAAGGCCGAGAGCTACCAGCCCATGGTGTTCGGCCTGCCGCTGAACGACAAGGTGCAGGTCAACGACATCATGAGCGTGCGGGAAACCGCCGGCCACCTCATCGAGGGCATGGATGGCCGCGCCCGTGCCTTCGTGCAGGTGCAAAATGGCTGCGATCACCGCTGTACGTTTTGCATTATTCCCTTTGGCCGTGGCCCCTCGCGCTCGGTGCCCATGGGGGCGGTGGTCGATCAGGTCAAAAAACTCGTCGCCAATGGCTATGGCGAAGTGGTGCTGACCGGGGTGGATATCACCTCCTATGGCCCCGATCTGCCGGGCACGCCGACCCTGGGCAAACTGACCCAATCCATCCTGCGCCATGTGCCGGACCTGCCGCGGCTGCGCATTTCCTCGATCGATTCCATCGAGGCGGATGAAGCGCTGTATGACGCCATCGCCAGCGACCGCCGCCTGATGCCGCATCTGCACCTGTCGCTGCAATCGGGCGATGACATGATTTTGAAGCGAATGAAGCGCCGTCATTCACGCGATGACGCACTGGCCATCGTCGCCAAGCTCCGCGCTTTGCGCCCCGAAATGGTGTTCGGCGCCGACATCATCGCCGGCTTCCCCACCGAAACCGACGACATGTTCGAAAATACCCGCAAGATCGTCACCGAGGCGGACCTGACCTATCTGCATGTCTTCCCCTATTCGCCGCGCGAGGGCACCCCGGCCGCGCGCATGCCCCAGGTTAATAAGCGCGTGGCGCGCGACCGTGCGGCAATCCTGCGGGCTGAGGGCGAAGCCCAGTTCCAAAAGCTCTGTGCCAGCCGCGTCGGTACGGTCGAAAACGTGCTGATCGAGCGCGATGGGCTGGGCCGCACCGAACAATTCGTGCCGGTCGCCGTGCCGGAAGCGCAACCGGGCGAGCTGCTGGCCGTTCGCATCACCAGGACGGCCGCCGATGGCCTGGTGGGTGAAGCCCTGCGCGAGGCGGCATAATAGCCAATGGCCGCTATTCCTCCACAGGGTCATTCCCGCGCAAGCGGGAACCTCTGTTACAAGGATAGTGTGGCAAACGGAGGTTCCCGCTTGCGCGGGGATGACCCATAAAAAGAGCGGGCCTTCGGTGAACCGCCATCAGAAGTGAAAGCACGTTGATGACCGACAAGAAGCCGGGATTTTTCAAGCGATTGTTCGGTGGCGACCCTGTTCAGCCGGTCCCGCCTGCGCCGCAGCCCGTTCCGCCGCCAGAGCTTCCCACAGAATTGCCGCAGGAGCTGCCGCCACCGGTCGATCCCACGCCTTTGCCCCCCGAGCCGGTACCGGCGGTTCCTGCGCCAGAACCCGAGCCCGTCCCGCAACCGGAGCCCGAGGAAATCCCGCCCCCCGGCCCGCCCGAGACCACGCCCGACTATCTCGAAGACATCGAGCAAGCCGCCAGCGCCGAGCGCGATAGCGTTCTACCGCCCCCGCCCGCCGCGCCCGAAGCGCCGCGCCAGGGCTGGTTTGCCCGTCTCGCCTCCGGCCTCAAGCGTTCCTCCGATCAGCTCAGCGGCTCGATCACCTCGGTTTTCACCAAGCGCAAACTCGATGCGGCAACGCTCGATGAGCTGGAAGACGTGCTGATCCAGGCCGATCTGGGCATCGAGACGGCTTCCGCCATCACCGAGGCCTTGCGCCGCGACCGCTTCGACAAGGATGTGACCGGCGAAGACGTCCGCGCCGTGCTCGCCGCCGAGGTGGAAAAGGTCCTGCTCCCTGTCGCCCGCCCGCTGGCGATCGATGCGGCGCAAAAACCCTTCGTCATCCTGATGATCGGGGTCAATGGCTCAGGCAAGACCACAACGATCGGCAAGCTGGCGCAAAAATTTGCCGCCGAGGGCAAGTCGGTCATGCTCGCCGCCGGCGACACCTTCCGTGCCGCCGCCATCGAACAGCTGCAGATCTGGGGCCAGCGCACCGGCGCCCCCGTCATCGCCCGCCCAGCCGGGGCCGATGCGTCGGGGCTTGCTTTCGATGCCATGACCCAGGCCCAGGCCGAAACTCGCGACATTTTGATCATCGACACCGCCGGGCGCCTGCAGAACCGCGACGAGCTGATGAACGAGCTCGAAAAGGTCATCCGGGTCATCAAGAAGGTCGATCCTTCGGCGCCCCATGCGACGCTTTTGACGCTGGATGCGACCACCGGCCAGAATGCCATGCGCCAGGCCGAGGTCTTCGGCCAGCGCGCCGGGGTCACCGGGCTGGTCATGACCAAGCTGGACGGCACGGCTCGCGGCGGCATTCTCGTCGCCATCGCCAAAAAGTTTGGCCTGCCGGTGCATTTCATCGGCGTGGGCGAGGGCGTGGATGACCTCGAGCCCTTTGCCGCCGCCGATTTCGCCCGCGCCATTGCCGGTCGCGAATAGGGCTTAGGGCCTGTCGACATTCACTCAGGCTGAGCCGAAAATAGTGGTTTTCGAGAACCGGAGCGCAGCGTACGTTTGGGTACGTGAGCACCGGCAGCGCAGAAAACTACTATTTGCAGGCCAGCATCAGCTGAATGTCGATTGACCCTAGCCCCAATCTTACCACGCTCGCGGGCTAACCCTGCGCTTGCATCAACGCCCGCCTGCGCCCACATTGCGGCAGTGCCGAATTTGAAGAACGAAACAGCATGACCGAAAAAACCGCCGAACCCGAGGTCAATTGGGAAGAGCTTCGTCCCCAGCTCATCAAGATGGGGCTCGAAGTGGCGCCCCTGATCGTCTTCTTCATCGCCAATTTCCGCGGCGAGGCCATTCTGGCGGCCAGCCCCATGCTGAACGACTGGTTCAGCGGCAAGCCGCTGATCTTCGCCACCGCCGTCTTCCTGCCGGTCCTCACCATCTCGCTGGTAATCAGCTGGGCGATTTTCCGGCGCCTGGCCATCATGCCCATCGTCACCCTGATCGGCGCACTGATCTTTGGCGGCCTCTCCATTGCCTATGGCGACGAAACCCTGTTCATGGTCAAGCCGACCATCGTCAACACGCTATTCGGCGTGACCCTGCTGGGTGGCCTGCTGTTTGGCCAATCCCTGCTCAAATATGTCTTTGGCGACGTCTATAAGCTGCGCGAGGAAGGCTGGAGCAAGCTGACGCTGAACTGGGGCCTGTTCTTCCTCCTCCTCGCCGTGATCAACGAAGTGCTGTGGCGGAATTTTTCGTCGGACGTCTGGGTCAATTTCAAGGTCTGGGGCGTAATGCCGCTGACCGTGCTGTTCTCGATCAGCCAGGTTTCCCTGCTCAGCAAATATGCCCCGGCCGACGAGCCCAAGCACACCCCACCCATCGTGGTGGAAAGCTAGGCTTAGCCAAACAGCCCGATCACCAGCCCGTCGATCAGCAGCACGGCCAAGAGATACCCGCCATTGATCGCGGTAAGGCTCCACGGCCGCCCCTCATAGCGGTGGTTGAGGATCATGGCGGTGAGAATAAAGCCCACCCACATATGGGCGCCAACCAAAAGCCCATTGCCCACATTGGTGGCCCCGGTCAGCGCCGGGGTCAGCAGGGCAATGAAATAGGCCATGACCAGCAACACCAGGCCTGACCAGATAAAGGGCGTGTAATCGCCCTCCAGCTCCTCACGGCTCTTGCCGATAGCGGCGAGCCAAGGCTTGGCCAGCAGCATGTACCAGCCGGCTCCAAAGGCGAAACTGACGATGGCGGCGACGATAACGGCAAGCCAGTTGACGGCAAAATGCGACATAGCGATCTCCCCCGAAAGCGCGGTTTGCGCCGGAGGAGATTAACCCCGCTCAGGCTGCGCCGGAAGGGACGATCAGAGCCCGCCCATCTTGCAGAGAAAGGCCCATTCGGCGTCGCTCACCTTGGAGACCGAAAGGCGCGAGAGCTTGACCAGTTCGAGATTTTCCAGCTCCGGGGTGGCCTTGATCGTGGCCAGGGTCACCGGCTTGGGCAGGGGCTTGACCGCTTCCACATCCACGCATTCCCACACCACCTGCCCCTTGTCATTGAGGTCAGCCGTGCTGTCGGGATGGGCGAGGGCGATCACCTTGATGATTCCCACGATCTCCTTGCCGATATTGGAATGGTAGAAAAAGGCGAGGTCCCCCAGCGCCATGGCCCGCATATTGTTGCGCGCGGTATAATTGCGCACGCCATGCCATTGCTCGGGCTCACCGCGCTTGGTCTTGGCCATCATGTCGTCGAAGGAGAAGACATCGGGCTCCGATTTCATCAACCAATAGGCCATGGTCTTAGTCCTTTTTGGTCATGTTGTTGATCGCCAGCCGCCAGGGCTTGATCTCATAGCTGCCGAAAATACCGGCCTCGATAAAGGGATCGGCCAGAAAACTCGCCGTCGCGTCTTCGATGGTTTCGGCCTCGATGACCATCAGCGAGCCCTCGGGCGCACCAGATTCGCTCAGCAAAGCGCCGGCCAGCACCAGTTTATCGCCCAGGCTATTGAGATGGTCCAGATGCACCGGGCGCACCGCCGTCCGCTGCTCGCCGCTACCCGGCTTGTCCTTGGCGATCATGGCAAAAAGCATCGACTAATCCTCGCGTTTGAGCGGGCGGGACATCAGCCCCGCCACCACTGTGGCAATATCGGCTTTGCCGCTCAGCACGGCCTCTACGGCATGCACCAGCGGCGCATCGACGCCAAGGCTCTTGGCCAGCGCGTCGGCAACCGGGGTGGTCGCGACGCCCTCGGCGAGCTTGGCGCCGCCGGCAATGATCTCGTCCACCGTCTGGCCACGCCCCAAAGCCATGCCGAACTGGTAATTGCGCGACTGCACCGATGTGCAGGTCAGCGTTAGATCGCCCAGTCCGGCCAGCCCCGTCAGCGTCGTGGCCGAACCGCCCATGGCCGTGACCATGCGGGCCATTTCGGCATAGGCCCGGGCGATCAGCGCCGAACGGGCCGAAGCGCCGAGATCGGCGCCTTCCACCGCGCCACAGGCCAGCGCATAGACATTTTTGAGCGCTCCGGCCACTTCGACGCCTATGCGGTCATCGGCGGCATAGGGGCGAAAGTTCGGCCCGGCCAGGGCCAAAGCCAGCGCCGAGGTCTGCGTTGCATCATCGCCCGCCAGCGTTACGGCAGTCGGCCGGCCCGCCGCCACATCGGCGGCAAAGCTGGGACCGGAGAGCACAAAAGGAATGGCCTCAGGCGCCATGTCAAACAGGATTTCGCTCTGCCGGTCGAGCGTGCCGGTCTCCAGCCCCTTGGCCGAAAGCACCACCGGCTTGCCCGCCAGCAGTTCTGGCGCGAGAGCGCCCAGCGCCGCCCGGCTCGATTGCGCCGGCACGGCGAGAATGACGATATCGGCCGGCCCTGCCTCCGTCGTGGCGACGATACTTTCATGCAGCGCCTGACTGCCCAAATAGCGCTTATTGGTGTGGCTAGTATTGATTTCAGCGACTTGGGCCCCATCCCGCGCCACCAGCGACACGCGCCGCCCCGCCATGGCCGAGGCCTGGGCCAAAGCCGTGCCCCAGGCCCCGCCACCAATGATAGCAACGCTTTCAAGCCGCATCGGGCGTCACTTTCATATCGGGCAGATCAAGCGGCCAGCGCGGCCGGGCGATGAAATCGAGCTGATCGGTCGCGCCCAGCGCAAAGCGCTCGGCCCCGGCCCAGGCCACCATGGCGCCATTGTCGGTACAGAGCGCGATCGGCGGCACGATCAGATCGGCGCCGGCCCGTGCGCAAGCCTCCTGCAGCGCCGCCGCTATGGTCCGGTTGGCCGCAACGCCGCCAGCCACGACCAACTGCGGGACATGCCCAGGCAATTGCTCCTTGAACCGCGCCAGGGCCTGCCCGGCGCGCACTGCGACGATTTCGGCCACTGCCGCCTGAAAGCTCGCCGCGATATCGGCGACATCCTGGTCCGAGAGCGGCGCCAGCGCCTCGGCCTGTAGCCGCACGGCCGTCTTGAGCCCGGAAAAGGAGAAATCGAGCCGCGCCTCGCGCAGGAGCGGTCGCGGGAATTTGAACCGCCTGGCATCGCCCGATTTGGCAATGGCCTCCACCGCCGGGCCGCCGGGATGACCCAGGCTGAGGAGCTTGGCCACCTTGTCGAAGGCTTCGCCCAAGGCATCGTCGATCGTGGTGCCCCAGCGCTCGTAATCGCCCACCCCGCGCACCAGCACGAATTGGCTATGCCCGCCCGACACCAGCAGCATCAGATAGGGGAATTTGACTCCATCGGTCAGCCGCGCCGTCAAGGCATGGGCTTCGAGGTGATTGACCGCGATCAGCGGCTTGTCGAGTGCCGCGGCCAGCGCCTTGGCTGTGGTCAGCCCCACCAGCACACCCCCGATCAGCCCCGGTCCCGCCGTGGCGGCGATGGCATCGACATCGGCAAGCGAAATTCCGGCCTCACGGCAGGCCTGGGCAATGATATGGTCGAGAAAGGTGACGTGAGCCCGCGCGGCAAGCTCTGGCACGACCCCACCAAAGGCGGCATGCTCGTCGAGCTGGCTGCGCACCACATTGGACGCGATTGTGGCGCCGCCTGCCGAATCGCGCAGCACAATGGCTGCCGCGGTTTCGTCGCAGCTGGTCTCTATGCCAAGAATAATGGCTTGCGCTTGCCCGGTCACGACGAACTGGTTACTCCCTGCAGCATTGTGCGGAAAATGGGAGCCAGGTTTTCCGCGACAACGATGCGACGTAAAGTCGAGCCTTTGCCTACTATAGGACGCCAAGAGATTGCAATCGTCAGCCCCCTTCGCCCGGATCGGAACACGCGGCAGCCCGCTGGCACTGGCACAGGCGCGGCTGGTGCGCAAATTGCTGTCGGAAGCCCATGGCGTCCCCGAGGATGATATCGCCATCACGGTGATTTCCACCGGCGGCGACCGCAGCCAGGCCAGCAATGCCAGCCTCACCGAAATCGGCGGCAAGGGCCTGTTCACCAAGGAAATCGACGAGGCCATGCTCTCCGGCACGATCGATATCGGCGTGCATTCTTCCAAGGACGTGGCCACGCGCCTGCCCGATGGTATCGAACTCACCGCCTTCCTTGAACGCGAGGATGTGCGCGACGCCTTCATGTCGGTCAAGGTGCAGAGCCTTGACCATCTGGCCGAGGGCGCCAGGTTCGGCACTTCCTCCATTCGCCGGGCCGCGCAGGTTCTGCGCCAGCGGCCCGATCTCGAAATCGTGCCCTTCCGCGGCAATGTCGGCACCCGCCTGCAAAAGCTGCTCGATGGGGTGGCGGACGCGACAATGCTGGCCGTGGCTGGCCTCAACCGGCTGGGGGAGGGTCATCGCGCGACGGCTCTGCTCGATCCGCAAATCTTCATGCCGGCACCGGCCCAGGGCGCCATCGGCATTGCCGTGCGATCCGATGACCCGCGCATCGCCGATCTCGTTGCCGTGCTCGATCATGCCCCGACCCATACCGCAATCACGGCAGAGCGGGCCATGCTGGCTGTGCTCGACGGCTCCTGCCGCACGCCGGTCGGGGCGCTGAGCACGCTGGAAAACGGCGTACTGACGCTGAAGGGGCAGATTCTGAGCCTCGATGGCAAAACCGCCTTTGAAAGCGCGGCAACGGGCACGGACCCCTCGGCACTGGGCAAAAAGATCGGCGATGACCTCATCGCCCAGGCCGGCACGGAATGGCTGGCGCAATGGGCCGCCACATGACCACCATGCTGGTGACCCGCCCCGAGCCGGACGCCCAATCGAGCGTGCTCAAGCTTGAAGCGCTTGGTATCGAGGCCATCGCCGCGCCGGTCATGGTGCGCCAGACGCTCGATGCGAGCCTGCCCGCGCCCGACGGCTTTGCGGCCATGGCGCTGACCAGCACCAATGGCCTGCGTGCACTGGCCGAGCGGGAGCAGATCGACCGGTTTCGCCATCTTCCGGTCTTTACCGTGGGCAGCAGAACGGCCTTTGAGGCCCGCGAGCATGGTTTTGCCGATGTCTCCAGCGCCGATGGCGCCTTTGCCGATCTGGTCAATCTCATTGCCCGGGCGCGGCTGGCCGGCCCGATCTTTTACCCCGCGGCCAAGCACCAGAGCGGGGATCTGGGCAAGGCGTTGGCGCCGTTCGGCGTCATGGTAGCGACCGCCCGGCTTTATGAAATGGTCGCGCTCGATGCCTTGCCGGACGATGCGCTGGCCCGGCTGGCAGGCGGCTCGATCGACGCCGTCCTGATCTATTCCCGTCGCACCGCGGAAATTTTCGCGCAGCTGGCCGATAGCCTCGACCGGGCCCAGCGCAGCGCCATCGCCATGCTGGTCATGTCCGAAGCCGTGGCCGAGCCCTTGATGGAAAACCACTTCAATCGCATCAGCCTGGCCGACCGGCCGGATGAAGATGGCATGATGACGCTCGCGCTGGCTTTTGCCCGCGAGCAAACTGGGTCATGATCGGCAACAAGAACCAAGGAGTCCGCGCATGGCCGACCCAAAGGGCAACGACCCCAAAGCGACCCAGGACAAGCCTGCGGCCAACCCGGCTGCAGCCAAGCCCGAGCCGGTAAAGTCGGCTGCCGTCAAGCCGCCTGTGCTCGACCTGACAGCGCGCGAGGCCGGCGCCGGCGCCAAAAAGCCCGAACCGGCTGACAAGCCCGCATCCGATAGCCCGCGCGAAGCGCCCAAATCCGCCCAAGCGGCCGGCGCCGTCCCGCAGCAGGCGGGTGCAGGTTCGGCCATAATCCCGGCCATTGCCGGTGGCGTGCTGGGCCTGGCCGCCGCCTATGGCCTGGCCTGGGCCGGTCTTTGGCCATCTACCCCGGCCCCTGCCCCCACGCCCGATCCGCGCCTCAGCCAGTTCGCCAGCGCCATTCCGGAGCTCGAAACGGTGACCGGTACCACCCAATCGGAACTGGCGACGCTGACCCGGCGCGTCGCCGGGCTCGAATCCAACCGGCCGGCCACCCCTGCCGGCGAGCCGATCGATCTGGCCCCCATCGAAACCGAATTGGCCGCCCTCAGCCAGCGCCTCGACACCCTGGCAAGCACCCCCCAAGCCTCCGGCGACGCGGTCGGCGTCGAAAGCCTGCGCACCGAACTGGCGGGCCTGGTGACGCGGCTCGACGAGCTGGGCGCCCGGCTGGGCAGCGCCGAGGCCAATCTGCGCAATCTCGATGGCACGGTGTCCCAGACCTCGGCGGCATTGGCCAGCCAACCCACCGATATCGGCGCGGTGCTGCAATTGCCGCTGATCCTCTCCGGCTTCGAAACCGCCTTCGCCACCGGCCGGCCCTATGAAACCGAGCTGGCTGCCTTGCGGGCCGCCGTGCCCAATGCCGCCATTCCCACCGCCATTGCGAATGCGGCGACCAGCGGCCTGCCGCGGCCCGATATCATCGCCCAGCGCTTTGCCGATGTGCTGCCGGCAATCCTGGCCGGCCGCCCCGCCGATCCCGGTGCCGGCTGGCAGGATGGGGCGGTCGATTGGTTCCGCTCGGCCATCGCCCTGCGTCCTACCGGGGAAATTGAAGGCAACACGCCCGACGCCATCGCCTCCCGCCTCGAAGGCGCCATTGCCCGGCGCGATTTCGCCGCCGCCAAAACCCTGTTCGAGAGCCTTCCCGCCCCCATGCTGAGCGCGGCCGGCGACGTTCCGGCCCTGGTGGCGACCCAGGCCGAAGCGGCCGGCTTTCTCGAACAATTGCGCGCCCAGGCGCTGGCTGGCGGAGCGCGCCCATGATCCGGCTCGCCTCCTGGATCATCGCCAGCCTCGTCGTCGCCGCGCTCGCCGCCTGGATGATCGCGCTGCCCGGCACCCTGACGCTGGAAGTGGCCGGCTATCGCATGCAGCCCCGGCTGGGCGCGGCCATCTTCATCTTCCTGCTCATTGCGCTGGTGATCATCGCCCTTTGGTCAGTGGTGCGCCGCATCCTGACCGCCCCGCGCATCATGGCGCGCCGCAATCGCGAAAAACGCCGCGAACAGGGCGTCGAGGCCCTCTCCGACGCCATCGTGGCGCTGCAGGCCGGCGATCCCGCCCGGGCCCGCGCGCTGGCCCGCGAGGCCCAGTCGCGCCTGCCGGCCAATGCCGCGGCG